>NZ_JDWI01000032.1:0-77722 GCF_012932765.1 Rhizobium sp. 57MFTsu3.2
CCTCCTCAGCCGGCGTCAGCACCGTGCTCTTGGGAGACTTAGGCCCCATCGGTGCATCGGCCGTCGTGGTCCGCTCGCGCCATTTGGCCACCGTCTTCGAGTTCAGGCCGTAGCGGGCGGCAAGGGACCGGGTACTTTCTTGCGACGCTTGGAGTTCGGCTCGAAGACGCGGCGTCGTGCGGGCGCTGCCGTGAAGAATACTTCCCATAATGCATCCTCTTCCTGACGACTCAGGTTCAATGATGCACCATCACACTCAGGGACTACACACCTAGCCCTTGCGAAAGCGCGCGATCGCGCTGCGCTCGATGGCGGCGCAAGTGAGCTTATCGAGGCCGAGGCGGTCGCGAAGCAGGCTGAGAAGGCGCAGCTCTTCCGCCTTCACCGAGAGATCGGCGGAAGCAATTTCGACCGCGAGCGCATAGGCCGTGTCGTAGAGGCGCGACGGCAGCGTGTCCTTGACGGTTTCGAGCACGATGTCGAGCCCTTCGGGACCAGCCAGCAGTCCCGCGCAATCGCGCGCGATGGAAATCAGCTTTTCGTCGTCGAAATCACGGAAGACCGGCAGGAAGCCGATCAGTTGGCCGATTCGCTCCATCTCGCGATCGTTCATCGTGCTGTCGACGGCGGATGCCATCACCATCACGTAGATCAAGGCGTCATGGGCGGAAAGCGGCTTGTTCATGTCTCGATGATCCCTTCGAAGTGAGGCCAGAGTCTAGGAGTTGCCCAGCGACATTACAAGCCGTCGGGCGGCAGATCGGAAGGCAGATCCTCAGGACCGCTGGTTTCTGCGAGGCTGCGAGGGTCGTTGCCATGGATGCCTTTGCCCGCCTGTTTTGCCTTCTCGCCGGCCTCGGCGAGCGCAGATCCCTTCGCCGCCTCTGCCCAGCCGTTTTCGACGAGCCACTGTGAAATTTCCTGCGTGCCGATCCTGCAGGCGGCCGTGACGGTACCGGTCCATTCCGCACTGTCGAGATCGCAGCGGACGGCCCTGAGGCGCAGCAGCAGCCGCAGATTGGTCTTTGCCAGCATCCCGCATGGCCACTCACGGCCCCCGCTGTCGATGCATGTCTTGTCCGCCGGCGTTGGGTCGATGCCGGCAAGCTGCAGGCGACGGTCGCCAAACGCCAGGACACCGGCGCTTTCCGCGATCGGGCGAACAAGGTTCACGCCCCTGTCTTTGGCAGGGTTTGCCGGTTGCTCCGGCACAACGGGCGCGATGCGCTCGAGTGGCTTGCCGTCGATGACCGCAGGGTAGAACTGGCTGGCCTCGTCGACACGCCGCGCATTCATGCTGGCTTCGGGATTTGAGGTCGGTTGAGCCGTCGGAGCGGGGGGCGGCACTTGCGCTTCCATCGGCGCTGCCGTTTCCGCCGGATCAATGGCCGAGCCAAGCCGCTGTCCGCCGGCCGCAATCAGGTCGGCGACAATTCCGATCCCTGCAACAGCGGTCAGAATTGCCGCAGGACGCATGGAATATCTTCCTACTGGCTGGCCCAGATGATGCGGGCGATCCAATCCACGTCGGAAAGTTCAATTGTTCGGTTGGGATGCTCCGGGTTGAGCGACATCAATTCGATCGATCGCGGGCTCTGGCGCAACAGCACCTTCGCCATCACTTCGCCTTCGCGCGTCTTGACGACGACGCGATCATTGCGTCGAACCTGCGCGCCAGGCTCGACGATCAAGACGTCGCCGTCGCGGTAGAGCGGCATCATGCTCTCGCCCTGGACTTCGAGCGCATAGACGCCTGCCTTCTGCGAGGGTGCGGCCGGGAATTCCACAACGTCCCAGCCTTGCCCAGCCGGAAAGCCGCCATCATCGAAGAAGCCGCCGGCACCGGCCTGCGCAAAGCCGAGCAGCGGAATCGAGCTGCCCTGCCGCGGGAAGCCGCCTTCCGGAAGACTGGAAAAGCTCCCTGCCGGCCGCATGAACGTCAGGAACTGCTCCATGCTGGCGCCCGTTGCATCCAGCACCTTGGCGATCGATTCCGTCGACGGCCAGCGCAACCGCCCATCGGCGGAGAGCCGCTTGGACTTGTTGAAGGAGGTTGGATCGAGCCCCGCGCGCCGGGCAAGACCTGAAGGCGTCAGGTCATGCCGTTCGGCAAGCCTGTCGATCGCCCCCCAAATCTGCTCGTGTGACAGCATGTCGCCTGATTCCTGCGCGCCTGCGCCATCGTTCAACGACGAAATATTAACCGCAAGCCCAGCGGGAGTAAAGAGATGAAAGGAATAAAATCCTGTCTCGCCTCAGGCGACCAAGGCCATGTTGATCTTGCCGAGCTGGATCACCGCCTGCGTACGGCTGTCGACATCGAGCTTGAGCAGGATCGCCGAGACATGCGCCTTGATCGTCGCCTCGGAAACGCCGAGCTCATAGGCGATCTGCTTGTTGAGAAGACCTTCCGCCAGCATCGTCAGCACACGGCTCTGCTGCGGTGTCAGCGTGTGCAGCCGGTGGATCAGGTCGGCGACGTCAGGATCCTGTTCCTGCCCGTCCCGATAAGTCTCGGGGGTCGCGATATCGCCGGCAAGGACCGTCTGGATACCGCGGCGAATGTCGTCGATCCCGGAGGATTTGGAGATGAAGCCGGATGCGCCGAGTTCGAGCGCGCGACGGATCGTCGTGGCGTCATCCGTCGCGGAAATGATGACGATCGGCAGCCCGGTGAATTCGGAGCGAAGCGCCATCAGGCCGGAAAAGCCGCTGACACCAGGCATCGATAGATCGAGCAGCATCAGGTCCGCTTCGGGATGTGCTCCAGCCGCCATGCGCGCTGCGGCAAAATCGCCGGCCTCGACGATCTCGGGATGGCCTTCCATACCAATCACTGCCTGGCGCAGCGCATCCCGGAAAAGCGGGTGGTCGTCGGCAATGATGATTGTCTGTTCCTGCATCGATAGCTCCCTCCCAAGAGCTCGATCGCCGAGACATGCCTCGTGCCTCCGCACGATACAAGCCTCCATTCGGAGGTGACTATATCAAATCATGTCTTTTGCGGAAGGGCGTTGCGCTCCTCCTCGCTTCGGAATTCCTTGACTATCCCCATGAAGCTCCGCATCCAGCGCTCCATGATGCCGATCGAACGGTTGATCTCCTCGTCGGAGGGAAGCGCCTTGTTGACGATGCTTTTGTTCTCCAGCGCCGTGACGCGGGCCGAAAGCCGGTCGAGTTCCTGCTCATAGGCCGCCCGCTCATCGGCGGCCATCCTGCAGACGAGCGCGCCGTCCTTCTCCTCGCAAAGCGACATGGCGCCGGTCTGCTTGTCGAGCCGCACGAAGTGGTCGCCGCTACGCTCCAATTGAAAGCGCAATGCGTCGGTTTCAGCGGCATGAACGCCGAGCGGCAGGAGAAGCGCGAAAAGGCCGATTGCGATATTTCTCATGGTTTCCTCCGGAAATCTCGGTGGCCACCGCATTTTTCGCGGCGAGGCGTGGACATCGCCGCCGCTTTGCGGCAAAGCCCGGGAAAGACCAGCCATTCTGAGGTTATCATGACCCTGACACCCACGCTTTACAAGATCGTGACGGAAACGCTCTGGCAGGAGGCGAGGGCAGCCGGCGTTTTTCGTGGCGCGCCGATCGACCTTACGGACGGCTACATCCACTTCTCGACAGCCGCCCAGGTCAGGCAGACGGCGGCCCTTCACTTCGCCGGCCAGGCGGGGCTTCTGCTCGTTGCCGTCGATAGCAGCAAGTTCGGCGACGAACTCGTCTTCGAACCCTCGCGCGGCGGCGCTCTCTTTCCACACCTCTATGCGGAATTGCCGATGTCGGCCGTGTTATGGGAGGCGCCGCTGCCGCTCGATGTCGCCGGCCAGCACGTCTTTCCGGATCTTGCGCCATGATCGAGCTTTTCAAGCACGCCGCCCGCAAGGGTCTCTTCCTCTTCGACCCCGAAACCGCTCATGGCATGTCGATTGCCGCACTGAAGGCAGGCGCCGTGCCGGCCTGCCGGATCGCCCCCGATCCACGCCTGCGGCAGAGCGTTGCCGGGCTCGATTTCGTCAATCCGATTGGCATGGCGGCCGGCTACGACAAGAACGCCGAGGTTCCGGAAGCGTTGCTGAAGATCGGCTTCGGTTTCACCGAGATCGGCACCGTGACGCCGAAGCCGCAGCCCGGCAACCCGCGCCCACGCATCTTCCGGCTGGTCGAGGATGAAGGCGTCATCAATCGCCTCGGCTTCAACAACGAAGGCCACGATGCCGCCTTCGCACGCCTGTCGGTCATTCGCGGCAACGGCATGATCGGCATCAACATCGGCGCCAACAAGGACAGCGAGGACCGCATTGTCGACTATGTCCTCGGCATCCGCCGGTTCTATTCGGTCGCTCGCTATTTCACCGCCAATATCTCATCACCGAACACGCCGGGCCTGCGCGATTTGCAGGCGCGCGAAAGCCTCGCCGCGCTCTTGTCGGCAGTGCTTGCTGCCCGCGATGCCGAAGCCGAAAAGGCAGGCAGAAAGATCCCAGTCTTCCTGAAGATCGCGCCTGATCTGACGGAAGAGGGGCTGGACGATATCGCCGCCGAAGCGCTGTCGCATGCCCTGGACGGCCTGATCGTTTCGAACACCACGCTTTCCCGCGAGGGCCTCAGGGACCAGCGTCAGGCGAAGGAGGCCGGCGGGCTTTCCGGCAAGCCGCTGTTCGACAAATCGACCGCCGTTCTCGCCAAAATGCGCAAACGCGTCGGCCCAGGCCTGCCGATCATCGGCGTCGGCGGCGTCTCGTCCGCCGAAACCGCGCTCGAGAAGATCAAGGCCGGTGCCGATCTCGTGCAGCTCTATTCCTGCATGGTTTATGAGGGGCCGGGCCTCCCGGGCACGATCGTTCGCGGCCTGTCGAAGCTGCTCGATCGCGAGCAGGTCAGATCCATCCGCGACCTCAGGGATACGAGAACGGACTACTGGGCAGGACGGAACGTCTGATCCGCCCGCGGCCGCACGAGCATCGCCAGGAAGACACCGCGAAACAGCAGGAAGCCGTTCATCGCCAGCCATAGGCCATGATTGCCGAACAGCGGCACGAAAACGGCCAGCGCTATGAGATAGCCGGCAAACGACATGAGCATCCGGTTGCGCATGTCGGTCGACCAGGTGGCGCCGATGAAGACACCGTCCATCAGGAAGGCCAGCGCCCCCGTAAGTCCGGTGACGGCGGCCCAGGGCAGGTAGGTTTCGGCCGCCTGCTGCACCTCCGGCGAGGTGGTTAGCACCGAAATCAACCATGGACCGGCCAGCAGGAAGAACACGGAAATGAGGCCGGCAAGCCCGAAGGACCAGAGCGCCGTCAGCTTCAGGCCACGCTCGAAGGCCGGCCGGTATCGCGCGCCGATCGCCCGTCCGGTGATCTGCTCTGCCGCGTTGGCCAGTCCGTCGAGATAATATCCGGAGAGCAGGAAGAAGTTCATCAGCACGGCGTTGGCGGCCAGCGTGACCGCTCCGAAGCTCGTGCCGATCCGCGTCATCAGAGTGAAAGCGGCGAGCAGCACGAAGGTGCGGATCAGGATGTCGCGGTTCAGCGCGAAAAGCTCGGCGAGGCGATGCCGGGAGAAGATCTCCGTGCGTGTCGGCCGATGCGCGCGATCGAAGCCGCGAAGGACAATCAGCAAGCCGACGACAGCACCGGCTGTCTCGCCGACCATCGTACCCCAGGCGACGCCCGCCACGCCCCAGTCAAGCCAGAGGCCGAGATAGATCGCCAGTATGATGTTGATGCCGTTGATGATCGTCTGCAGCAACAGGCCAACGGTGCCCTGGCCGCGGCCGAGCACGAAGCCGAGGATCGCGTAATTGGCAAGCGCTGCCGGGCCGGCAAGGATGCGGATGGAGAAATAGGTGCTGGTGGCGGCCGCAACGGCGCTCTCCGGTCCCATCAGCTTCAGCCCGGCTGCGAGTAGCAGTGGCGAAAGACAGAGAAGCGCTATGCCGCAGCCGAGCGCGGAGATCAGCGCTCGCCAGAAGACGCCCTGCTGGGCGTGCCGGTCGTGCCGTCCGAAGGCCTGCGCCGTCAGTCCGGTCGTGGAGGCGCGCAGGAAGTTGAAGCTGCCGAGGATAAGGTCGAAGAGCATGGCGCCGATCGCAAGCCCTGCCAGCGCATCCGGCTGACCCATGTGGCCGACGACGCCGGTGTCGACGAGGCCAAGGAGCGGCGTCGTCATGAAGCCGAGCGTCATCGGAATTGCAATCGACAGCACCAGTCGGTGCGTCACGTCGAATGCCAGCCTGTTCTCGTGACCGTGCGTATCCATGTCTGCCTCTGAGGAAGGAGGCAGAATCGCCTCAGCCGGAAAGCACCATTGCCCAATAGGGCACGCTTTTGGAAGCAGAATTGCGTGCTACCGCAACGCCGAGACCATTGTAACGACCGAGCATGTTCTCCAGATGGTGCGGAGAGTTGATCCAGGCGGTCACAACGGCCGGCACCGACTGTTGGCCGGCCGCGATGTTTTCGGCGGCCGGCATCTGTACGCCGCTTGCCTTGACGCGCGGGCCGAAGCCGTCGCCGATCCCCATCACGTGCTTCATCTTGCCTGCCGATGCCATGCGCTTGGCCTGGAACATCGCGGCATCCTTGGCAGCAGGATCCGCCGAAAGCGGCGGCAATCCGTTCTTGGCGCGCAACTGATTGACTAGCGGTAGAGCGTCCGCCGTTTCGTCTTCGCCATCAGAAGGCGTGGAAGCGAACTTGGGCGCGGTCGTGCAGCTTGCAACACCGGCGACCAGCACGAGGCCGGATATGTGTAGTAGCCCACGCCGCGAGAGGATGAGAGAGGACATATTAGCGCCGATAGCTGAAGAGACGGATGAGGACGAAGACCGGGATCACGACGGTCGCACCAAGCAACAAATAATCGCCGACGCGTCCCAAAGCGGCAAAGCCGCGATGCCAGACTTCCAGAACGAAATTGCGGAAGCCGTAGACGAAATCCAGCGGCGCCCAGCCGAACACGGCCATGATGAAGCCGACGATCAGCGATACGACCAAAAGCTTGACCAATGTGCGGCCGAGGGAATCGCCGAGAAACTTGTTCACCTGATCGGACATGCGCCATCTCCTGTTTGTCCCTGAAATACGGGCGCGGAACGCCGCTCGCAAGCCTTTTTCAGGTCTGGCGTCTCCGCCTCTGAAATAGGACTTGAGTTTTTTTGTGACCGCAGCCAAATGCGGGCCAATCCCAATAGGTCTTCACCATGCAGCCCAACCAACTCACTTCAGGCGACGTGATCGCCGATCGCCGCGCCGACTACGCCAAGATGCTCGACGAAAGCGGCGAACCGGACGCCGCCGCCGAATTGATGGAGCAGGCGTTGGAACTCGTGCCGGGCTGGGCGGCCGGCTGGTATCGGCTGGCCGGCTACCGCGAAAAGGCCGGCGATAAGTCAGGCGCGATCGACGCCTACCGGCGCACTTTGGAGGTCAGTCCGGACGATATTTTCGGAGCCGAGCTCAAGCTCGCTTTGCTTGGCGACGTCGAGATGCCGGACCAGCCGCCGACCAGCTATGTCGAGCGATTGTTCGACGACTATGCCGATCGCTTCGAGACGTCACTGGTGGAGAAGCTCGATTACAGCGTTCCCGCCAAGCTTGCGGCGCTCGTCGCGACGACCGGCAGGAACTATGCGTTGGCCGTGGACCTCGGCTGCGGCACCGGCTTGCTCGGACCGGAGATCCGTGATCGCGTTGCGCGCCTCGAGGGATTCGATCTGTCGCAGAACATGCTCGCCAAGGCTGCCGAGAAGCATATCTACGATCACTTGGCGCAAGCCGATCTGTCGCTGGCTCCGGAAGCGACGGGCCTCTTTGTCGAGGGAGCGACGCATCGTGCCGACCTCGTCACTGCCGCGGATGTGTTGATGTATCTCGGCAATCTCGAGAGTGTGTTCGAGGCGGTTTCAGCGCTTGTCTTGCCGGGCGCCGATTTCGCATTTTCGGTCGAGGACGCGGGTGAGGGCGATGGCTTTCATCTCGCGCCGTCGCTGCGCTACGCCCATTCCGAAAGCTATATACGCGCGCTCTGCGCCCGCCACGGTCTCGAGGTCATCGCCGTCAGCAAGACGCCCATTCGCAAAGATGGCTCAAACATCATTTCAGGTATCCTGTTCCTTACGCGCAAGGCGGGATAGCGGAACGATTCTTGCGAAGTGAATAATAGGTCAGCATTGCTTACGTATTTCGCTTGATTGCACTGCGAAAACGCCTGATAATCCTGGCTAATTCAGTAGGGTTCTTTCAGGATTTCGAGGCACCCGGGACCATTCATCACCTACATTTCGTCACGCTCGGGTCTCGCCCTGGCGCATATGAACATGTCTGCCGTTTGGGGATCAACGACAATGGCACAGCTCTTCAATGCCCTCGGTTTCTGGAATACCAGCGCCACTCGCCATACACCGGTCGAAGACGTCCAGGGGATTTTCTCCGGCAGCCTTATTGCGGCGCTCGGGCTTTATGTTCTGGCCAGCGCCGGCCTTCTGACCGGCAGCACCGCCGGCGTCGCGTTTCTGCTCCACTACGCCTTCGGCGTGAACTTCGGTCTCGCCTTCTTCCTGCTCAACCTGCCGTTCTTTTATCTTTCGTGGACGCGGCTCGGCATGGCCTTCACGGTCAAGACATTTATCGCGATCGGCCTGACATCGCTCATGACCAGCCTGCAGCCGAAGGTCATGGACATTTCCGCCATCCATCCGGCCTGGGCGGCCCTTCTCGGCGGTCTGCTGCTGGGTTTCGGCCTTCTGGCGCTCTATCGCCACCGCGCCAGCCTCGGTGGGGTCGGCATCCTGGGCGTCTATATGCAGGAGCGTTTCGGCATCCGCGCCGGCCTCGTGCAGATGGCGATCGACCTTTGTGTGCTGGCCGCAGCCTTCTTTGTCACCACGCCACCGGTGGTTTTCTATTCCGTTCTAGGCGCGGTGGTGCTGAACCTCTTCGTGGCCGTCAACCACCGCGCCGATCGCTACATCGCGCTTTAGGCAGCCCGTGCCGGCTTGTCGATCGGGTGCTGCGAGCGGAAGCCGACTGCCAGCCGGTTCCAGACATTGATCGTGCCGATCGCGACCGTGATCTTGGTGATCTCTTCTTCCGTGAAGTGGGCCTTCAGGGCTTCGAAATCGGCGTCCGGTGCGCCGGTTTCGGCGATACGGGTCACGGCATCGACCCAGCCGAGAAGGGCGCGTTCCTTGGCGTCATAGATCGGCGATTCCCGCCAGACGCACATCAGGTTGATCCACTGTTCGCTAAGCCCGTCATGCCGGGATTCCTTCACGTGCATGTCGACGCAATAGGCGCAGCCGTTGATCTGCGAGGCGCGCAGCTTGATCAGATGGATGAAGCGGCGTTCAAGGCCCGATTCCTGAACATACTGCTCGAGGGCGGCGACCGCCTTGTAAGCGTCCGGCGCGGCCTTGGCGAAGTTGAAACGTGCTTGCATGGTTCATTCTCCTTTTAGGGTTCTGCGGCTCAGCGAGCCGCTCTGCGTTCATTGATCTCAAGGAAGGCGCAGCCGCGGGCGGCGATCCCGCCGTCGTCATCAGCAGCGAGCTGCACCAGGATGTCGGCGATGCTGGTCTTGGCGAGTTCGGCGCGGTAGACGCGCTCGGCCCTCAGCATCGCCGCGCTGATCTGGCACGGTTTGGTGAAATAGCGCCCTGGAAGCTGGTTCGGCCCGCGCTGGCGGATCTCGCCGCAGCGGAAAGCCGGCTCCGGCCCTTCGACAGCAAGGACGATGTCGAGAAGGCTGATCTCCTCTGTCGGCTTCGCCAACTTGTATCCGCCCTTCGGCCCCGGAACCGTGCTCACGATACCTGCGCCGGAAAGCGCCTGCAGATGCTTCAGAAGATAGCTCGTCGAAACGCCATGGAACTCTGCGAGTGCCGCGGCCGAGAGCACCCCGCCTTCGGAAAGGCCGGCCAGCATGGAAACGCTGTGTATCGCCTGCTCGACTCCATCACCCAGTTTCATCAGACCATCCTCAATTCGTGGATAAAAAATATCTATGATTATTGCACCTGTCAAGCGGCGATATGCGAAGGATCGGATAGACGTGCGCATTTTGGTCGTCCGGGGTTGTGAAGCGGGACGGATTCGCTAAAGTCGGCCCCGTTGGGCAAAAACAATTCCAATAAGGGAACAGCAATGAGAAAGACGATTTTCCTGGCGGCCGCTGCCTTGCTTGCGGCGACGCACCTCGCATCCGCCGAGGACACGATCCGCATCGCAACGGAAGGTGCCTATCCTCCATTCAACTATGTCGAATCCGACGGCAGCCTGAAGGGCCTCGACGTCGACATGGCCAATGCGCTCTGCGACGAGATGAAGGCCAAGTGCACGATCGTAGCGCAGGATTGGGATGGCATCATCCCCGGGCTCCTGGCCAAGAAATATGACGCCATCATCGCGTCGATGAGCATCACCGAGGAACGCAAGAAGCAGATCGACTTCACGAACAAATACTACACGACGCCGCTTGCGGTTGCCGTGCCGAAGGACAGCCCGCTCAAGGGCGTTTCGGTCGATGACATGAAGGGCAAGACCGTTGGCGCCCAGGCTTCGACCACGCAGGCCGACTACCTGAACGACGTCTACGCCAAGGGCGGCGCCGAAGCGAAGATGTATCCGACGCAGGATGAAGCCGTCGCCGACTTGCAGAACGGTCGTATGGACGCCCTGATCTCCGACAAGTTCGTGGTGGTCGACTGGCTGAACAAGGCAGGCAAGGATTGCTGCAAGTTGCTCGGCGACGTCCCCGGTACGGAAACGCAGGCCGGCATCGGCATCCGCCAGGGCGAGACCGAGCTGAAGGAACGCTTCAACAAGGCGATCGACGCGCTCGTTGCGAACGGGAAGTACAAGGAAATCACCAAGAAGTACTTCCCCTTCGACATCTACTGATCGCTTGCCGATCCAATCGCGCGGAGGCCAAAAGCCTCCGCGCCCTCTGATCAAGTCCATCCTATGAAAACAGATATCCTCGTCCTCGGTGCCGGCATTGTCGGCGTCAGTGCGGCCATTCATTTGCAGGATCGCGGCCGCTCCGTCGTGCTTGCCGACCGCGGCGAACCGGGCGGCGGCACCAGCTACGGCAATGCCGGACTGATCGAGCGTTCCTCCGTCGTTCCCTACGCCTTCCCGCGACAGCTCGGCGCGATTGCCAAGTATGCGCTGAACAATTCATCGGATGTCCGTTACGATCCGGCCTACCTGCCGCGCATCGCGAAATGGCTGGCGCGCTACTGGTGGCATTCCTCGCCGACCAATCTGGAAAAGGCGACACGGGCGCTGCTGCCATTGATCGAAGCCAGTGTCACCGAACACGACAAGCTGATTGGCCGCGCCGGCGCCTCCGACCTCATCCGCGAGCGCGGCTGGATGTCGTTCTACAAGAACCCGCGCCGTTTCGAGGCTGCCCGTGCGGAAGCCGAGGGCGTGTCCGCCCATGGTCTGGCGATCCGTATTCTCGATGCCAGCGAGTTTCTGGCGATGGAGCCTGCCTTCGCCGCGCGCGGTGGAAGCATCGCCGGCGCCGTCCACTGGCTCGACCCGAAGACCGTAACCGATCCACAGGCGCTGACGGCAGCCTATGCCAACCTCTTCACGGCAGCCGGCGGCACGGTCGTCCGAGCTGACGCCTCCGCTCTTCGCGAGGAGAAGAACGGCTGGTCGATCACGACAGCCGAAGGCGAGATCATCGAAGCCGGCGAGGTCGTCGTTGCCCTCGGCCCGCAATCCGGCCTGATCTTCCGCAAGCTCGGCTATTCCTTGCCGCTGGCGGTCAAGCGCGGCTACCACCGGCATTATGCGCAGCGCGAAGGCCAGCCGCTCGGCCACTCCGTCGTCGACGAGGAAGCCGGCTACGTGCTGGCGCCGATGGCGCGCGGTATCCGGTTGACGACGGGCATCGAATTTGCTGCGCCCGATGCGCCGCCGAATACCATCCAGCTCCGCCGCGACGAGGCTCAGGCCCGCGCGCTCTTCCCGCTCGGTGAGCCAGTGGAGGCCACGCCCTGGCTCGGCCTGCGTCCCTGCCTGCCCGACATGCGCCCGGTGATCGGACCGGCGCCGCGCCATCGCGGCGTTTGGTTCAATTTCGGCCACGCCCATCACGGCCTGACGCTCGGCCCGGCAAGTGGCCGGCTGCTGGCCGAGCAGATGGCCGGCAACGACACGTTTGCCGATCCGAAGCCCTTCCACCCGCATCGCTTCCTGTAGTTACAAGGTCTGCCATTCTATTTCTGCAGCCGCTGCACTACCTTTAGGGCCGTGGACCAGATCGATTCCGAAGCCCGCGTTGTCCTGCCTCAGCCTTTCACCCGCTGGTTCGCGGACAAGGGATGGCGTCCACGCGCCCATCAGCTGGAATTGCTGGCCCGCGCCGAGGCTGGTGACAGCACGCTGCTGATCGCGCCAACCGGCGCCGGCAAGACGCTCGCCGGCTTTCTGCCATCGCTGACCGACCTGACGCGTCGCGGCAAGATCCTCCCGGGCTCCGCCTTCACCGGTATCCACACGCTTTACATCTCGCCACTGAAGGCGCTTGCCGTCGACATCGAGAGAAACCTGATGAAGCCAGTGGAGGAAATGGTCCTGCCGGTGACGGTCGAAAACCGCACCGGCGACACGCCCGTTGCCAAGCGCCAGCGCCAGAGATTGAGCCCGCCCGACATTCTGCTGACCACCCCCGAGCAAGTGGCCTTGCTGCTCGCCAGCCGCGAGGCAGAGCGCTTTTTCAAGGACCTCAAATACGTCGTTTTCGACGAACTGCATTCGCTCGTCACCTCGAAGCGGGGCCACATGCTTTCGCTCGGCCTTGCCCGCCTGCGCCGGCTGGCACCCGCCCTGCAGACGATCGGCCTTTCGGCTACCGTCTCCGACCCGATGGACCTGCAGAAATGGCTAGTCGCGCAGCGGGAAGGCGAGGATCACCACGCCGGATTGGTCATCGTCGAAGGCGGCGCCAAGCCCGACATTTCGATCCTGTCGACCGAGGAGCACATTCCCTGGTCGGGCCATTCGGCGAAATACGCGATCCCCGACGTCTACAAGCAGCTCCTCGACCACCGCACGACGCTGCTCTTCGTCAATACCAGGTCGCAGGCCGAGATGCTGTTCCAGGAACTCTGGACGGTGAACGAGGAAAACCTGCCGATCGCGCTGCATCACGGCTCGCTCGATGTCGGCCAGCGCCGCAAGGTGGAGGCCGCGATGGCGGCAAACCGGCTGCGGGCGGTTGTCGCCACCTCGACGCTCGACCTCGGCATCGACTGGGGCGATGTCGATCTTGTCGTTCATGTCGGCGCGCCAAAGGGAGCCTCGCGGCTTGCCCAGCGCATCGGCCGCGCCAACCACCGCATGGACGAGCCGTCGAAGGCGATCCTCGTGCCCGCCAACCGCTTCGAGGTGATGGAATGCCAGGCAGCACTCGACGCGAACTATATCGGCGCGCAGGACACGCCGCCGGTCGGGAAGGGCGCGCTTGATGCTCTGGCGCAGCATGTGCTCGGCATGGCCTGCGCCGAACCTTTCGATATGCTGGAACTCTTCGACGAGATATTGAGCGCCTCGCCATACGCCGATCTCTCGTGGGAGACCTTCGAGCGCGTCGTTGATTTCGTCGCGACGGGCGGCTATGCGCTGCGCACCTATGAGCGCTATGCCCGGATCCGCAAGACCAAGGAAGGACGCTGG
Source organism: Rhizobium sp. 57MFTsu3.2 (assembly GCF_012932765.1). Lineage (NCBI taxonomy): Bacteria > Pseudomonadati > Pseudomonadota > Alphaproteobacteria > Hyphomicrobiales > Rhizobiaceae > Rhizobium > Rhizobium sp. 57MFTsu3.2. The sequence continues at coordinate 13,694 of NZ_JDWI01000032.1, forward strand.
CGCGTCTCAAATCCCCAGGTCGCCCAGCAATACCGGCTGAACCTCGGCACCATCGTTGAAAGCCCGATGCTCAACCTGCGCATGGTCAAGCGCGGCGAAGGCGGCAGGATCGGCCGCGGCGGTGCGACGCTGGGCAAGGTCGAGGAATACTTCCTCGAGCAGCTTTCGCCCGGCGACACCTTCATCTTCGCCGGCAAGGTGCTACGTTTCGAGGGCATCCGCGAGAACGAGGCGGTTGCCTCGCAGGCCTTCTCGATGGATCCGAAGATCCCATCCTATGCCGGCGGCAAGTTTCCTCTTTCCACCTATCTGGCGGACCAGGTGCGCTCGATGATAGCAGATCCCGACCGCTGGCGCCGCCTGCCGGACCAGGTGCGCGACTGGCTGGCGATCCAGCAGGAAAAGTCGATGCTGCCGAAGCGCGACGAGCTCTTGATCGAGACCTTTCCGCGCGGAAGCCGCTGCTACATGGTGATCTACCCCTTCGAGGGACGACTGGCGCACCAGACGCTCGGCATGCTGCTGACCCGGCGCCTCGAGCGAGCCGGCGCCAAGCCTCTCGGCTTCGTCGCGACGGATTATTCGCTCGGCATCTGGGGCTTCGAGGACATGGGGCTGATGATCCGCAACGGCCGGCTCAGCCTTGCCGATCTCTTCGACGAGGACATGCTGGGCGACGATCTCGAAAGCTGGCTCGACGAATCTTTCCTTTTGAAGCGAACCTTCCGCAATTGTGCCGTGGTTGCAGGTTTGATCGAGCGCCGTCACCCGGGCAAGGAAAAGACCGGGCGCCAGGTCACGGTCTCGGCCGATCTGATCTATGATGTGCTGAGAACCCACGAGCCGGATCACATTCTGCTGCAGGCGACGCGGCAGGATGCGGCAAGCGGGCTTTTGGATATTTCCCGGCTTGGCGATATGCTGAGGCGAATCAAGGGCCATATCACGCATCGCGCGCTCGACCACATCTCGCCGCTGGCGGTCCCCGTCATGCTGGAGATCGGCAAGGAGCCAGTGCATGGCGAGGCGCATGATGCCGTGCTGGCGGAAGCCGCCGACGACCTGATCGCCGAGGCGCTGGCTTAGAATAAGTCCCGGATAGGTTTGCGCCGGCTTACCATCCGGAATGCCCGATACGGAGATAGGGAGCGACCCGAAAAGGAGCTTCCGAGACCAAGGACTGACCCGAGTGATGAACCGCCTGGCGCTTGCGCGTGAACTGAACGGACTGGCCGCGCGACCGGGCGTCGAGACTTCGGTCCACGGCGTTGCCGCCGTCTGCGATCCGCTCGGCGCGCTCTACATGCCCGATGCCGGCATTCTCGTCGTGTCCGACCTGCATCTCGAAAAGGGTGCGGCCTTCGCCCGTCGCGGCATGATGCTGCCGCCCTACGATACGCTGGCGACGCTGACTGTGCTTTCGGCCGTCATCACCCGCTACGACCCGAAGCTGGTGGTCTCGCTCGGCGACAATTTCCACGACCGCGTCGGCTCGGCGCATCTGCCCGAGTCGTTCCGCAGCCTGATTGCGGAAATGGCGCGCGGCCGCGAATGGATCTGGATCAACGGCAATCATGATCCTGACGGCACTGTCGATCTGCCGGGTGCTTCCGTCGATGAGATGCATTACGGCGGTCTGACCTTCCGCCACGAGCCGAGAGGCGGGCTGCAGCAGGGCGAGATCGCCGGGCACCTGCATCCGGCCGCAACCGTCCGCCGCCGCGAAAAATCCGTCCGCCGGCCGTGCTTTGCCACCGACGGCGCCCGCCTGCTGATGCCGGCCTTCGGCGTCTTGACCGGCGGCCTCGACCTTCGCCACAAGGCGATGAAGGGCCTGTTCGATCACACTGCGCTCATCGCCCACCTCCTTGGGCGTGACCGGATCTACTCAGTCAGGTTTGGCAACCTGGTGGGTTAAGCGCGCGATAGGCGACAGGCGTGCAAACCGCCGTCGCGCTAGTCGCCGAAATAGTAGAGCGGCTGGCGAGTGAGCTCACCACGGCCGAGATGGCCGTACACATCGTTTCCCAGAATCCAGAAGGCAATCGCCTGTGTCTTCGTGTTGAAGATGTAGTCGCCGGAGATCCAGTGTTCCGCTTTGTTGCCAGAAAGCGCATACAGATAGTCGCCAACCTCATACATGACCGCCCGGTGCGAGTTGTAATCGTATAAGTAGCGCTCGGCCATCTATTCTCCTGATTCTATTTCGGAAAGAATCCCATGGTCCCGAATGTATTGTCAAACAATACTGTAGATGTACGAAGATCGACCCAATTTTGTTTGGTTCGTGTTGTATAGTGTTTCTATTGGACGTTCCCAGTGAAGGCCTTAATTGCACTCCTGCAATTGCCGTTGATAGGTCACTGCCATGTTGTTGAACCGCTGCGCCGTCTTCTGCAGCTGTGCATTCGAGCGCCAGTCGCCGCGCACGTAACCCTTCGGGCCGGAATAGTAGGCGAGATAGAGGTTGTAGGCATCGTTCAGGGGAATGCCGGTCACCTGGCTGTTTTGCGCGTGGTACCAGCCGATGAAGTCGATCGCATCGGCGAAGTTGGTGCGGCGCGCGGCCCAGCTGCCGGTGGCGGATTGGTAGTGATCCCAGGTGCCGTCGAGCGCTTGCGAATAGCCGTAAGCCGTCGAAGGTCGCGTCCACGGAATGAAGCCGAACAGCTTGGTGCGCGGTGGTCGCGCATAGGGCTGGAAGCCGGACTCGGTATACATGGTCGCCATCAGGATCGGAACCGGAACGCCATACTTGCGCTCCGTCTTTTCCGCCGCGCGCTGCCAGCTCGTGAACATCCCGTCGCGCTGCTCGAAGACGGCGCAGATGTTTCGGGTCTGTTTGGGAGCGGTCGCACAGCCGGCAACAAGTGCCAGAAGCACGAGAGCGGGGAGGGCACGGATACGCATTACAAGAACCTCTCGTTTCCGAGAGATTACTAACTCGTAAATATTAACGAGCGGTTTTTAGCGGAATGCGAGTTGCCACCTGCAAATGGCGGCAGTGCCGCTTAGGAGAGCAGCTTTTCCAATCCGGAATTTTGTCAGCGCCCGCCTGCGCTTTTCGACGCTTTGCTGCGTTAAAACGACGAAACCTCGCCGCTCGAAGAACAGTTTGGCCGTCAGGCCCGCTTCCCTTGCCAAACTGCCTGGCCCTGGGAGGCCGCACGAGCGTTGGTTCAAGTGTACTTTGCGCGTGGCCCAAAGGCATTTATTGTCGAAGAATGCCGGGCGCGGTTGGGAGTGTCTGATGTCGGCAGTGCCTTTCTCGAAGATTTCGACGCCGATCAACGCGCTGTTCGCCGCAATTGGTCTCCTGATCGTTGCTGCGCTGACGACGCCCAATCTCGCCGCGGAAGAGCAATTGGCCTTTGAGTTGCTGCTTGCGGCAATTTGGGTGGTCTATGTGCTCCAATTGGTTGGGACGTTGCTCTCACGTCGACAACGCCCGTCGAGCGGGGTGACGGCCCTTGTGATCGATTTGCTTGCCGTTCTGGTTCCGGTCGTTGCATTCCTGTTCGTTGGATCCCGCGATCGGAGCCTGTATTGCGCCATTTGGCTTCTCAAGCCGCTGCGGGACTCGAGCTTCTTCAGGCTGATGGCAAAGGTGGTTGCGAACGAATCGCGCAATCTGCTTGGCGTCACGTCGGTCTTCGGCATCGTTCTCTTTGGTGCCGCGCTGGCCGGTTATGTCATCGAGCGCGACGTCCAGCCAGACAAATTCGGCAGCATCCCGCAGGCGATGTGGTGGGCCGTCGTGACGTTGTCGACGACCGGCTACGGCGACGAGATCCCGCAGAGCCTCGGAGGGCGGATACTGGCTGGCCTGGTGATGATGAGCGGTATCGGCATTTTTGCGCTTTGGGCCGGTATCCTCGCCACCGGTTTCTACGAAGAGGTTCGCCGTCAGGACTTTGTTCGCAACTGGCAACTGGTCGCCGCCGTACCTCTATTCCAGAAGCTCGGCGCTGCCGCACTCGTCGAGATCGTGCGGGCGCTGCGACCGCGCGTCGTCCCTGCCGGTAGCGTGATCTGTCGCAAGGGTGATATTGGCGATCAGATGTTCTTCATCGTCGAGGGGCGGGTCAGCGTGGCAACCCCCGATCATCCGGTGGAACTTGGCAGCGGAAGCTTTTTCGGCGAGATGGCGCTGATCACGGGCGAGCCGCGATCAGCAACTGTCAGTGCCGCAACTGAGGTGTCGCTGCTGTCGCTCTATGCGGTGGAGTTCCAGATGCTGTCGAGCAGCAGCCCCGAGATCGCAGAGACCATCCGCAAGACTGCGCTTGAGCGACGGGGCGGGCTGCCGAATGCTTGATCCAATCCCGCTGTGGCTGCGGCAGGGCCGCAGCCATTGACGCTCATGCTTGGACCGGCTCGTAGCGAAGGATCACTGCGCCGTTCTTCGTCGTCGTGCTGTCCAGTAGCCTCAGCGGAAGCTGCCAGTCTCCCGGTTTGAAATGTGGGTTGTCGCCGCCGAGGATGACAGGCACAAGGCACATGCGGATCTCATCCACCAGGCCTTCCTTCAGGAGCGAATCCGCCAGTTCGGCGCTGCCGAAAATGAAGATCGACTTGCCGGTTTCGGCCTTCAGCTTCTTGAGTTCCGAGACGGGTTCACTCACGACGCGGGTTGTTCCAGTCGGCCGTCGGCATCGACCTCGATACGGCTATCTTGGCAATGCCGTTCATATAGGTCTTGATCTTCTCGCCTTCCTCGTCCGTGGCGGTCGGCCAATAGGCGGCCATGCCCTCATATGTCTTGCGGCGAAGACGAGCAGGTCGCCCTCTTCGCCAAGACGCTCGGAGTACTGTTGCAGTTCGGGACCCCAGACAAGAGTGTGAAAATCGATATCCCACGGCTTCGTCCCTTCGAAATAGCCGTCAAGCGTCATCAGATTCCAAACGATAAGCTTTCTCATCCCTTCGTCCTCCTCGAAACTGGTTGCGACTCGTAACTGGTTGAACGCTTGGTTGACTGATGGCAAAATGCAAGCAGTCTTTGGAGGTGCTAATGGACGACGCTCATCGCTCCGGCTGCCCGATCAATCTGACGCTCGAGGTCCTCGGCGATCGCTGGAGCCTCATCGTCATCCGCGACATCATGTTCGGCAATCGGCGCCATTTTCGCGAACTGCTGCAGAATTCGCAGGAGAAAATTGCCTCGAACATTCTTGCCGACCGCCTCCGCCGCCTAGTCGACAGGGGATTGCTGACGCGTGAGGATGATCCGACGCACAAGCAGAAGGCAATCTATAGCCTGACCGAAATGGCGATCCAACTCGTGCCCATCTTCGCGCACATGGGTGCGTGGGGTCGCAGGCATCTTCCGGTTACCGAGGAACTCTCCATTCGGGCGGAGCTTCTGGAGGAGGGGGGCACCGAACTCTGGGAGGAATTCATGGACGAGCTACGCGCCAAGCATCTCGGCAAGAAGCTGCCTGCCGGAACGCCGTCCGTCCTCGCGCGCCTCACCGAAGCCTATCTCGGCGTCGTCGCCCGCAAGACGAAATCCGCCTGATCAATCCTTGCGGAACACCACGCTGGCACCCCAGCCGGTAATGAGCGCCAGGAAGACAGAAACCAGGCCGTAGGCAATCGGCTGCGAGTGCGCCGCGTCGGTAATCATCTGCTCGATGCCCGTCTTGATGACACGCAACGGCACCGACTTCTCAGTGATGAAATTGCCGCTCTTGAAGAGATAGGCTCGCACGGTATGCACGCCGTTCGGAATGTTTGCCGGCAACCGCAGGCTGGCTTTGAAAAGGCTGGAACTGACGAAACGCACGCCGCTCGGGTCGCGATCGTAGAGGCCGCCGTTTTCCTGCAGTCGGCGAAAGGCCTGCCGGAATTCGCCGAGATTGCTGGCGTTGCCGACGAAGCCGACCGGCGTCAGCGGGATGTGGTCGATGCCGATCCCCCTATCGGTGAGGTCGAGCGGCGTGGTGATGTCGTCAAGCATGCGCGAACTCGACATCGAATAGGAGTGCGGCACCGCCTCGAAGGTCATCGATCGCGTATTCATCCAGACGCCGAACACGCGCTCCTTCCGGCGCACGGTCGCGTTTTCTCGCGGCCCCTCGAGAACGACGACCACGTCATATTGGCCGATTGCCAACAGAAGACTGTCAGTGTTGGTCACGGCTCCAAAGATCGTCAGGTCCGCGCCCCGAAAATCCGAAGTGATGGCGATTTCGCTGGTGGAGGTGCCGATCTCCAGCCCTTCGGTCTTGCTCTGCGCGGCCTGGCCCGGGAGCAGCATCTGCGCCATTGCTGCGGTGGGCAGCAAGAGAACGATAGATAGAAGAGCAGCGAGGAAGCGGCGCATCAATTCGCTCCCATGACGACGGAGTAGACGTCCGCTGGGGTTACGACGAGCGCAACGGCAAGACGAAGGCCGACGGCAAGCACCAGCAGTCCGAGAAGCGCGCGAAGCTGCTCACCGCGCAGCTTCTGTCCGACACGCACGCCATACTGCGCGCCGATCACGCCGGCAATCATTAGGAAAAAGGCGAGCACGATGTCGACCGAGAAGTTCGTCGCCGCCTGCACGACCGTCGTGTAGGCGGTCACGAAGATGATCTGGAACAGCGACGTGCCGACGACCACGTTGGTCGGAATGCGCAGGAGATAGATCATCGCCGGCACCATGATGAAGCCGCCGCCGACGCCCATGACCGATGTCAGGATGCCGATGCCGAAGCCGAGCGCGACGACCGGGATCACACTGAGGAAGATCTTCGACTTCTTGAACCGCATCTTCAGCGGCAGCTTGTGCACCCAATGGTGATGACCGGGGCGCCGCGGTGTCGGCGGCACGTTCTTCGCCGCACGGCGCATGGCACTGACGCTCTCGACCAGCATCAGTCCACCGACCGTGCCGAGAAAGACGACGTAAAGCAAGGAGATGATGAGATCGAGCTGACCGATCCGCCTGAGCAGCGAGAAGATCCAGATGCCGATTGTCGCACCGGTGAGACCCCCAATCAGCAGTACGGTTCCGAGCTTCAGGTCGAGCGATCCACGCCGAAAATGCGTGATGGCGCCGGATATGGAGGAGGCCACGACCTGATTGGCGCCGGTGGCGACGGCAACGACCGGCGGGATGTTGTAGAAGATCAGGAGCGGCGTGATCAGGAAGCCGCCGCCGACACCGAACATTCCGGAGAGAAAGCCGACGGCTGCTCCCATGCCGAGAATGATGAAGATGTTCACCGACAATTCTGCGATAGGCAGATAGATTGTCACAGCAGACCCCAATCTATGAACTGCCCCCACAGGCAGGCGTCTTACATCTTGTTCGAATGGTGCATCATACGGTGAAATCGTTGCCAGAGGATTTCGATTAGCGACACGCGATCCACTCGATAGCGTGATCACTCTCGAATATTCAGGCTTTTTTTGGGTTTTATGACAGACCTTTAGGGGTCGATCCCGACAAAGCGTGCCTAGTGCCGCATCCGGATCGCCGGTTGAATGCGAGACGCCTGCCGACTAGGGTCGGAGCAGGATTGTCCGGGGGATTCGCGTGAAGGCAGGATTGGTTCGTTGGTTGCTGATGGCTTGCGTCCTTCAGCCGGTTGCGGCGAAGGCGGAATGGCAGCCGATCGAAGAGGTGCGGACCTACGCGGTGACGGGCAGTTCCGGCGCAGCCTTGTACGATTCCATCGGCGAGCACGGTCCCGAGCTTGCCGGCGGTCGGGTGGTGGCGCACACGACTTTCAAGCTGACCTGGACCAGAAAATACGAGCGCCGGGGCGATGCCTGCGTGCTTGCCGTGGCGCGGCCGAAGCTGATCATCACCTACACGCTGCCGAAGCCGACCGGCAAGCTTCCCGCTGCCACCCAGGCAAGCTGGGCGACCTTCATTGCCGGCATCGAAACGCATGAGCGGGTGCACGGGGACTATATCGAGCAGATGGTCCGGGACATCGAGGCGATGAGCGTCGGCTTTTCCGCCGACAATGACCCGGATTGCCGCAAGATCCGGGTCGAACTCACCAAGCGGCTCGGCGAACTCTCGGCGCGACAGCGACAGCAGGGCCGCGATTTCGACAAGGCGGAGATGAGCGAGGGCGGCAATATTCGCCGCCTCGTCCTGCAGCTCGTGAACGGCCCCTGAGGGCCGTTCGAACCTATGGCGGTTCAGCCCAAAGCGGCAGCGGCCACCGGCGCGAGGTGCGGCCAGACCTCGAGGGCGCCGCGATAGATCATGCTCAGCGCCACGTAGACGATGATGGCAAGGCCGAGATAGGCGATCCAGTGGTAGCGGTTGAGCAGGCGCGCGATGAAGTTCGCCGCAATACCCATCATCGCAATCGACAGGATGAGGCCGATGACGAGGATCGTCGGATGTTCGCGGGCAGCCCCCGCAACGGCGAGCACGTTGTCGAGCGACATCGACACGTCGGCAATGACGATCTGGCTGGCTGCCTGGAAGAAGGTCTTCTTCGGCGCCGCCGCGTCGCCTTCGGCACCCTCCACTTCGCCGCTGCCGTTGCGCAGATCGCGCCACATCTTCCAGCAGACCCAGAGCAGGAGAATACCGCCGGCCAGCAGCAGGCCGATGATCTCGAGAAGCTGGACGGTAACGCTGGCGAGCGCGATACGCAGCACGGTGGCAGCAAGAATACCGACGAGGATCGCCTTCTTGCGTTGGTCGGCCGGCAATCCGGCGGCGGCAAGACCGATGACGACGGCGTTGTCGCCGGCAAGCACGAGGTCGATGAGAATGACCTGCAAGAGCGCCAGCAAGCCGGCCGAGGTGAAAATTTCCATAATCTGATAATCCCTGACATATGCGAAACGCCCGCCGGCGCGCCGATAACGCATAAATGATCGCTGATCGGCTGATCAAGGGGCGAGGACCTATTGTGGAAAAGTTCTGTCGCCCGTTGCAGTTCCGCCCGGTCGACAAACGACCTTCATTTTCCTGACGTAGAGTTCTTTGCATGGCCTGGGATTGGCCATTGCGCCGCGAACGTGCTAGCGAGAGCCGCAAAAAGCCCCGGCCGGCATGATCGAGGGGCGCAGCAACGCTTTCGGACTCCACGCAGACATGATTCGCATCGAGAATATCAGCAAGCAGAACAGCCACCGCATCCTCTTCATCGAAGCCTCCGCAGCCCTCAACAGAGGCGAGAAGATCGGCCTCGTCGGCCCGAATGGCGCCGGCAAGACGACGCTCTTTCGCATGATCACCGGGCAGGAGCAGCCCGATGAAGGCCAGGTCGCGGCCGAAAAGGGCGTGACGATCGGCTATTTCAATCAGGATGTCGGCGAGATGGCCGGCCGTAGCGCCGTGGCCGAGGTCATGGAAGGTGCTGGGCCTGTCAGCGTCGTCGCGGCCGAGTTGCGTGAACTCGAAGTGGAAATGGTCGATCCCGACAAGCTCGACGAAATGGACCGGATCATCGAGCGCTATGGCGAAGTCCAGGCACGGTACGAGGAACTGGACGGCTACGCTCTGGAAGGGCGTGCGCGCGAAGTGCTGGCAGGCCTGAGCTTCACCCAGGAAATGATGGACGGTGATGTCGGCGGACTGTCGGGCGGTTGGAAAATGCGCGTGGCGCTCGCCCGCATTCTTCTGATGCGTCCGGATGTCATGCTGCTCGACGAGCCGAGCAACCACCTGGACCTGGAAAGCCTGATCTGGCTGGAAGAATTCCTGAAGACCTATGACGGGGCGCTTCTGATGACCTCGCACGACCGCGAGTTCATGAACCGCATCGTTGGCAAGATCATCGAGATCGACGCCGGCTCGTTGAACAGCTACTCCGGCGATTACGGGTTCTACGAACAGCAGCGGGCGCAGAACGAGAAACAGCAGCAGGCGCAGTTCGAGCGCCAGCAGGCGATGCTTGCCAAGGAAATCAAGTTCATCGAGCGTTTCAAGGCGCGCGCATCGCACGCCTCGCAGGTGCAGAGCCGCGTCAAGAAGCTGGAGAAGATCGACCGGGTCGAGCCACCGAAGCGCCGCCAGACGGTCGCCTTCGACTTCCTGCCGGCCCCGCGCTCCGGCGAAGACGTGATCAACCTCAAGAACGTCCACAAGAAGTACGGCAGCCGAACCATCTACGAAGGCCTGGACTTCATGGTCCGCCGCAAGGAGCGTTGGTGCATCATGGGCATCAACGGTGCCGGCAAGTCGACCCTGCTGAAGCTGGTTGCTGGTTCCGCCGAGCCGGACCAGGGCAGCGTTGCCCTCGGCGCCAGCGTCAAGATGGGCTATTTCGCCCAGCACGCCATGGATATCCTCGATGGCGAGCGGACAGTGCTGCAATGGCTGGAGGATTCCTTCCCGCAGGCAGGGCAGGCGCCGCTGAGAGCGCTGGCCGGCTGCTTCGGCTTCTCCGGCGACGACGTCGAAAAGAAGTGCCGCGTGCTGTCGGGTGGCGAAAAGGCGCGGCTTGTCATGGCCAAGATGCTCTTCGATCCGCCGAACCTGCTGGTGCTCGATGAGCCGACCAACCACCTGGACCTCGACACCAAGGAAATGCTGATCAAGGCGCTGTCGCAATACGAGGGCACGATGCTGTTTGTCTCGCACGACCGGCATTTCCTCGCGGCGCTTTCCAACCGCGTGCTGGAACTGACGCCTGACGGCATCCACCAATATGGCGGCGGCTACACGGAATACGTCGAGCGCACCGGTTACGAGGCACCTGGCCTGCGGGGCTGAGGGTAGCGGGGCGCCGGTCGACCTGCAGGTTCGATGCGAGCCGCTATCGTGACGGCCACTGCACGGGCCTCGCCGGGGTCCTTCAAAGGTCGCCGTTACGATCGGCAATTTGGCGCTGCCGGGCAGGCCGTAGCGACCGGGGAAGGCGGCGAGCCGCGGCCGGAGTTCCGGTTGCCGCAGCGCCGCCTCAGCCAGGCGACGTTCCAGATCGCGGAACTCCTCCGTGTCGTCAGCAGTCGTCTGTTGCATCGTTCCCATCATTCGAAGGATGGTCTGGCGCCGGTCCTCATTGGCGCGCGTTCAAGGCGGGAAGTAAGGGTGATAGCCGGCATCGTGGTGCATCTGTGCCGCCGTCAGCCTGCCCCTGCAGGCCCGGGCACGACGGCAGGTGGCGATGGAGCAATCTTTCCAGAAGCCGCACTCGCTGGCGGCCAGCCGTGTGATGACGCATCCGCCGGATCGCGCCTTTTCCTCGCCATCGACCAGTCCGCCATCCTCGAAATTCATGGCCTCGACGACGGCGAGCACGTCGACAACGGGCAGGGCGAGAAGTCTTTTCAGGAACAGGCTGCTTCGCATGCGTCTCCTCCACGGCAGCTCCGCCGCCATGTTTTCGACCATCGATCCGGAGAGCCCACGCAAATGCGGAACCTCACTGGTTAGATTTATTGTGGCTCCGCATTTGCGTGGCCTTCGGCGTTCTTCGGGATATCCCTACCCCTTCAGGCGATCGCCTCGTCTCGCTGCGTCCGAGCAGATCGGCCCGAACTTGCATGGCTGAACCAAGCCGGATGCTGGAACGTCCGGGGGAGACTTGTGATGGCAGCGGTCTAATGCCGATGCCCGGCTTTCGCCTCCCTGCCTTCGACTACACGTTACAGCCTCCGGCAGGGCGCCGGCTCCCGCCTGCCCGCGAAAGTCTCGCGAAACACCCCGGCGACGGAAGCGGGAGGATTTTAGGCACGGGGCCGGGGAGCGAGGATGAGAGATCGGATAAGTGATTGATATGGCTTAACTCGGCGCTGTTTTGCTCCGCTGAGGCACCATGCACTCGATCGGATATTGCATCAGCATATCCCGATTTCGCATGGTCGGACCCGCCTCTAGTCTGCAGATGGGATACTGGTCACATTTACCGTAACGTACTTCCGTATTGAGCCCCGCAAGCATTCACTCCGGATGACGCATCAAGATCGGAGGAGGCCTGCCATGAGGTCTATCGCGCTACTATGCATGCTGCTGCTCGCCGGTCCGGCACTTTCGGCAGATAGGACCGCACGGCAGGTGTTCGACCAGGAGATCGAGCGGAATGCAGTCCAGGCGGCAGTTTGGGGCATACCCGTCGTCAACTACGATCTGATGCGGCAGGAGATGCTTGAGAAGACGCCCGGCAAGGTCGGACAGGTCATCTATTGGGGTCGCCCGCTGGACTGGATGAACCAGACGCTGACGCCCAATCCGGACGCTCTCTACTTCATGGTTTTCTTCAGCACGAAGGACGGCCCCGTCGTTCTCGATCTGCCGCCGGCGGAGGAAAAGGCCTCCTTCAACGGCAATATCGTCACCGCATGGCAATTGCCGCTCGAGGATGCCGGTCTGCTCGGATACGACAAGGGCAAAGGCGGCAAGTTCGTGGTCCTGCCGCCGGGTTACACGGACAAGCTGCCGGACGGGTCCATTCCGCTGCGGTCCGAGGTCTACGGCGGCTACATGCTGTTTCGTTCGAACCTTGCGAGCCATGGTGATGCCGATGTCCAGGCCTCCATCGACTACGGCAAGAAGCTGAAAATCTATCCGCTGTCGGCCGCCGCCAATCCGCCGGAGACCGTTTTCTCCGACGTGAAGGATGTTCTGTTCGATTCCACGATCAGATGGGACGCGAGCTTCTTCGACAATCTGAACCGTGTCGTACAGGAAGAGCCGTGGATCTCCCGCGACCGCGTGATGATCGACCAGCTGAAATCGATCGGCATAGAGAAAGACAAGCCGTTTGAGCCCGATCGCCACACCAAATCCCTGCTGACCAAGGGCATCAAGGAGGCCGAGACCCTACTGGAGGCGAAATACGATGCCGGTCTGCCGCCCTTCTTCAGCGAGAAGAGCCGCTGGACCTTCCCGGCCTATCCCGATCTCATCAAGGCCATGCAATCTGATTTCGCCGAACAGGACGCCTATCCGGTCGATCATCGCGGCGTTGCCTACAGCTATGCCTATATCGGCATCAAGAGGCTCGGGGCCGGTCAGTTCTATGCGATCTCGATCCGCGACAAGGATGGCAATGCCTTCGACGGCGGCAAGACCTATCGTCTCCATGTGCCTGGCAATGTTCCCGTCCAGCAATATTGGTCGGTGACGGCCTATGACCGGCAGACGCACGCGCTGATCAAGAATGTTGCGCGTGCCAGCCGTTCGTCGCAGATTCCGGAACTGGTGAAGAACGGAGACGGATCCGTCGATCTCTATTTCGGTCCCAAGGCCCCCAAGGGCAAGGACACCAATTGGGTGCCGACCGATCCGAAGCGGCAGTTCGAACTGATGTTCCGCGCCTACGGCCCGACGAAGGAGTTTTTTGACAAGAAGTGGGTGTTGTCGGATGTCGTCAGGGTCGCCGCGCCCTAGGTGTCAGCACGAGGGCCCATTTATGACTGGCATCGTGAGCCAAGAGCTCCCATGACGGATACAGAAACGATCATCATCGGTGCGGGACCGGCAGGATTGGCCTGCGCCGTGGCGCTGCAGGCGCGTGGACGCCCGTTTCTGGTGCTTGAGAAAGGCGACACGCTGGCTGCCTCCTGGCATCGCCACTACGACCGCCTTCGGCTGCATACCCACAAGATGCACTCGGCTCTGCCGGGAATGCCAATGCCACGGCGGTTTCCGAAGTATCCCTCGCGGCAGCAGGTGATCGAGTATCTCGAAACCTATAGCTCCTCGAACGACATCGAGGTCAGGTTCGGCGTGCGCGCGACGACGATCCGCAAGGACAAGGCGTGGATTGTCGAGAGCTTCGAGGGGGCATTCGAGGCGAGCAATGTCATCCTCGCGACCGGGCTTTCGAACGCGCCGATAAGGCCGTCCTGGGAGGGGCAGGAGCTGTTTTCGGGCAAGCTTCTGCACTCCTCGGAGTTCCGGAATGCCGCGGAGCTTGCAGCCGAGCGGGTCCTCGTCGTCGGCTTCGGCAACTCCGCCGGCGAGATCGCTCTCGAATGCGCCGAGGCCGGCCTTCATGTCGCCATGTCCGTGCGTGGTCCGGTCAACGTCGTGCCGCTCGAGCTGTTCGGCGTGACGACCGCCAGCATTGCCATCGCCCAGCGGTTCCTTCCCTATCGCCTAGTCGACGCGGTGAACGCGCCGATCCTCAGCCTGCGTTTTGGGGACCTCGGGGCGTTCGGAGTGGAAAGGGCAAAAGGCGGGCCGCTGGCCGGCATTATCGAAAGGGGCCGCACGCCGATGATCAACATCGGCACGATCGAGCGGATCAGGTCGGGGGATATCAAGGTGTTCCCTGCCGTCACGAGTTCCGACGATCGTCAGGTGCAATTCGCGGATGGCCGCTCCGGCATTTTTGACGCGATCGTCCTTGCGACCGGCTATCGGCCGGGGCTCGAGGCGTTGCTGGCCGACTTCAAACAACGATTTGGCGGCGCCGACGGTCCCGCGCGCGGAGATCTCCAGCCGGCGAATGATGGCCTCTACTTTTGCGGCTTCACCGCCGTTCCAACCGGCCTTCTCCGGGAAATCGGACTTGAGGCCGAGAAGATCGCGGCCTCCATCGCCGGCCAATGATGTGTCGTCCATCGCCCGGGACCGGCTTTGTGTTGCCGAGCCTGCGACGGTTGGACCAGCCGTTCAGGCTGGCGTCAGACGTGCTGCCTACATGAAGCGCGGGCTGCAACGGAAAGGCTGATTTGATGAACAGGTACGCATGGTACGCTCTCGCCGCATCTGCCGCGATCGCAACCGCTTCGCCGTCATGGGCGGCTACGACTGTGAAAGTGACCGAAGGCGGCGAGGGCGGCGGGCCGATGACCCTGACGCTCGACCAGGCCACGATCAAGGCAGGGGAAACGATCTTCGCGGTTCACAACGACGCGATGACCGAGGAGCACGAGATGGTGCTCGTCAAGCTGAAGTCCCCGGACCAGAAGGTTCCGTTGATTGCATCCAGGCATAGGGTCGATGAAAAGCAGCTCAAGAGCATCGGCGAAGTCTCGGACCTAAAGCCGGGAGCGGACGGGCAGTTGAAAACGAAGCTCGCGCCCGGCGCCTACCTGCTTCTGTGCAATATCAAGGGGCATTACGAGGCGGGCATGCAGGCCAGCCTTACCGTGACCAAGTAGCCGCGAGATCGAAAGCCAGCCGAAAGCACCGCTGGCTTTGATGACAGGTGCCAGAGGCGGCTTACGCCGCCTCCTTGTCCTTTGCGTAAGGGTCGAAGCGGCCGTAGAAAGTCTCGCCCTTGGCCGCCATGTCCTCAAGCAGCGCCGTCGGCTTGAAGTGTGCACCGTAAGCTACGGCTAACGTTTCACATAGCTCCACGAAGGCCTTCACGCCCATCCCGTCGACGTAGGAGAGCACGCCGCCGGTATAGGGCGCGAAGCCGAAGCCGAGGATGGAGCCGACGTCGGCCTCGCGCGGATCGGTGACGATGCCTTCCTCGATGGTGCGGGCTGCCTCCAGTGCGATGGTGACGAGGAAGCGCTGCTTCAGCACCTCGACATCGACGTCTTCCGCCTTCTTCTGCGGGTAGAAGGTCTTCAGCTCGGGCCAAAGCGACTTCTTGGCCGGTTTCGCCGGATAGTCGTAGAAGCCCTTGCCGTTCTTGCGGCCGCGGCGGTCGAGCTCGTCGACCATCTTGTTGATCAGCGCCATATGTTCAGGATCGACGGCGGCTTCGCCGAGATCGGCGACGGTGGCCTTGAGGATTTTCTGCGACAGATCGATCGCCACCTCGTCGTTCAATGAGAGCGGGCCGACCGGCATGCCGGCCATCTTGGCAGCATTCTCGATCATCGCGGGTGGGACGCCCTCGATCAGCATGTCGTAGGCTTCGTGGATATAGCGGAAGACGCAGCGGTTAACGAAGAAGCCGCGGGTGTCGTTGACGACGATGGGCGTCTTCTTGATTGCGGCGACGTAATCGAGTGCCACCGCCAGCGCCTTGTCGCCGGTCTGCTTGCCAAGAATGACCTCGGTCAGCATCATCTTCTCGACCGGCGAGAAGAAATGCACGCCGATGAAATCGGCAGGGCGCTTGGAGTTCTTGGCAAGGCCTGAAATCGGCAGGGTCGAGGTGTTGGAAGCGAAGATGGCGCCTTCCGGCAGCACGGCTTCAACCGCCTCGATCACGGCCTTCTTGACCTCACGGTCTTCGAACACGGCTTCAATGACGAGATCAGCATCCTTGAGGTCGGCATAGTCCGCGGACGGGACGATGCGCGAAAGCAGCGCCGCACCGTCATCCTGCGTAAGGCGTCCCTTACCGATCGAGTCCTTCACCAGGCCTTCACCCACGCCCTTGCCCTTGGCCGCCGCTTCGATGTCGCGGTCGATGAGGGTGACGGGGATGCCGGCGGCGGCGGTTACATAGGCGATCGAGGCTCCCATGAAACCGGCGCCGACGACACCCACTTTCTTCAACTCCGTTTTCGGGATTCCGGCGGGGCGGCGGGCCCCTTTGCCGAGCTCCTGCATGGAGATGAAGAGCGAACGGATCATCGAGAAGGCTTCGCTGGTCTGCAGGATCTCGGTGAAATAGCGCTGTTCGATCTTGAGGCCGGTGTCGAAAGGCACCTGTAGGCCTTCATAGACGCATTTGAGGATTGCGAGTGCTGCCGGGTAGTTGCCCGCCGTTTCGCGGCGCAGGATCGCCGGTGCGGCCGGCCAGAGCTGCGCTGCCGCAGGCGTCCAGATACCGCCGCCGGGCGCCTTGAAACCCTTTTCGTCCCAAGGCGCGACTGGCTTGAGGCCGTCCTTGATCATCTGCTTGGCAGCCGGGATCAGCTGATCCGGCTCGACCACCTGATGCACGAGGTTCATCGCCTTGGCGCGTGCTGCTGTCAGCGACTGGCCTGTCGTCATCATCTGTAGGGCCGACTGGGCGTCCGCCAGGCGCGAGACACGCTGCGTGCCGCCGGCACCGGGGAAGATGCCGACCTTGACCTCGGGCAGCGCGATCTTCACCGACTTGGCATTCGAGGCGACGCGGCCATGGCAGGCGAGCGACATTTCGAAGGCGCCGCCCATGCAGGTGCCGTTGATCGCCGAAACCCAGGGCTTGCCGGAGGTTTCGACTTTGCGGAAGAGGCCGGTCATGCGGCCGACGAGATCGAACAGCTTCTGCGCAGCGCCATCGGGATTGGCGGCCTTCTCCTGCTGATAGAGCGAGAACATCGACTTGATCATCGAGAGGTCCGCGCCGCCCGAGAAGCTCGACTTGCCCGAGGTGATAACCGCGCCCTTGACGGCGCTATCGGCAACGACGGCATCAACGATGGCGTTCAACTCGTCCATCACCTCTTCGGTGAAGACGTTCATGGATTTGCCGGGCATGTCCCAGGTGACGAGAGCGATGCCGTCCGCGTCGGTTTCGACGGTGAAGTTCTTGTAGGTCATCGTCTCTCTCCCTTAGACGCGTTCGATGACGGTTGCGGTGCCCATGCCGGCGCCGATGCAGAGCGTGACGAGCGCGGTGTTGAGGTCGCGCCGCTCCAGTTCGTCCAGCACGGTGCCCAGGATCATCGCGCCGGTGGCGCCGAGCGGATGGCCCATGGCGATGGCGCCGCCGTTGACGTTGATCTTGTCGTGCGGGATCTCGAAGGCCTGCATGTAGCGCAGCACGACGGCGGCGAAGGCTTCGTTGAGCTCGAAGAGATCGATGTCGGCGAGCGACATGCCTGATCGTTTCAGAAGCTTTTCGGTGACGTCGACAGGGCCGGTCAGCATCAGCGCCGGGTCGGAGCCGATATTGGCAAAGGCCTTGATGCGGCCGCGGGGCTTGACGCCCATGCCTTCGCCGCCGGCCTTCGAGCCGAGCAGCACGGCGGCCGCGCCATCGACGATGCCGGAGGAATTGCCGGCGTGGTGAACGTAGTTGAGGCGCTCGACCTCCGGATGCGCCTGGATGGCGACGGCTTCGAAGCCGCCCATCTCGCCCGGCATCTGGAAGGAGGGGTTGAGCGCCGCCAGCGCCTGCATGTCGGTGCCTGGGCGCATGTGCTCGTCATGGGCAAGGATAACAAGGCCGTTCTGGTCCTTCACAGGAATGACGGAGTTCTTGAAGTAGCCCTTCTCCCAGGCATTCGCAGCGCGCTTCTGGCTCTCGACGGCATAGGCATCGACGTCGTCGCGCGAGAAGCCGTATTTGGTGGCAATCAGATCGGCGGAGACGCCCTGCGGCATGAAATAGGCCGGGAAGTTCACCGACGGATCCATGAACCAGGCGCCGCCGGACATGCCGAGGCCGACGCGAGACATGCTTTCGACGCCGCCTGCGATGACGATGTCATCGGCGCCCTGGGCGATCTTCGCCGCGCCGAAATTCACTGCGTCGAGGCCGGAAGCGCAGAAGCGGGAGATCTGCATGCCGGGCGCCTTGGTGGAGTAGCCTGCCTCGAAGGCGGCCCCACGCGGGATGACCGCGCCTGCTTCCATCACTGGATCGACGCAGCCCATGACGATGTCATCGACCGTTGCCGTATCGAGCCCGTTGCGGTCGCGGATCGCCTCCAGCGTCTTGGCGGCAAGCCGCACCGATGGCACCTCGTGCAGCGAGCCATCCTTCTTGCCGCGGCCGCGTGGCGTGCGCACGTGGTCGTAAATGAAAACCTCGGTCATTCCTCTATCTCCCTATCGGCGGCAAGCGCCGTTGAACTCAAAAGGCCTCGGCGGCCAACGTCATCATCGTTTCCGCGCCGGTCTCGATGCGGGCCTTGCGCAGTGCCGTTTCCGGCATGATCCGCTCCATGAAGAAACGGGCTGATATCAGCTTGTTGCGCAGGAATGTTTCGCGTTCGGTTTCTCCAGCGGCAAGGCCATCATTGGCAGCCTTGGCCATCTTTGCCCACATGTAACCGAGCACGACGAGGCCGAAGAGATGCATGTAGTCGGTGGAGCCGGCGCCGGCATTGTCGGGCTTGGCCATGGCGTGCTGCATGAACCACATGGTCGCCGCCTGCACGTCGTTCAACCCCTTCTTCAGGTTCTTGGTGAAGAAGGCCATCTGTTCTTCGTTGCGGTTCTCCTCGCAGAAATCGCCGATTTCCTTGAACAGCGCCATGACGGCGCGGCCGCCGTTCTGGCCGAGCTTGCGGCCGACCAGGTCGAGCGCCTGAATGCCGTTGGCGCCCTCGTAGATCATGGCGATGCGCGCGTCGCGCACATACTGGCTCATGCCGTGCTCTTCGATGTAGCCGTGACCGCCGAAGACCTGCTGTGCCATGACCGCGTGGTCGAAGCCCTTGTCGGTCAGGACGCCCTTCAGGATCGGCGTGACGAGGCCGAGAATGTCGTCGGCGGTCTGGCGCTCCTTCTCGTCCGCCGAACGGTGGGCGATGTCGGATTTCAGGGCCGTCCACAGCAGGAAGGCGCGGCCTGCCTCATTGAAGGCGCGGATCGTCATCAGCGAGCGGCGGATATCCGGATGCACGATGATCGGGTCGGCTTTATTGTCCGGCGCCTTCGGGCCTGACAGTGAACGGCCCTGGATGCGCTCGCGGGCATAGTTGACGGCGTTCTGATAGGCGACTTCGGAGATCGCCAGTCCCTGCAGGCCGACGCTGAGACGCGCCTCGTTCATCATCACGAACATGGCGCTGAGACCCTTGTTCTCGGCACCGATGAGGAAGCCGGTTGCCCCGTCATAATTCATGACGCAGGTGGCGTTGCCGTGAATGCCCATCTTGTGCTCGATCGCACCGCAGGAAACCTGGTTGCGCGCACCGACCGTGCCGTCCGCCTTGACCAGGTACTTCGGCACGATGAACAGCGAAATGCCCTTCGTGCCTTCAGGTGCGCCCTCGATGCGCGCCAACACCAGATGCACGATGTTGTCGGTCATGTCGTGCTCGCCGGCCGAGATGAAGATCTTCTGGCCTGACAGCTTGTAGCTGCCGTCTGCCTGCGGCACCGCCTTGGTGCGCAGCAGGCCGAGATCGGTGCCGCAATGCGGCTCGGTGAGGTTCATGGTGCCGGACCATTCGCCGGAAACCATCTTCGGCAGATAGGTCTGCTTCTGCTCCTCCGAGCCATGCACGAAGATCGCCGCGATCGCGCCCTGGGTGAGCCCCGGGTACATCATCAGCGACATGTTGGCGGAGGAGGTGTATTCGCCGACGGCGGCATGCAGTGCGTAGGGAAGACCCTGGCCGCCGAATTGCTCGGGAACCGCAAGGCCAGTCCAGCCGCCATGGCAATAGGCGTCATAGCCGCCCTTGAAACCATCGGGCACCGAGACCGAGCCGTCTTCATGGCGCACGCAGCCTTGCTGATCGCCGGAATAGTTCAGCGGGAAAAGCACTTCCTCGGCAAGCTTTGCCGATTCTCCGAGAATCGCCTCGATCATGTCAGGCGTCGCGTCGGCAAACCCCGGAAGATTGTTGTAGCGTTCCAGGCCGAGCACGTCGTTCAGCACGAAAAGCGTGTCGTTTACCGGGGCCTTATAGACTGGCATCGTTCGAATTCCTCCAATTCGGCACGCCGGACGAAGCCGGCATTTGAGAGTCTCTTACAAAATATTGACGTTTGCGTAAACGTCAAATTTCGCGCTTGCTCGAATTTGTGATGCGATTGTGTGGTGCGGTGTCGGGAAGGGCCGACCGGGAACGTCCTTGGGGTGTCGACCTTTCATCAGAGCAACAACGAGGAGGACAATCCATGCTCAAGGTCAGTTCGAATCTCTGGTTTGAGAAGGACGTCCAGCAGGCCGTCGAATTCTATGTGGCAACGATCCCGAATGCGTCCATGGGGCGCACGACCGTGCTTCCGGCCGAGACGCCGAGCGGCCCGCCCGGCAGTGTCATCATCATCGAGTTCAAGCTCGGGCATCAGGATTTCGTGGCCATGCAAGCCGGTCCGCTTGATGCGTTCAACCATGCATTCTCGATCGCGGTACAATGCGAGACGCAGCAGGAGATCGACCGGATCTGGAGCACCTTCCTGGAGAACGGCGGCGTGGAGGAGCAGTGCGGCTGGCTGCGGGACCGATGGGGCCTGTGTTGGCAGATCGTTCCCCGCGTGCTGAGTGAGATGATTGCCGATCCCGACCGGGAGCGCGCCAAGCGTGTCACCGAAGTCCTGCTCGGCATGGTGAAGCTCGATATCGCGAAGCTCGAAGCAGCCTACCGGTAGCTCTTGATGGCAGTTTTCGGTCGTGGCGGTGCGGGAACGGCAATCTTGTGGGTCGTGTGCGGGCATTGAAAACGCCTGCAACTCTAGCCGTGCGGATGCGGTTTGCGGCCTCTCGCAGAACCTCATCGCCGGCGTGACGGCCGAGCCTGTCATTGATGCCATTGAAGCCATCCATATCGAGATAGAGCGCCCCAAAGGTCTCGTTCGCCGTCAGCGCGGCTGTTTCTCCGTCATCGATTCGTCGGCACATACAATGATGCGATGGGGGCTGAGGGCAAGTGCATAGCGGCGTTCCTAAATGTGGACAACGCCCACACTGCGCGTGAGGCTTTCGTCTAAGCTTTGCCGGAACTGTTTGCTTCCGGGGGAAGACAGGCTAGATTTCACAAGGCAGACTGATGAAAGAGCTTTGGAGGAGCGATTTTATGAGACGGATGTGGCCGGAGGAGTTCAATTCCATTCTAGATGGAGCCGAGGAAGTCACGCTGGAGCTGCCGGCGGTGGAGCACGAAGACGGCTCACGCAGCGAGGCGGTGAGCCGCAAGGCCCTGAAGGTCCGCATGTCCATGGAGGACTACGAGCGCATCTGGCCGCTGGCCGAAATGCGCTACCGTCTCGATGGCAAGATGGCCGGCAAGGCGATCACCTTGATCACCACCAATCCGCACTATCATCGGTGGCACCCCGCCGATGGCGGCAGCGTCGACAATGTTTCCGACAGCGGCCGCCACTACACGACGAAGTACGTCGTCGTGCATTTCCTGCTCGACGATGTGAGGGAAACGGCGGCGGCCTGAGCCGCCGCTAGGCTCCAGGTTCACGCGGCGTCCAATGCCTGTTGCAGGTCGGCGACGAGATCGTCCGGATGCTCGATGCCGATCGACAGGCGGATGGTCGATTCCAGGACGCCGATCCGCTGGCGGACGTCGGCCGGCACACCCGAATGCGTCATCGTTGCCGGATGGCTGGCGAGCGATTCCGTGCCGCCGAGGCTGACCGCGAGCTTGAAGATCTGCAGGGCGTTCAGGAACTTGAACGAGGCCGGCTGGCCGCCAACGATATCGAACGAAAAGGTCGATCCCGCACCGCTGCACTGCGCCGCGAAGGTCCGCCCGACCGGCGAATCGGCGTCGTGATAGGGCAGGTAGTGGATCCCCTCGACCTTTGGATGCTCGCGCAGGAAGTCGGCAACGACGCGGGCGTTGTTGTTGGCCCGCTCCATGCGGATCTGCAGGGTCTCCAGCGAGCGGCCGAGCATCCAGCAGGAGTGCGGGTCAAGCTGCGTGCCGATCGCGCCACGCAGTGCCTTGACCTGCTTCATGACGGCCTTCGAGCCGAGAGCAGCACCCGCGATCAGGTCCGAGTGGCCGCCGACATACTTGGTCAGCGAGTAGAGCGAGATATCGGCGCCGTGCTCGATCGGCCGCTGGAAGACAGGGCCAAGCAGCGTGTTGTCGCAAGCAATAACAGGCGTGTGTCCCTGTTTCCTGCCGATCGCGTCTGCGACACGGCGGATCATTGCGACGTCGACGAGGCTGTTTGTCGGATTGGCTGGCGTCTCGACAAGGATGACAGACACCCGGCCCTTGGCCATGGCTTGTTCCGCAGCCGCTTGCACCGATGCCTCGCTGACGCCATCGGCAAAGCCCACCGCCGCAACGCCGAGATTGAGGAAGGTCTTGGCCAGCAGGGTTTCCGTTCCACCGTAGAGCGGCTGGGAGTGGAGCACGGCATCGCCGGGACGAACGAAGGCCAAGAGCGTCGTGGCGATCGCCGACATACCTGACGAAAATAGGGCGCAGCTTTCTGTTCGCTCGTAAACGGCAAGCCGGTCCTCGACGATCTCGCTGTTGGGGTGATTGAAGCGCGAATAGACGAGCCCCGCGCCTTTGCCTTCTGGCGGTTCCTTGCGGCCGGAGACGTAGTCGAAGAAGTCGCGGCCGTCCTCGGCGGACTTGAAGACGAAGGTCGACGTCAGGAACACCGGTGGCTTTACCGCCCCTTCCGACAATTCCGGATCGTAGCCATAGTTCAGCATCTGCGTTTCGGGATGCAGGGCGTGGTTGCCGATATGAGTCTTGGAAGGATGCGGTGCGGTCATTGTCGTCTCCTCGCGAGATGCCGTGATGCTCGCAAATTATATCAGAACGCGCGGACTGTTCTTGCTATTTGCCGCGCGGCTATGCTCTATAAAGCAACTTATTGCGGAGAATGGCGAATTGTGACGCAGAAAATTGCTGACGATATGGATCGGAAAATCCTCAAGGAGCTGATGAGCGACGCTCGCCTTCCCAACAACGAGCTTGCCGAGCGTGTCGGGCTTTCTGCGTCCGCCTGCCTGCGCCGTCTGCGCCGGCTGGAGGATGCTGACATCATTCAGGGCTACACGACACTCGTCGATCCCACCATTGACGGCTGGACGATGACGGCGCTGGCGTCGGTTCGGCTCAGCCGCCAGCACGAGGACGAAATCCAGATGTTCGAGAGCGCGGTTCGCGGGTGGGACGAGGTACTGGAGTGCCATCTCGTCACCGGATCGCGCGACTACGTGCTGAAGGTGATGAGTTCAGGCCTCGAGGACTACGAACGGTTCATCAAGGGAAAGATCGCCCGGCTGAAATGCGTCGATACGATTGAAACCAGCTTCGTGATGAATACGATCAAGGCGCGGCGGGTGTAGTATCCGCAAGCTTGTCACGATCCGGGCATCTATTTCGTTAGGCGCCGCATGCTGGGGGCGGATGGCTGACATCGGTGCCCGCAGTGCCGGCGTGTTTCAACGCGATCATTGCGGCGCAGGCTGCATGTGGTGGATCGGGCTACCGTCCACAGCCACCGCCTGCGCATCCTCGAGTTTCTTGATGTCGTCCTCGCTCAAGGTCGGGCGATCCACCTTGATCGTCAGCTTGTTGAGCTTGGCAGTCAGCGCGAAGGGCGGCGAGTAGTCGGCATCGTTGACGCCCGTTAGCGTGTCGGAACCGACGTCGAAAGCCTCATCCCACTGCAGGATCATCGGAAGGGTGTGTTCCATCTTCTGGGTATCCACGACCTTGCCGTCCACCTTGAGTGTGCCCGTGCCCGATCGGCCGACGCCGCTCATGTTGTTGAAGGCGAGCGTTCCGATGCCGAGGCCATCATACTGGAAGTCGAATTCGAGCATGTGCTTGCCGGCAGTGAGCGCATCCGGCCCTTGCCATTTCACCCGCTTCAGATCGACCAGGTTCCAGAGGAACACCGGCTTGCCCTTGAGAAGATAGAAGCCGTAACCGGCGAAGCGGCCTCCCGAAGTCAGGATCATGCCTTCAGCGTCCCCCTGTGGCACGTCGATGTCGGCGGTGATCGTGTAGGAGCTGTTGAGCAGGGACGGCGAGTCGCCCTGCGGCAGGCCCGTCATCGGATGCGTGTAGGTGAACTCGGTGCGGCCGGCCGTGATGTTCGGGCGCGGGGCGACGATGCGTGCGGCGACCGAGGCGTCCATCGGGAAGACCTGGTATTTCTTCGCCTCGGCGAGGAAGAGATCCTTCATCGCCTTGACCTTGTCGGGATTCTCAGCGGCGACGTCCTGCGACTGGCTGAAATCCTTGCTCAGATCATAGAGCTGAAGGACCTGGTTGTTTAGCGGGTCCGGGTTGGCGGTGCCGAAGGCTTCCCAGGGCGCACGGTTTACCTTGGTGCTGAGCAGCCAGCCGTCATTGTAAAGGGCCCATTGGCCGAACATCTCGAAATACTGCGTCTTGTGGCGAGTCGGCGCCTTGGCATTCACCTTGTCGAAAGTATAGGCGAAACTCGTTCCCTCGATCGGCGCCTGCTTGATGCCGTCCACCATGTTCGGCGCCGGAATGCCTGTTACCTCAAGCAGCGTCGGGACGACATCGATCACGTGCATGAATTGCTCGCGCAAGCCACCCTTGTCGGTAATCCGTGCCGGCCAGGAGACTGCCATGTTCTGCCCGACGCCGCCGAGCCGCGAGGCGTTCTGCTTGAACCAGGAGAAGGGCGTATCGAAGGCCCAGGACCAGCCCGCCGACATGTGGTTGTAGGTCTGTTCGGTACCCCAGACGTCATACCATTTCATCTGTACATCGGTCGGCATTTCATTGATGCCGTTGAAGAACGCCACCTCATTGGGTGTGCCGAGAGGGCCGCCTTCCGCGCTCGTACCGTTGTCGCCGTTGATGTAGATGACGAGCGTGTTGTCGAGCTTGCCCATGTCCTCGATCGCCTGGACGACGCGCCCGATCTCGTGGTCGCTGTAGGCGGCGTAGGCGGCATAGATTTCCGCCTGCCTGATGAAGAGTTTCTGGTCCTCTGGTTTCAGATCGTCCCAGTTCTTGAGGATACTGGAGGGCCAGGGCTCCAGCTGCGTGTCCTGCGGGATCACGCCCAGCTTCTTCTGGTTCTCGAAGATCTGCTCGCGCAGCTTGTTCCAGCCTTGGTCGAAGAGATGCATGGCGCTGATCTTCTCTACCCACTCCTTCGTCGGGTGATGAGGCGCGTGTGTTGCGCCGGGCGCGTATTTCATGAAGAAAGGCTTGTCAGGCGCCGTCTGGTTGAGGCGAGTGAGATAATCAATGGCGTCATCGGCCATGCCGGTCACGAGGTTCCAGCCTGGCTTGCCCTCGAAGGGATAGATCTGGGTGGTGTTGCGGAACAGGTTCGGCTGCCACTGGTTCGCGTCGCCGCCGACGAAACCGTAGAAATATTCGAATCCCATGCCAGTCGGCCATTTGTCGAACGGCCCGATCGAGCTGGCGGCGAAGGCCGGGGTGTTATGGTCCTTGCCGAACCAGGAGGTGGCGTAACCATTGTCGCGCAGGATCCGGCCGATGGTGGCCTTGTCCTCGGGGATGATACTATTATAGCCGGGGAAACCCGTCGACTGCTCGGAGATCACGCCGAACCCGACCGAATGATGGTTCCGTCCGGTGATGAGAGCCGCGCGGGTCGGCGAGCACAAGGCAGTCGAGTGGACATTGTTGTACCGAAGGCCATTGGCGGCGACGCGATCCATGGTTGGTGTCGGAATAACGCCGCCGAACGTGCTCGGCACACCGAAGCCTGCGTCATCCGTGATGACCAGCAGGATGTTCGGCGCTCCTTTCGGCGGCACGATACGGGGCGCCCACCAGGGTTTCGAACTGAGAGCATCGTTGGTGATGGTACCGCCGAAACTCGGGTCCGGCGCCGGCAGCTGCCTGCCATCGATGGTTGTCGTAGCACCCGGCGCACCCAGTGTTCCGGTGACTTGTTGTGCATATGCCGCTCCTGTAGCAAGAGCCAATGTTGCTACGGCGGAAGCCAGTGACATCAGTCTCGTCAGTTTCATGACGGTTCCCTCCAACTAGCCCAAAATCGAACTCCCTTTCATTCCAAGCGGTTCGTTTACTTCTGGTAGAAGATATCACGAGAGCGAGGCCAAAACCATGCGCGTGGGGCATTAGCACAATGGTGGAGTGGTCTAGGCCGGCCTCGAGGAGCGGCGGTTTATCATGGAAAGATCGCCCGCCTGAAATGCGTCGATACGATCGAGACCAGCTTTGAGATGAATACCATCCAGGCGCGGTGGGTGTAGTATCCGCAGGCAAGCTTGATGCTCACCTGCGCCGCAGGTTTCGTCGACAACGACCGGAGGACAGCTATGACCGAGTTTCCTTACAGTTCCGCTCTCATCGTCGGTGCAGGCCCGGGCCTCAGCGCGTCGCTTGCGCGTCAACTGACCGGGCGCGGCGTCAGGGTCGCGCTGGCGGCGCGCAACACCGACAAGCTGAGCAAACTCGCTGGCGAAACCGGCGCGCTGATGTTTGCGGCGGATGCCGCCCAGCCGGCGTCCGTCGCCGCCCTTTTCGACGAGGTCGCGGCGGAAATCGGGGATCCGGAGGTTGTAGTCTATAACGCCAGCGGGCGCCTGCGCGGACCGTTGACCGAACTCGATCCGGCAGCGGTCGAACAGGCAATTGCGGTCAGCGCCTATGGCGGCTTTCTCGTTTGCCAGCAGGCTGCAAGGCGCATGATCCCCCAAGGGCGCGGAGCGATCCTGTTTACCGGGGCGACGGCGAGCGTGAAGGGATATGCCCAGTCGGCCGCGTTTGCCATGGGCAAGTTCGCCCTTCGCGGCCTTGCCCAGAGCGCTGCCCGTGAATTGGGGCCGAAGGGAATTCACGTCGCCCATTTCATCATCGATGGCGGAATCCGATCGGAGGTGCGCCGGGAAGACCCGGCCAAGCCGGATGCGACGCTCGACCCGGATGCCATCGCGCAGACCTACATCGATGTCTTACTGCAGCACCGAAGCGCCTGGTCACAGGAAATCGAGGTTCGGCCATGGACGGAATCGTTCTGATCTCCGTCTTGAGCCTTTCAGGGGACTGGCCGATTTCAGCACGCAAAGTGCTGAAAATCCTGAAAAGTTAAAAAAATCTCACGTCGGTTAACGGGTTATTTACCACGTTTCGTGAAAGGTGCTGTTTGAGCATTGGCGACTTGCATTCCTTTTTTCAGTCTCGCGTTTCATGGGAATGCCGCTACGCCGTACAGGTTGAGGAAAGTCTAATTGATTATCCCTTCATGAACGGTGCTCACGCCCGCATTCCGATGCGGCGGTGACGGAAGCCAATGATCGGCCCTGACGAGGGTTCGGACAGATGAAGCGAGCAAGAAGATGAACGGATCGCGATCAAATTCCCCACGGCATTCCGACAGGGCTTCGCTCGATGCGCTGAACCGCACCATCGAAGGCCTGGAGGCGAGGATCGAGGGTCTGATGGGTGCGGGTGCTCGCGACCAGCGCCAACGCGCTCCGGCGCCGGAGCGCGACGTCTACTCTGATCCTTACGCCGCCCGCGCACCCCATGCCGCCGAGGCGCGGCCGGATCCTTTCGCAGAAATTCGCCAGCGCCAGCGCATCCTGGAAGCAAGCCGGGAACGTCCTGCTGCGCGCGAACCCGCCGCCTACACGCGCGAGCAGCCAGCTCCGTCGCGTGCGCCGCTCCCTGTTGCCGAACGCGCGCCGCGTCCCGCCGCTCCGCAACCGGCCTCGGCACAGCCGGCCTATCGTCCGGCGGAAGACACGATGACCGAGATCGCGCAAGCGCTCGTCAATCTTCGCCAGGACCTGAAGCGTGACATCTCCGATGGCGTGACGCGCGAAATGAACGCATTGCGAGAAGAGATCCGCAGCATCAAGGTCGGCGCGGAAGACAACCGGTTCGCCGATGACATCCGTGCCGATATGACCCGCCTCGCAAGCAGCATCGATCAGCTTGCCAGCCGCTCCAGCGCGCCTGAGGCGCAAGGGCTGCGTGGCGAGTTCGAAGAGCTCCGCTCGTTGATGGACGGGCTCGCCCGCGAGGATTCCATTCGCCACATGGAGACCCGCTGGGACGGCGTCGAGAACCAGCTGCATGCGCTCGACACCGCCGGCCTGCAGGAGGAGCTTGTGGCGCTTGCCTACCGGCTCGACGATATCAAGCGCCATATCGGCGGCATGGGGGAAAGCCCGGCCGTTCGCGCGCTGGAGGACAAGCTTATTTCCATCGCCACGGCGATGGAGCAGTTCGGCAGCATGATCCAGCCGCACGATCGGGCGATGGCCGAGCAGTTTGCGGCAATGGATAGCCGTCTCGACGAAATCAGCCGTGCTATCGCGGCAACCGGCCGCGCTGCCGCCAGCGGCGATCCGGCCATGATGCATCGTCTCGAAGGCCGCCTGAACGCCCTGGGCGAGCAGATCGATCTAATGGGTCATAGCGTCGCGAGCCGCGCGGCCCCGACCGATGCCCTGGCGGATCGGTTGGAAACCCTGACGTTGCGCGTCGAGGAACTCGCCAACGCCGAGGCGACCTCGCGCCTCGACGAGCGCCTGGAGCATCTGTCCTACCTGCTCGAGCGGAGCCACAAGGCTGCGCCACAGCCGGAACTGACCGGCGCACTCGCAGATATCTCGCGCAAGATCGACGCACTCGAAGTCGGCTCGGTCAACGATGCGCTTGCGCAGCGCCTCGACTATCTCGCGCGCCGCATCGACGAGATGGACTTCCAGCCGCTTCAGCCCGTCGTTGCTTCCGTGGACGACAGTGCTATCAGGCGCATCGAAGGGCGGCTCGGCGATATCGTCGCACGCCTGGAGGAAAGCACCGCGGCACCGGCGGCTGATACGCATGCGCTACGCAACCTCGAGGACCAGATCGCAAACCTTTCGGCGCTTATGAGCGAGCCGCGGCCGGCTGCCGAACTGCCGGCGGAATTCGACCGCCGCATGGGCGCGATCGAAGACTACATGGCGACCAGCGACGAATACATCATCGAGGCTGCCCGCCAGGCGGCGGAAGCGGTGGTCGAAGCCTATGCAAGAAACGGTGCCCTGCAAGGTGGCGCGCCGGCTGCGGCTGATATGTCGGCGCTCCATGCGCTTGCCGAAGACTTGCGTCAGCTCGAAGACCTGAGCCGCAGCAGCGAAGAGCGCACGCACAAGACCTTCCAGGCCCTGCACGAAACGCTGGTCCAGATCGCCGAGCGACTGGACACCATGGAAGACCGCGCGGTCGCAAGGCCGGCAGCGAGAATGCCGGCGGCCGATGTCGATTTTGCCGTCGATACTTTTACGATGATGCAGGCCGGCGCCGAGGAAGCACAGAAGCCGGTGGTTTTCGGAACCCGCGCCTCGGCAAGCAGTCAGCCCGAGGTCGCCGACGAAGCGCCCGCCCTACCGGTCATGGCGACGACCGACACCAGTGTGGTCGCGATCGAAGCGGCAATGAAGCCCGTATCATCCGCAGCTCCCTCCAAGGGTAGCCTGCTTGCTGGCCTCGGCAAGCGCCTGCTGCCCGGCAAGAAGGCCAAGGCTGAGGCCGCCACCGCTGAACGCACGCTCATCGACCCGGTTCCTTCCATCGATCCGGTCGATGTGATGCCGCCGGAAGCTGCCAATGAGCCACTGGAGCCCGGCTCCGGCGCGCCTGACGTCAAGAAGATCCTCGAGCGCGTGCGCGCCAGCCAGAACGCCGCCCGCGTGAATGCGAAGCCGGCAACGGAAAACGAGCGCGCGGACTACATCGCCGCAGCCCGCCGCGCCGCGCAGGCTGCTGCGATGGAGACAGAGCCGAGCGCCAAGCCACAGCCAGCCAAGGCCGACAGGAAGGCAAAGGACAAGGATGCGGTGAAGGGGAGCACCTTCTCGCGCTTCCGCCGTCCGATCCTGCTGGCCGTCGGTGCCGTATTGCTGGCCATCATGGCGTTCCCGCTTGCCCGCACGCTGACGACCGGCCAGTCGGCGCCGTCCGCCGAAGTGGCGGTGCTGACCGATTCATCCAGCAATGCCCTGCCGGTGGACAGCGAGACGGCGCCCGACCAGGCCGTGGTAGCCGCTCCGGAGGTTCCGGCCACTGAAGCCCCGGCCGTGGACGCACTGGCCGCGCCGCTTGCGAGCAGCGATACGGCACCGGCGCCGGCAGCACCCGACCATCTGACGGCCGCCGCACCGCTGACCGGCGACGCGGTTGCCCCGCTCGCGCCCTCCGGCGCTCCCAAGGACGCCTCCGGTTTCGTTGCCAAGGAAACGACGCCGGCTGCTGCCGGCATGGCGACGACGCCTGCCGCTCCGGTGGCGGAAACAGCCGGCATTGCCATTCCCGACACGGTACAGCCGAAGTCGCTCGCGGATGCCGCCAGGAGCGGCGATCCGCTGGCGCTGTTTGAAATCGGCGCCCGCTACAGCGAGGGCCGGGCCGGCGTCGCCGCCGATCCGAAGGAAGCGATAAGCTGGTATCAGCTCGCCGCCGACAAGGGCTTCGGCCCGGCGGAGTATCGCCTCGGAAACATCTACGAGAAGGGCACAGGCGTCGACCGCGACATCGCCAAGGCGAAGCAGTATTACGAGCAGGCGGCAAACCGCGGCAACGCCAGCGCGATGCACAATCTCGCCGTGCTCTATGCCTCCGGCGCGCTCGGCCAGCAGGATTACAAGGCAGCCGCGGACTGGTTCGTCAAGGCAGCTGACCTCGGCATCACCGACAGCCAGTTCAACCTGGCGATCCTCTGTGCCCGCGGCAATGGGATCACGCAGGATCTGACCGAGTCCTACAAGTGGTTTGCGATTGCCGCCAAGGGCGGTGACAAGGACGCGGCACAGAAGCGCGAGGAAGTTGCGAAAGCCATGAAGCCGGACCAGCTTGAGAAGGCGCGTGCCAAGGTTGACCAGTGGAAGGCCGTGCCGCTCGACAGCAAGGCGAATGGCGTGGACCTTCCCGACGAGTGGGTCGGCAATGCCACCAAGACCTCGACCGTCGATATGAAGAAGGCGATCCGCAACATCCAGGCGATCCTCAACAACAACGGCTTCGACGCTGGCCAGCCGGACGGCGAGATGGGCGCGAAGACGGTTGCGGCGATCAAGAACTTCCAGAAATCGATCGGCCAGGAGCCGAGCGGGAATATCAACGACGATACGGTGAAGGCCCTGCTGGCGCGCAACAAGGGTCCTGCCACCAAGGTCTGACCAAACGTTCGCCCGATCTCCCAGGCCGCGCATGAGAGATCGGCACGTATGCGCGCTTGGCGTGCAGGTCCGTGCAAGCTTCGCGGAATACCTATGAGCACAGGCCTTGATGCAGTTGATCGACCCGCGAATGGCACGATTGTATTTTATCGTGGCTCAGGCGGAGTAATTTCGCATTCGACGTGTATTTCTTTGGCAAATGCTATTTGCAAAATATTGCAACTATGATTCTTCTTGCTGCGTAAGTGCTCTGCGTATCGTGATTCGTGAATATCTTTGATGCTGAATGACTTGGCGGAGATTCCGAATGATAGGTCTGGATATTGAGAGTTGGGCGCTGACGCGAGCTCATCATATTGTCCTGAACGAGGGATTGAATCTTGCGAAGGCGGCGCAAGATCTGGATCGCAAGCGGTCGCGTACGCTGGTATACGAGCTTCAGAAAGTTATCGCCGCCGCCATTCTTGAAGCGCATGCAGCCTCGATCAATTCCAATAGACTGCAGGCGGGGCAGGAAGCCTGATTTTGTCTTGCCTGGACGCGGTGGCCATCGACTGAACTCGGCGACTCCGGCCGTTGCAAAGGGCGGAGGAGGAACCCCATGAAGAGAACCTACACGGGCAGCTGCCATTGCGGCAAAATCCGCTATGAGGTCGATGCCGATCTCCAGGCCGGCACCGGTCGCTGCAATTGCTCGGTCTGCGGCAAGCGGCGCTATTGGGGCGCGATCGTCAAGCCTGAGGATTTCCGCCTGCTGTGCGAGGAGACAGCGGCGGGCGACTACCAGTTCGCATCGATGAGCGGCCATCACCGCTTCTGCCGGATCTGCGGCCTGCATGCCTACGGGCATGGCCATATTCCCGAGATCGGCGGCGACTACGTTTCGATCAATATCGCCTGCCTCGACGACATAACGCCGGAGGAGCTCGCCGCGCTGCCCATCCGCTACATGGATGGGCGCCACGACAACTGGTGGAATGAGCCGGCGGTGACGAGTTACCTCTAGGCCCTTTCAGGGTTCTAGTCTCAGGCAGGCAGCCTGGCAGCCCTGCTGCGCTCGGCGCGCAGGCCGAGAAGCCCGGCGCCGGTTACCAGAATGATCGCCGTTGCGTAGAGATCGGTGGTCAGCTGGTAGCCGAGAGACTTGGCGAGGAAGCCGGCGAGAATGGCCGGAAGGCTAAACGCCAGATAGCTCTGGATATAGAAGGCCGACAACAGGCCGGCGCGCTCGTCGGCCTTGGCGAGCGGCATGATCGTGCCGATCGACCCGAGGAAGTTTGTGCCGAATCCGGCGCCGGTAAAGAAGGTGCCGACGAGCAGCAGCGGCACGTTGCCGAAGTGGACGCCGGCGACAACAGTCAGAATTCCAAGCGTGGTCGCCGCCGTGCCGAAGCCGAGATTGGCCGCGCCGGACTTGGCGCGCCTGAGATAGACCACAACCGCCCCCGACACCATCAGCGCCGTCACGATCAACCCGCCCGTGAGCGGCGCCCGGCTGCCCGTCGTGCTGGCGACCAATGACGGAACCAGCGAGAGGTAGAAGCCGCCAAGCGTCCAATTGGCGATGTTGATCGGCGTCACCAAGGCGAGCGGCCGTTTGACCTGCGGCGGAATCGAAATTGTCGGCTTCAACGAATTCCAGAAACCCGGCCGACGGCCGCCAGTCTCCCGGGTCGCCCAGATGGCGCCGGCTTGCCCGGCGAAAGCCGCGAGCAGGATGGCATAGACGAGGTGGAGCGGGAAGGGACCATACTGGATCAGGGCGCTCGTGCCGACTGCACCGACCGCCATGCCTGACAGCGGTGCGATGGAGTTGACGATCTGGCCCTTCGCCCGGTCGACGTCGACCAATGCTGCCCCAATCGAGGCGCCGGCAATTCCGGTTGCCAGGCCTTGCACGATCCGCGCCGCGATCAGCCAGTCTGGGCCGCTTGCCACGACGAACAACGCCATGGCGACGATCTCCAACATCAGGGCGGTGAAGATCACCGGCTTGCGGCCGAGGTGGTCGGAGATCGAGCCCGCTATCAGCAGTGCAGTCAGGAGCGCGAAGGCATAAACCGCGAAGATCACGGTGATCAGCACCGGCGAGACCGCAAAGCTTTCCTGATAGATTCGATAGAGTGGCGTCGGCGCTGCGGAAGCGCCGAAGAAGGTTGCCAGCGTAATTGCATGGAAGGGGATCGGATTACGGGAGGTCGGTGTGGATTTGGCGGCGCCGAACATATATAAGCCTCTTAAAGCTAATTTGTTGCGTTAGCCATGTAGGTCGACCTGCCACTAAAAGCAAATAATTTGCGTTAACAGCTCGATCAAAGATGTTGAACCATGCGCCGGCGCAGGAAACAGGACGTTAGAAATGGCAGCAAAAGAAAATCCCCGGCCGGGCGGCCGCAGCGCCAGGGTGCAGGCTTCAGTGCATCAGGCAGTCCGCGAACTGCTGGCCGACATGGACCGGGCAGACGTGACAATCCCGCTGATTGCAACAAAGGCCGGCGTTACCCCGTCGACCATCTACCGTCGCTGGGGCGACCTGCAGGAATTGCTGGCCGACGTCGCCGTCGAGCGCCTGCGCCCGGACATGCAGCCGATCGACACCGGCAGCGGCCGAAGCGATCTTGAAGCCTGGGCGGAACAGTATGCCGAGGAGATGTCCTCCGGCGTTGGGCGCGAGATTATCCGCGACGTGCTGGCCGCGCAGGACAATGCCAATGCCGCCAAGTGCTGCGCCTTCACCCGCGAGCAGGTGGAGCTGCTGAGCGATCGGGCGCTCGCGCGCGGCGAGAGCTTTCCGCTGGTCGATAGCGTGATGGATCAGGTCGTTGCGCCGATCATCTACCGCATACTTTTCGGCGACGAGCCAACCGCCGAGCGTGTGCGCGGCCTCGTGTCCGGCGTGATGGCGAAGGATGCGGCGGTCACTCCGCCGCCGCCCGCTTCTGAGCGGAAATCTGCGTAATGTAGGCCCTCAACGCTGCCGGGCGCACCGGTTTGTGTTGGAGCCCAATGCCGTGCCGCTCGACTTCGGCGCGGACCTCCGGCGTGCGGTCGGCCGTGACGATCAGCGCCGGAATGAACGCCATGAAACGCTCCCTGAGCGTCAGGATGGCGGAAACGCCGGTGCCGTCGCCGAGGTGATAGTCCGCGATCACGAGATCCGGCGGCGGCTGGCGTGTATCGAGCGCGCCGACATCGGCCAGCGAACCCAGGCATCGCACCTCGCAGCCCCAGCCGCTGATCAGCAGCTGCATGCCTTCCAGAATATGCGGCTCGTTGTCGACGCAGAGGACCTTCAATCCCTGCAGGCTCTGCGCCGAATGCTCCACCGGCTGGGCTGCGCCCAAGCGCTCGAGTAGTCGCGACGCGTCGCGCGGCATGACGATGCGGAAATCCGTGCCCTTGCCGTGTGTCGAGTGGAGTTCCACCGGGTGATTGAGGACACGCGCGATGCGATCGACGATCGAGAGGCCGAGGCCCAGTCCGGAAGCCGTCCTGGCGCCTTCGTCGAGACGGGCGAATTCCTTGAAGACCGTCCGGAACTTCGAAGGCGGAATGCCGATCCCGGAATCCATCACCTGGATGACGACCTGATGTCCGCGCCGACGCGCACCAACCAGCACCTTTCCGTCGATCGTGTATTTGATCGCGTTGGAAACAAGATTCTGCACGAGGCGGCGAAGCAGGTTGGGATCGGAGCGGACCCGAAGCGAGGTTGGCATCACCACCAGCTTCAGGTTTTTCTCACGGGCGATCGGCTCGAAGTCCGTTTGGATCCGCTCCAGCAGGTCGGAAAGTGGCACGGAGGCGAGGCGCGGCCGCATCGCCCCGGTGTCCAGCCGCGAAATATCGAGAACCGCGCCAAGGATGGTTTCGACCGATTCCAGCGCGGAATCGATGTTGCGAACGATCGCACTGCTTTCGGACTTTCCCATGCGCTCGACAAGCGCCGAGGAATAGAGCCGGGCCGCATTGAGCGGCTGCAGGATGTCGTGCCCGGCAGCGGCGAAGAAGCGTGTCTTTCCTAGATTGGCTTCGTCGGCGGCGGCTCTCGCTTCGCCGAGTTCGCGATTGACACGGGTCAGTTCCGCCGTCCGCTCGGCAACGCGCTGTTCCAGCGTTTCGTTCGCCTGCTTGAGCGCTCGGTCGGCGGCGACGCGTTGGGTGATGTCGGTAAAGGTTGCGACGATGCCCTTGTCCGGCATCGCGTTGGAGCGCACTTCGATGATGCGTTCGCCGCCGCCGAGCACCAGCGCGAAGGGTTTGTCCAGCGTCAGGAAGTGCCGGACGGTCTGGTTGACGTCGCCGGCTGGCACATCGCCGCGCTGGCTGAGGATCGCCACGATGTCGGCGAGCGGGAAGCCCACCTGTCCGGTATTCTCCGGAAGGTCCAGCAACTGCCGGAAACGGCGGTTCCAGATCGTCAGGTTGTTCGAGCTGTCGAAGACAGCGATGCCCTGGTCCATCTGAGACAGCGCCGTCTGCAGCATGTCCTGGTTATATTGCAGGGCCTCGCTCGCCTGGTCGAGCAGCCAGGCGGTGTCGGCCGAGGCGTCCTCCACTTTCTGAAGGATCAGCGACAGCACAAGTCGAGCGGAGGAAGAGCCGATGGCGCTGCCGAGTAGCTGTTCCGCAAAATGAATGAGCGCCATGTCGGCTGGTTGGTCGTCCTCCAGCTTGCGGCCCGAATTCTGCTGGTAGGTCTGGAACGAACGCTCCATGCGCTCCTCGCCGAGATAACGCGAGACCGTCGCCTTGAGATCGGCGATACTGATGCGGGTCTTCCAGCCGCGCGTGGCAAACTGCGAGCGGGACTGCCGCTTGACGAAGATGCCGGCCTGGATGCGTTCGAGCGGCCGCGCATTGCGGGTAACCGATCCGACGACGAAGAAGGCGGTGTTGACGAGCAGGCTCATGACCGTGGCATTGACCAGCGGATCGGCATCGGGTGCCGAAAAGATCGTCGTGCCGGGAAAGATGAAACCGAGGACTGCGCTTGCGACACCCGAATAGTCCGGTCCGCCAAGCGAAGGCAGGAACAGCAGGTAGACCCAGATCACGAAGCCCGACGTCAGCCCAAGAATGGCACCGCGCGCATTGGCTCGCCGCCAGACAAGGCCACCGAACAAGGAAGGGGCCATCTGCGCAATCGCGGCGAAGGAGAGGAGGCCGATCGAGGCCAGCCCCGTCGTGCTGTCGGTTGAACGATAATAGGCGTAGCCGAGCAGCAGTACGGCGAAGATCGCGCTGCGCCTTATGTTGAGCAGCGTCTTGGCGAAATCGCTGCGCTGACCCGAGCAGTCGACGAGCTTCCGGTGCAGGAAGATCGGCATGATGATGTCGTTCGACACCATGATCGACAGCGCCACCGAAGCGACGATCACCATGGCGGTGGCGGCGGAAAAGCCGCCGATGAAGGTAATCAGCGAGACAAAGGGCATCTGCCCGGTAAGCGGTAGCGAAAGCACGTAGAGATCGGCATTGCCGCTGCCGCCAAACGTCAGCAGGCCACCGATCGCCACCGGCAGCACGAAGAGATTGATGGCAACGAGATAGAGAGGGAAGAGGAAGCCGGCCAGCCGAAGCTCCCGGGCGGTCCTGTTCTCGACAACGGTGACGTGGAATTGTCGCGGCAGCATGATGATCGCAAACGCGGACAACAGCGTCAGCGTGATCCAGCGGCTGATCGGTGTCTGGTAGTTCAGGGCCGAGAGCACGAGCTGGTTTTCGCTGGCCTTCTGCCAGAGATCGGATGGACCGTCGAAAAGGAACCAGACCACGCAGACGCCGGCGGTGAGGAAGGCAAACAGCTTGACCACCGACTCCATGGCGACGGCAAGGATCAACCCGTCCTGGTGCTCGGTCGCATCCGTGTGGCGCGTGCCGAACATGATCGCGAAGCAGGCGAGCACTAGCGTTACGAGCAGTGGCAGGTCGAGAAAATAGAGGTTGCCGCTGCCGATGCCGTAATCCGACGGGTTGAGCATAGCCGTCACGGTGCTCGACACCGATTTGAGCTGCAGGGCGATATAGGGGATAGCGCCGACGAGGGAGATCAATGCCACGATTGTCGCGACCGCCGGATTCTTGCCGTAGCGCGCGGAGATGAAATCGGCGACGGATGTCAGCTTCTCGGCCTTCGCGAGCTCGATGATCCGCCGCAGCACCGGCATCCCGAGCGTGAAGACGAGGATTGGGCCGATATAGATGCCGAGGAATTCCAGCCCGCGTTGCGATGCCAGTCCGACACCACCGAAATACGTCCAGGAGGTGCAGTAGATCGCGAGGCTGAGCGCATAGACCGCCGGGCGGCCGCCCACGGGCGTTCCGAACATCCGACGCCTGCGGTCGCCATGGCTCGCGACCGCAAAGAGCAGCAGCAGATAGCCGAAAGCAGATGCAAGTATGACCCAGCCTGGCAGCATTGAACCTCCACCGATGCACCATGCACCGGTTCTCCCGGACTATTGGAGATTACGGGAATTTGGCGTCCTTGAACATCAGGGGGTGTATAGGTCTTAAGTCAAAGACCGCACGCCGGCCCAATAATTTGTAATTGGCAATTGAATAATTGCATTGAACATGTAGCTAATAAAAACAATGACCTGTCAGTGCGACTGCATCAGAGGGAGACGGATCGGATGCTCAATGAGTTCAAAGCATTTATCGCCCGCGGCAATGTCATGGACCTTGCTGTCGGTGTTATCATCGGCGGCGCTTTCGGGGGGATCGTCAGGTCGCTGGTGGACGATATCATCATGCCGATCGTCGGTGCCATTTTCGGCGGCTTCGACTTTTCGAACTATTTCATCGGCCTGTCGTCCAACGTGAACGCGCCGACACTGACTGCTGCCCGCCAGCAGGGCGCGGTCCTGGCCTATGGCAGCTTCATCACGGTTTTGATCAACTTCATGATTCTCGCATGGATTATCTTCCTGATGGTCAAGGGCGTGAATACGCTCCAGAAGCAGGTGGACAAGCAGATGAAGATCAAGGAGGCCAAGGACGAGGCCGCCGCGCCGCCGGCCGATGTGGCGCTGCTGACGGAAATTCGCGACCTGCTGGCCAAGCGTCCGGCCGTCTGATGAGATTATGAGCCTTCGCCGACGGGCGCGGGGCTCATCCATCACGAAAATCGATATCGCATCACCGAATGTCATGGGATTTGCCGCCTTATTTGCTTTATATGGGCGCAAACCGGAGTGATGCATGTCGATAGTCAGCAGTCTTAGCCCGCGCGCCCTCCTGGCGCCAGAAAGCGGGATCGTCGAAGTCGTCAACTATGCCCGTGGCCGTGACGGCCTCCTGCCGCTTTGGGTCGGCGAGGGAGATCTGTCGACGCCGGATTTCATCAACAAGGCGGCGATCGAAGCGCTGTCGAGCGGCGAGACCTTCTATACCTATCAGCGCGGCATCCCGGAACTGCGTCAGGCGCTTTCCGACTACTATGCCAGACATTTCGACCTCTCTCTGCCGGTCGAGCATTTCTATGTCACTGGTTCCGGCATGCAGGCGATCCAGATCGCCGTGCAGGCGCTGACCTCGCCGGGCGACGAGCTTGTCTACCTGACGCCTGCCTGGCCGAACATCGCCGCCGCCCTGGAAATTGCCGGCGCCCGATCGGTCGGCGTGCAGCTGACCTTCGAGGGCGGCAAGTGGGCGGTCGATCTCGACCGCATCGCGGCGGCCATCACCCCGAAGACCAGGGGGCTGTTCATCAACACGCCGTCCAATCCGACCGGCTGGACCGCAACCAAGCATGATCTCGCAGCCATCCTGGCGCTCGCGCGCAAGCACGATCTCTGGATCATGGCCGACGAGATCTACGCGCGCTATTACTTTGCCGGCGGTCGCGCGCCGTCCTTCCTCGATGTGATGGAGCCCGACGACAAGGTGATGTTCGTCAACTCCTTCTCCAAGAACTGGTCGATGACCGGCTGGCGTGTCGGCTGGATCGTTGCCCCGCCGCAAACCGGCCAGGTGATCGAGAACCTCATCCAGTATTCGACCTCGGGCGTGGCGCAGTTCATGCAGCGTGGTGCGGTCGCGGCCCTGAATGAGGGCGACAGCTTCGTGCAGTCGAACATCGACAAGGCCAGACGCTCCCGCGACATCCTGTGCGACGCGCTGATTGCAACGAACCGCGTCGAGACGCTGAAGCCGGACGGCGCCCTCTATGCATTCCTGAAGATCGACGGCGTGACCGACAGCCGCAAGGCAGCGATCGACATCGTCGACAAGACGGGTGTCGGGCTGGCACCCGGCGCGGCGTTCGGCGCTGGCGGCGAGCTCTTTCTGCGCGCCTGCTTCCTGCGCGACCCGGCCCAGATCCAGATGGCGGCCGACAGGCTGTGCGACTACATCCTCAAGCTCTAGGAGTGTGGAGCCGGCTCGACCCGGGCGATTATCCTTCCCAGACCATAGCTAGATTGCTCCGAGCGTCTCGTCGAGCCAGTTGAACACGCGCAGGTCCCTCAGCCCATATGCCGCCGGCTCGCAGTGCAGGTCCGCGCCGTCGGATGCCGAGAAGGGGATCAGCGTCTTGGGACAGCTCAAGAGGTCGTATAGCTGGCGCGACTGCCCTGGCCAGAATGCTTCGTTGGCCGGCTCGGTAATCAGCATCGGGCACTCGATCTTCCCGGCAACGTCCATGAGGTTGTACGCCATCGTCGCTTTGAAGGCGTCGAAATACGACGTCACGCCATAAGGTCTCATCCGGAAGGCCACGGATTTCTTGGTGGCCGGGTCCAGCATCTTGTTCAGATTGCCGTCGAACTCATCCTTGCGGCCTGCCTTCAGGAGTTCGATCATCGGAGGCGGCAGCGTGGCCGTCCATGATTTGGAAACATCGCAGACACCGGGATCAACGATGGCGGCGGCGATCCGCTTCTCAAACGCAACCGCGCGCGGAACCCAGTATCCGGCCTGGCTGATGCCCTGGATCGCGATCCTCTTCGGATCGACACCGGGACGGCCCAGGGCAAAGTCGACCACCGGCGTGACAACATGCTCCCAATCCGGCCTGAAGGTGAGTTGCTGCTTCCACAGGGCGTAACCTTGTCCGGCCCGTCGAACGTCAGGCAGTCGTAACCTCGCGCCGTTGCTCCGGCTGCGCCAAGCATCCACATGTCGAGCGCTGAGCCGTCGCTGCCGTTGACGAGGATCAGCAGGGGGCGCTTTTCCCGGGCGCTCTTGCCCCGGAAATAGAAGCCACGCAGGCCTACGCCCTCATAAGGAATGCTGATCTGTTCAACTGGGGGATCGCATAGATCGATCGACTTCAGCCAGCAATCGTCCATCATCTGCCAGGCTGCCGCAACCCGCATTGGATCACCGGTGCCGTCCGCGAAGTAGATGGCGCTGTCATAGAAACTCTGCGTCCAGAGATAGGCCTGCCGCGCGCTTTCCGTGTGACCGCCATCTGCCGAGTTTTCGGCCAGGAGGCGGGCTTCATCGCCAGCGGCGATCATCGCCCGGTACGCGCTGTCGAAGTTGCCGTCTTCGATCTGCCGGATGGTGAACAGGACCTTGCCGATGTTTGCGCCCTGGTAGTAGGCGCGACCGAGGCTCGCCAGGAGGACGAATTCGAAGGCGGAGTTCTTGAAGAAATAGGTTGTCTGATGGGCGGCCAACGGCGTTGTCGGCAGATTGGTCGTTTGGTGCGCAAGGTCTTGCGCCTCTCCGGCGGAGGGTTCGGTCGTTGCTCCCGCGCCCGTCCCCACTCCTCAGCGCTCTTTTTAAGGCCGGACTGCTTCCTCGTCATCCTCATGGATCCCCCTCCGGATGCCTGCCCACGGATGCTAAAGCGTGGGGACTATAACATCTTCGCGGCCCGATGGTTAGAGGCATTGCAACCGCAGGGGTTAGACTGGCGCTCTGGCGCTCGAAGGAAACTATTTATCGTTGTCACTAGTCGATTGGCGCTTCGTGCGCGACCCGGCGCAGATCGAGTTCGCTGCCCAACGGTGCTGCGACGACATCCTCAAGCTTTAATGGGATCAAAAGCTGACAGACGAAGGTGCGCCTGCGGCTCCCTCACGGCAATAGCCTGGAGGAGCGAGGCGGCTTCAACCGCCAAGCTCCACTTTCGCTTAGGATTGCCTAGCTCCTCAATCGTTGATTTCGGGCTCGACGAGCTTTGCCAGATTGCGCAGCGATTCCTGCCAACCGAGATAGCATGCCTCCGGGGGAATAAGGTCCGGTACGCCCGCCTGGACAACATTCAGTTCGGTGCCGACAGAGACCTTCTTCAAGGTTACCGTGACCTCCATTTCACCGGGAAGGTTCGGGTCGTCGAACTTGTCCGTGTAACGGAGCTTCTCGTTCGGAACCAATTCCAGATAGCTGCCTCCAAAGGAGTGGCTATTTCCAGTCGTAAAGTTCCGGAAGGACATCCTGTGTGTTCCGCCGACCGCTGGCTCCAGATGATGCACCGTGCAGGTAAACCCATTTGGCGGAAGCCATTTGGCTAGCGCATCCGCCTCCAGGAATGCGCGATAGACTTTCTCAGGGCTGGCAGCCAGGATGCGGTGAAGACGTATCGTGTTGGGCATGATGATCCTCCTTTGAATGCAGCATGGGAATGCCCGAGGACGAACCTATCTTTGTCACTCCGACAATGGATTGAAAATATTCGCTCTCAGCCTATGTCGGTTCCGTGTCCAGTAGGGCTGGCATTGTTGCTCCTGCCAGTCCAGTTGTCTTTACGACTGGCATGCCAGCTATACAGCTTGGGCATGTTTGGTGTAGCAATTCCCTTAGAGGTTTAGCGGGGAGAGTGGGACCGTGGTGAGGAAGATAATTTCTCTCTTATTGGGAACGGTGCTCGTCATCTCCGGAATCTATGGCGTCCTGTACCTGCTGTATTTCACCGTTTATCCCGTCAGGACCCTGTATTATCTGGTGCCCGGCGGGCTGTTCGTCATTGGGATAGTGATCCTGTGGGAAGATCTTACCAAATTCCTTCGGCGGCATTGAAAGTCAGGACCTGTGAGCTGCCGCAGAAAAGAGCCCTCGAAATAGTACATCGATAAAATTGTAGCGGAGCCCGAAATCGGCCTCTAACCACGCCATCAAACTTACCCGCGAGGAAGCCCCGCAGCGCGCTTTCGATAGGAAATTCTGAAAGGAAAGCAGCGTCAGATGCCCCCGCGTGAATGAAGCGGGGATGCGGGATATGGCAATTTTGGTCACGGGTGGCGCGGGCTACATCGGCAGCCACATGGTCTGGACATTGCTGGATGCGGGCGAAGACGTCGTTGTCCTGGACAATCTTTCGACCGGCTTTCGCTGGGCGGTCTCTCCGCGTGCGCGCTTCTATCTCGGCGATGTCGCCGATGCCCAGCTTCTGAAGACGATCTTCATCGAGAACGACGTCGACGCCATTATCCATTTTGCCGGCTCCGCGATCGTGCCTGCATCCGTCGCCGATCCGCTTGCCTATTACGACAACAATTCCGGCAAGACGCGGGCGCTGTTGAGCGCTGCGATCAATGCCAACATCCGCCATTTCGTCTTTTCCTCCACCGCCGCCGTCTACGGGCCGCAGAAGACGTCCGAGCCGGTCAGGGAGACCGCGCCGCTCAATCCCGAGAATCCTTACGGCCAGTCCAAGCTGATGACGGAATTCATGCTGCGGGACGCGGCGGCAGCCTACGACTTCAACTATGTCGCGCTGCGCTACTTCAACGTCGCCGGCGCCGACCCGTTGGGGCGCAGCGGTCAATCGACATCAGGCGCCACCCACCTGATCAAGGTCGCCTGCGAGGCGGCACTCGGCAAACGCACCGGCGTTCATGTCTACGGCATCGATTACCCGACTCATGACGGTACCGGCGTGCGCGATTACATCCATGTCAGCGATCTCGCCGCGGTTCACCTGAAGGCGCTGCAGCATCTGCGTCGTGGGAGCGGCTCGCTGGTTGCCAATTGCGGCTACGGCGCCGGCTATTCGGTGCTCGACGTGCTCAACATGGTCACGCGCCTGCACGGACACTCCTTCAAGATCCACATGGCGCCGAGGCGTCCGGGCGATGCCGCAAGTGTTGTTGCGGACTCAAGCCTTGCCCAACGCGTTCTGGATTGGAAGCCGACACACGATTCATTGGAGACAATCGTCCAAAGCGCGCTCGACTGGGAACAGTTCCTGATGGATCGCAACGTCGACGATCTTCAGAGCCTCCATCGAGCGCTCGCCGCCGCCTCGTTCTGAGAAACGAAATCAATCCCAGCCCGGCCATCGACTATGCCGTCGAGTGCGCTAAGGTGGCATGACGGTTGATGGCACCGGTTCGCTTGACGCCGGATTGCGACGCGAAGGATGCAACGAGCGAGGAGGTCAGCATGCGAGACGAGGTTCACCAGAGTGAGGTGATTGTCGAACGGCGCGGCTCGGCCGGCATCATCCGCCTCAATCGACCGCGTGCGCTGAACAGCCTGACACTCGATATGGTCCGCGCCTTTGCCGCCGCAATGGGCGACTTCGCGGCAGACGCCAGCATCGCCATGGTGATCGTTTCGGGCGAGGGGGAGCGCGGCTTCTGCGCCGGCGGCGACATTCGCGCGCTGCACGAGAGCGGCCGCGCCGGCACCGACCTAGCCACGACCTTCTGGCGCGAAGAATTCCGCCTGAATCACCGGATCGCGACCTACCCAAAGCCCTATGTGGCGCTGATGGACGGCATCACCATGGGCGGCGGCGTAGGCCTGTCATCGCACGGCCGCCACCGCGTCGTAACGGAGCGAACCAAGCTTGCCATGCCGGAAACGGGGATCGGCTATTTTCCGGATGTCGGGGCGACCTGGCTGCTGCCGCGCGCGCCCGGCGAGGCCGGCACCTGGATGGGGCTGACGGGACTGACCGTCGACGCGGCCGACATCGTCTATGCCGGACTGGCCGATCACCACATC
The DNA here is from genome assembly GCF_012932765.1 of Rhizobium sp. 57MFTsu3.2. Lineage (NCBI taxonomy): Bacteria > Pseudomonadati > Pseudomonadota > Alphaproteobacteria > Hyphomicrobiales > Rhizobiaceae > Rhizobium > Rhizobium sp. 57MFTsu3.2. The sequence goes on from NZ_JDWI01000032.1 coordinate 58,120, forward strand.
GCTTCCTTCCGGCTGCCTGACATCGTCGATACGCTGGCGGAACTGCCGCGAAACGCGACGCCCCGTGACGTCGAGGTGGTGTTGAAGAATCTCTCCAGCGATCCGGGGACGAGCGCCGTCAAAAGCAACCGCGACCTGATCGAACGTTGCTTTCATTTCGGCACCGTCGAGGAAGTCATCGATGCGCTTGGGAAGGAGCCCGGCGATTTTGCCGCCGAAACGCTGCGGATCATCCGGACCCGCTCCCCGACCAGCCTGAAACTTGCGCTTCGTCTGCTGCGCCAGGGCCGGCAAAGCAGGAACCTTGCCGAATGCCTGAACCGCGAACTCGGCGCCTGCCAGCAGATATTGAAAAGCCCGGATTTCTACGAGGGCATCCGCGCCGCCATTATCGACAAGGATCGCAATCCGCAGTGGATGCCGGCGACACCAGAGGCGGTCGACCAGGCGGCCATCGACGCCTTCTTCAAGCCCGCGGAGCCGCCGCTGGCGCTCTAGCGCCACATCCCGCGCATGCGTGCTCCGACATCGACGCGCACCTGTCGCGCCTGATGCGACGCGCCGCCATCGGCTCTGGATTGCGGCCAGCCGACCACCTCGAAGAACTGCAGCAAGGTTGCCGGAATGAAGCGCGTGCGCGACGCATAGACGTGCCGGTCGCCCTGCGCGTTCTGGCCGTGCGTGAAGAAGCGTTGCGGCACGACGAGGTCGAGATTGTCCTTGGCGCGGGTCATCGCGACGTAGAGCAGTCGCCGTTCCTCCTCGATCTCGGCGCTGGTGCCGACGGCGAGGTCGGACGGGATGCAGCCGTCGACGACGTTCAGCATGAACACCCGCGTCCATTCCTGCCCCTTGGCGGAATGGATCGTGGAGAGGATCAGATAATCCTCGTCGAGCAGCGGCACACCGGCCTGGTCGCTGGTCGCATCCGGCGGGTCGAGCGTCAACTCCGTCAGGAAACGCTCACGGGAAGGATAGCCGCTGGCGATCTGCTCGAGTTGCAGAAGGTCGGCTTGGCGCGTCGATGCATCCTCGTGCAGGCGCTCGAGATGCGGCGAATACCATTCGCGGACGAGGCCGATTTCTGCCGGCCAGCCGGCCTTGCCGGTCTTCACCTCCTGCAGCATCGCAACGAAGGCCGTCCAATCCTCGCCCGAGCGGGGAGGGGCCGGCAGGTCGGAAAGGGCCTGCATCGGGCTGGCATCCGCGGCCATCTGGTCGATGACGCGCTGCGCCGTCGACGGCCCGACACCCGGGAGCAGCTGCATCAACCGGAAGCCGGCGACGCGGTCGCGCGGGTTCTGAGCAAAGCGGAGAGCCGCGAGCATGTCCTTCACGTGCGCGCTGTCGAGGAACTTCAGCCCGCCGAACTTCACGAACGGAATGTTGCGCCGGGTCAGCTCGACCTCCAGCGCTCCGCTATGATGCGAGGCGCGGAAAAGCACCGACTGCTGCTTGAGCTTCACGCCTTCTTCGCGGTTCTCCAGCACCTTGTCCGCCACGTATCGCGCCTGGTAGGCTTCGTCGCGCACGGTGACGAGCCTTGGACGTTGGGCCGATTGGCGCTCGGTCCAGAGGTTCTTGGTGAAGCGCTCCGAGGCGAGGTCGATGACGGCGTTCGCCGCCGCGAGGATCGTCTGCGTCGAACGGTAGTTGCGATCGAGCGTGATGATGTTTGCCGAGGGGCTGAACGCGGCGGGAAAGTCGAGAATGTTGCGCACGGTGGCCGCGCGAAACGAATAGATCGACTGCGCATCGTCGCCGACGACGGTCAAGCCTTGTCCGCCAGGCTTCAAAGCGAGCAGGATCGAGGCCTGCAGCCGGTTCGTATCCTGGTATTCGTCGACAAGCACGTGGTCGAAGCGGCTGCCGATATCGTCGGCGATGATCGGTTCGCTGACCATCTGCGCCCAGTAGAGGAGCAGATCGTCATAATCGAGAATGTTCTGGCTCTGCTTGGCCTCGACATAGGCGCCGAAGAGGTCTCGCAACTGGTTTTCCCAGGCCGAGCACCAGGGGAACGCGTCGCGCAGAACGAGGCCGAGTTCGCTTTCCGAATTGACCACGCGCGAATAGATCGCAAGGCAGGTGCCCTTTGTCGGAAATCGGCTCTCCATTTTCGAGAAGCCGAGCTCGTGCCGGATGAGATTCATCAGATCGGCGCTGTCTTCCCGGTCATGGATCGTAAAGGCGGGGTCGATGCCGATCTGTTCCGCGTAATCGCGCAACAGCCGTGCCCCGATGCCGTGAAAGGTTCCGCTCCAGGCAAGCGCGTCCGCCATGATGCCGGATTTGCCGCCGAGCACCTGGACACAGATACGCTCGACACGACGCGCCATCTCGGCGGCCGCGCGGCGGGAAAATGTCATCAGCAGGATCCGGCGAGGATCGGCGCCCTTGACGATCAGGTGCGCAACGCGATGCGCGAGCGTGTTCGTCTTGCCCGAGCCGGCACCGGCGATGACGAGCAAGGGACCGGCAACGTGGGTGCCGTCAGTGAGCGTGCCGTATTCGACGGCCGCGCGCTGCTGGGGATTGAGCTTTTCAAGATACATTCAGCCGTCCGGTTGCTTCGGCGGAGAATCGCACCGCGGAAATATTCGACGTTCCTTGAATGTTCTCGAACGCTGCGGCTGTCAAGCGTGAGAGCATCAGGGGAAATCGGGCACGATGACGCGCCTCGTCAGTTTCAGCGTGCGATCCGGCTGGAGGATATAGGTTTCCTTAACCCTCTGGCCGCGGGAGTCGTAGAAGGAATTGTAGATGACACTGCCGGGCGGCGATTTGGTCAGTTTCGTGCGCGGTTGCCCGCCATAGGTGATGCTCCCCGGAATGGGCTGAACCTCGGTGGAGCTGTCCGTCGTGCAGCCCGATAGTATGACGAGCGATAGAAACGTCGGAAGCAGAACCTTCATCGCGGTAACCCTTAACTAAACCTATGGTATATATGGCGCCTCAGATCAGGGCGCCAAGTAGCGTGGGCTGGGCTCCGCGAGATTCTTTCGAGTATAGATTGGTGCGGCGCAACTAAAACTCCCCTCCGGCGTTACCCTGTAACAGACTTTGCCATTTGGAGGCGATGATGGTGCTTCGATTTCAGACGACGGAAGGTCACGGTGGTGCTTGCGGGCAGGGCCACAGCCTCGCGTCAACACGCGCCTCGGTCGAAAGCGCTCTCAGTGCCGCCTATGACGTCGATAGTAGCGAAATCGTCGTCTCGATCCTGGGGCTCTATGTCGTCCTGGAAGGATTCGTCCGGCAGAAAGGCCATGTCGAGCGGGCGGTCGAGATTGCCGAAGACGTGGTCGGGAAGGGTTATGTCCGCAGCCGGATGCTGCGGCGTTAGCCAGCCTACTCACATGTAATACTGTAAGTTCATCAGTTTTGACGCACGCATACGGCATGTTGCTGCGCACCCGGAAATATCCGCCTATCTTCATATAAAATAATACAATTTAGCTCGACCGAAAATACGAAGAATTAACTGTGCGAAAGTAGTAGCGGCGACACTGGAACTAAAAGCGTGTTTCATTAGTTAATGCTTGTAATCAAAACACGGGAGAAGGGCATGCGAAGACTTCTTCGACTGGGAGCGCCGGCTTTTGCGCTGGCATTAGGGACTTTCATCACGCCAGCTTCGGCTTCACTCGAGATTACGAGCGACTATTCCGCCCTGCCGCAGGACGAGATGGCGATGAACGAATATACCGGTTCGGTGTCCTGCACCGCGCCGACGACGCATTATGTGCCATCCTTCATCCGGTCTTTTGACGGCACCATTATCGGCGTCGGTTACCTCGAGGTGCAGAGCGACGGTCGCTGCTGATCGTTTGCTCGTCCGTCTCGGAATCCGATGAAATAGGGTAGGAAGATCGCGCTCCCCAAGCCGGAGACCGATCAACTTTTCTGGTTGTGAGTTGTGCGTTGCAGCACATTGCGTTAGCTTCCGCGAAGCTGAGCCTCAACCAGAAGGATACCCTATGATCATTGAGAGCAAGCGGATCGGATGCCTCGACGGGCTGCGCGGACTGGCCGCACTCTGGGTCCTCCTAGGTCACAGCCTGCAACTGACGGGTTGGCACCTTCCGATCCTGTCGTCGCCGGATTTGGGCGTCGACCTCTTCATTATGCTGTCCGGCTTTCTGATGGTCTTTCACTATCGGTTACGCGAGAGCGCCAACCCCTGGGAGAAGCCATCCACCTGGTTCGGCTTCTGGCTGAAGCGCTTTTTCCGAATCGCGCCACTCTACTACGTGATGCTGTGCATCGCCCTGTTGCTGGGGCCGCAGCTCTATGCGAGCCGCATGGTCATTGACACCTTCCTATCCCACGGTCCGCAATTGCCGGAGCGCTATCTGGACGGTAGCCTGCGCAACCTTCTCATCCACGCGAGCTTCCTCTTCGGACTGCATCCGGCCTATGCGTTCCGCACACCACTGCCCGATTGGAGTCTTGGTTTGGAGATGCAGTTCTATGCGGTCTTTCCGCTGGCGATGCTGCTCTTGAGGAAAGCCAGATGGCTGCCCGGCGCCGCCCTGATTGCGCTTGGCGGTTTCGTAGTCGCCAAGGCCGTGCAGGCCGCCCACATCGATTTTCCGATGCCGTCTTTCCTGCCGCTGAAGATGCATGTCTTCCTGTGCGGCATGCTGATCGCCAACGGATTGTTCGTGACGCCGCGGCAAACCGTCATGAATGGCCTGCTTGCCGTCATGCTGGTCATGATTCCGATCGGCGGCGACATGACCTCGACGAAGGTCGCCGTCCGCCTGCTTCTGGTCGTCGGCTTCTTCGTGCTGGTGCATTATCATTTGTTGCCAGGTCTGGTCGGAAAGCTCGGCGATCGCGTCTCATCGCTGATGGGAAATCACTTCTGCCATTGGCTCGGCGAGCTCTCGTTCGGCGTCTATCTGATTCACCTGCTTTTGCTCCAGCCGCTCGCAGCATTCGTCATAACGCATTTCGGGGCTGGGATTTCCGCGCCGGCGCGCTTTGCGATCGTGGTCGCCGCCCTGCTGCCATTGGCCTATGCGCTGGCATATCTCGGCTTCACCCGCATCGAGGGGCCGGGCCAGACGCTTGGGCGCAAGGTGCTGGAAATAATGCGGAGACGGCGCCTGAAACCGGCCTGACGCATCGGCTTATCGCAATCGAGGCTCGTCTGCTTTCGCTGAGGGTGACGAGCCTCTGACCATCATCATGATGGCTGCACACTTTCTATTGAGGGACGTGCCTTGATGGCAATGAGGTTAATCGCGCTCCCAACAGCAAGCGCTGCCGAGGGTTAAACAAAAATAAACCATTGCCCTGTTCCGGGACAGGTTGTCGACGATCTGCCGGCGATTGGCGGATCAAGGCCCGGTCAGTTGACCTTCAGCTTGGCTTCTTCCGCGGCCGCTACGAATTCCGCGCGTGCCTCCTCGATCGTCTTTCGACCATCAAGGGCGGCTCTGCAAGTGCTTCTTGCCTTCAGATAATGCAACCCGCGACTGCTCGGCCACAGGTCTGCCAGGCATTTCAGCGCGTCCATAGGGCCGACGATCGTTCGTGCGCCCGTATTTTCAAACCCCACATGAATAGGATTATTCCACTTCTCGCTGGCCATAGGCGCATTCTCCGTTGCTTACGCCAAAATGTGCAAGTCAGCCTTCGCGTTCCCCCAGAAGGCCCGTACTGAGTGTATATTAGCGATATTTTCGGAGCCCGCAAACAGGAAAACCGGGTGCTGGTTGATCTCGGTATCCACCGGCACCGTCCCCCAGACCGCAGATCTTTTGAGTGCCGTGGGAGGTTGTCTCTTTTTTAGCCGGCAGATCGGCTAAGCGCACTTTTAACTGGCTGAAAACAACGCTTTGTGCAACCATGGAAAGCTCAACGTCAGTCGCCCTCTGTTAGCGTTGGAGATCGGTGATGCAGGACCTCAAGAACGTTCTGAATGCTGAATGCCAGAAGTATGTTTCTATGGTCATATCCATGCGGCGCGGCAACCAGCGATGGCTCGAACGGGATGCTGCCACGGGCTCGAACGTAGACGTGACCGATGCAAAGCTAGCGGCCTTTGAGGAAACCGTCCGGACGCTGAGGCAGATGATCCAGGACCTCGATGAGTCCGACTATACGCTGTGCCGTCCGACGAAGGATTGGCACTTCGACGCCTGAGGCCGGACCAGGGCATTCTCTTCGAGCCGATGACTCGGCAGTGCTTTCCCGCGAGTCCTATCGGAAATTCTAAAGCGATTGCGGATCATAGACGCAGGCATAGTCGAGAACGCACTGTTTTCCGGTGGCATCTGGCAGGTTGGTTGTGTCCCGTTGGTCGCCGGGGCCACATTTGGCCGGCGGATAACGGAAGCTCCGGCCTCCGATGCCGACGCGCACGAAAAGCTTTTTCTCCTGGCGAATGATTTGCGTGATCTCAGAGCAGGTATGCTCACGGGCATTGATCTGCGTCACCGCGCCGGCAAAGGAGACAGCAAAAGCGCAGCCCCTAGAACCACATTTTTCATGAACGCCTCCTGGTTGCTGACAGTTAAACAGCGCACGCAGAGCGATTCAATTGAAATCTCAGGGCATTGCGTAGCTCCGCTGACGGGAGAGGCGTTCTTTCGCAGCCGAGAGTCACAGGTTGCCGAGGCGCGGCAATAATGAGTGTCCAGTCACACGCTACCGTCTTGTTTTTGTTGAGTTTCCGTGTGCCGGCTCTGGACGCCACCGTTAAGATGCACTTAAGCCTACTTGTTCTTCAGTAGCCATACCTTCCCGGCCATTGTTATCCCGTAGACGTCTTTCGAAGCGTTATCGTCGAGATGCCGCCGCTCCAGCAAGCCAGGCGCCTTTAGCTCATCCAGAACTTTGGCTGTTACGGACTTCACTTTCAGAGGCCGTTCCTTCCAGCGGTCCGACTTTGCGTAGGTTACCGTCGCATTCTGGTGCGTCCATTTGTTCGATGGCTGAAGATACAGGTCCCCGTCCCGAGCGAGTTTCAGTGCGGCAATCTGCGATGGCGTAAGCTCGATCATGTTAGGAAACCTATTTGTCTTCTGTCTCGTGAGAACGTGACGGGAACATGCCGCACGGATTTTCTGTGCAATTCGTGGTCTGTTCCACACTTTCACGTCGTTTCGCGCGCCTCTCGGTCGCTGACGTCCACGCTCTTCTATCTGATTTTCCTAGAGAAAACTGGTGCTGCCGAGTGGGATTGAACCACCGACCTCACCCTTACCAAGGGTGTGCTCTACCACTGAGCTACGGCAGCAAGGACCAGACGCGCAACCGAACCGGCTGCATTGCGTGAACGGGGGGCCTATTGCCACAGCTTCATGATAAGCGCAAGCCGCAATTTCCATCTTTGTAGAGATTGAGGCCGGCCCACTTTTGGATTGGCGCGAATTCGGCTAAGTCTGGGCGATGACCGAAAACACCAAAAAAGGCCAGAAGAGCCGCAAGACCGAGATCGAACGCCAGGCAAAACTGCGTCGCGAGCGGGCCGCCGAAAAGCTCCGAGAAAATTTGTCCCGCCGCAAACAGCAGACCCGTGCGCGTCGATCGGGGCAGGCGGATGAGACGGATGGCCTGCCTGCCGCAAAAATGGACGAATCATAATGTTCGGTTCACGGCGAATTGAAGCCCCCGCTAATTTCGTCTAAACACCCGCATCTTTTTACAGACAGCCTTTCAGAAAGGCGGGCATCGCCCGTAAGCGCACATGGATCGTATTAGAATTGTCGGCGGTAATGAGCTTAACGGCATCATTCCGATTTCCGGCGCCAAGAATGCCGCCCTGCCGCTGATGATCGCCTCGCTGCTTACCAGCGATACACTGACGCTTGAGAACGTGCCGCATCTGGCCGATGTCGAGCTGCTGATGCGCATCCTCGGCAATCACGGCGTCGATGTTGCCGTCAACGGCCGCCGCGAGCGTCAGGAAGACGCGTACTCGCGCACCATCCACTTCACCTGCCGCACCATTGTCGATACCACCGCTCCCTATGAGCTGGTGTCCAAGATGCGCGCCTCCTTCTGGGTCATCGGCCCGCTGCTGGCGCGCGAAGGCCAGTGCCGCGTCTCGCTGCCGGGCGGCTGCGCCATCGGCACGCGTCCGGTCGACCTGTTCCTCGACGGCCTGACCGCGCTCGGCGCGAACCTCGAGATCGACGGCGGCTATATCAATGCGACGGCGCCGAAGGGCGGTCTGATCGGCGCCCGCTACACCTTCCCGAAGGTATCCGTCGGTGCGACTCACGTCATGATGATGGCCGCAACGCTTGCCCGCGGCACGACCGTCATTGGCAACGCCGCCCGCGAACCGGAGGTCGTCGACCTCGCCAACTGCCTCATTGCCATGGGCGCCAAGATCTCCGGCGCCGGCACCAGCACGATTACGATCGAGGGCGTCTCGTCGCTTTCCGGCGCGCGCCATCGCGTCCTGCCCGATCGCATCGAGACCGGCACTTATGCCATGGCCGTCGCCATGGCCGGCGGCGATGTCACTCTTGAGCACACGGATATCGCGCTTCTCGACACGGCCCTTGAAACGCTCCGCCGCGCCGGTGCCGAAATCTCGCCGACCAGCAACGGAATGCGCATCCGCCGCAATGGCGTCGGCATCAAGCCGGTGGATATCGTCACCGATCCCTTCCCGGGCTTCCCCACCGACCTGCAGGCGCAATTCATGGCGCTAATGACGCGTTCGACCGGCATCTCGCATGTCACCGAGACGATTTTCGAAAACCGCTTCATGCATGTGCAGGAACTAGCGCGCCTGGGCGCGAAGATCTCGCTGTCTGGCCAGACGGCGAAGATCGAAGGCGTTCCGCGGCTGAAGGGTGCGCCCGTCATGGCGACCGACCTGCGCGCCTCCGTCTCGCTCGTCATCGCCGGCCTTGCCGCCGAAGGCGAGACGATGGTGTCCCGTGTCTATCACCTCGATCGCGGCTTTGAGCGCCTGGAAGAAAAGCTCACCCGCTGCGGCGCCATCGTCGAGCGTGTGAGCGAATAACGAAAGGGCGCTTCTTAGCCCTTCGATATGGTTGCGCATTGTCCTGTCGCGCCTTATGTCCGTTGTCTGACGCATCGCCATTCCGGCGATGTATTGGCGATGGGGTATTGCCTGAATGACCGACCTGAAGCTGGTAGCGCTCGATAGCGAAGATCTTGCCGTCGTCTCCGCGCATTTGCAGGATAGCGTCTTCAAGGTCGCCGATCTGGCCTGGTCGCCGCGCGAAGGTCAGTTCTCGGTCGCCGTCAACCGCTTCGTGTGGGAAGAAGCCGGCAAGAAGCGCAGGGGGTTCGAACGCCGCCGCGCAGCTGTCGTCTTCAAGCGTGTACTTGCGGTTCGCTCCACCGGCATCGATCGCGAGAACCGCGACGCGGTGCTGTCGCTGCTTGCTATCCGCTTCGAGCAGAAGGGCGAGGGGCCGGAGGGAACGGTCGAGCTGGCGCTGTCAGGCACGGCAAGTGTTGCGCTCGATGTCGAATGCATCGAGGTTCAGCTTGCGGATATCGGCGGAGCGTGGGAAACCGCATCCAAGCCGCGCCATCCCGGCGCCTGAGAACTGGTTGTTCTGTAATCAAAGAGGAATATCGCATTGGCAATCTGGCTGGATCAGGCATCGGAAGGCTTCGAGCAACGGTTTGCCGCCTTCCTGACGACCAAGCGCGAAGTCTCCGAGGATGTGAATACGGCAGTCCGCGCCATCATCGATGACGTCAGGGCGCGCGGCGACGCGGCGCTTGCCGAATATTCGAAGAAGTTCGACGGGATCGATTTTGCCGTAACGCCCATGCGTGTGACGGAAGCCGAGATCGATGCAGCGGTCGAAGCTGTGCCGGCCGAAGTGCTTGGCGCGCTGAAGGTCGCGGCCGTGCGGATCGAATCGCATCATCGCCGCCAGTTGCCGAAGGACGATATCTATGAGGACGACATGGGCGTCGGCCTCGGGTCTCGCTGGACGGCGATCGAGGCGGTCGGCCTTTATGTGCCTGGCGGCACGGCTAGCTATCCGAGTTCGGTGCTGATGAATGCCGTGCCGGCCAAAGTTGCCGGCGTCGACCGCATCGTCATTGTCGTTCCCGCAACCGGCGGCGTGGTCAATCCGGCCGTGCTTGCAGCCGCCAAACTCGCGGGCGTCACCGAGATCTACCGGCTCGGCGGTGCGCAGGCCGTCGCTGCCCTTGCCTACGGCACCGAAACCATTGCGCCGGTCGCCAAGATCACCGGCCCGGGCAACGCCTATGTGGCAGCCGCCAAGCGCCAGGTTTTCGGCACCGTCGGCATCGACATGATCGCCGGTCCCTCGGAAGTGCTTGTCATCGCCGACAAGGATAACAATCCGGACTGGGTGGCGGCCGATCTTCTGGCGCAAGCCGAGCACGATGCGAGCGCGCAGGCGATCCTCGCGACTGAGGATGCCGAGTTCGCACGGTCCGTGGAAGCAGCGGTCGAGCGGCAGTTGAAACTGCTCAATCGGGCCGAAACCGCTGCCGCAAGCTGGCGCGACTTTGGAGCGATCATTCTCGTGAAGTCGCTCAAGGACGCGATTCCGCTGTCAAACCGGATCGCGCCCGAACACCTGGAGCTCGCCGTTGCCGATCCGGACGCGCTGCTGCCTCGCATCCGCAATGCCGGCGCGATCTTCATGGGCGCCCATACGCCTGAAGTGATCGGTGACTATGTCGGCGGCTCGAACCACGTTCTGCCGACGGCCCGCTCGGCCCGGTTCTCCTCCGGTCTCTCAGTGCTCGATTTCGTCAAGCGCACCTCGATCCTGCGCCTCGGTCCCGAGCAACTTCGCACGCTCGGTCCCGCCGCCATCGCACTGGCCGTTTCCGAAGGACTGGACGCACACGCACGGTCGGTAGCGATCCGCCTGAACCTGGAAGGGTGACAGATGGCAACGGGCGACTTTCGGCTTTGCGACGTCGTCCTTGACGACAGCATCGGCAGAGCGACGCCCGACGTCGAACACGAGCGCGCGGTCGCCATCTTCGATCTTGTCGAGGAAAACAGCTTTACGCCCGTGGGGCATTCCGGTGGGCCGTACCGGCTGAATATCTCGCTGGTCGACTCCAAGCTGGTTTTCGCGATCACGACGGAGGACGGAGGCGCCGTCGCCACCCACATCCTGTCCTTGACCCCGTTTCGCCGCATCGTGAAGGATTATTTCCTGATCTGTGAAAGCTACTACGAGGCAATCCGCTCAGCCTCGCCGAGCCGCATCGAGGCGATCGACATGGGGCGGCGCGGCATTCACAATGAGGGCTCGCAGACGCTGAGGGACCGCCTGAACGGCAAGATCGAGATCGATTTCGATACCGCACGCCGGCTGTTCACGCTGGTTTGCGTGCTCTACTGGCGCGGTTGAGGCCGATGGAAGCGCCAGTCGACGCAGGCGAAGGAAAAAGGCCGGGCGCCATCCTGTTCATGTGCGGCATGAACTGCATTCGCTCCCCCATGGCCGAGGTGATCGCCCGCAGCATGCTGCCTGCGAACGTCTATATCAGATCCGCCGGCGTCCGTTCGGGGGAGCGGGACCCCTTCGTCGATGTTGCGCTTGAGGAGATCGGCCTTTCTCTTGGTCGGCATCATCCGCATACGCTGGAAGAACTGGAAGATGATTACTTCGACCTGATCATCTCGCTCTCGCCGCAAGCGCACCATGCAGCGCTAGAACTGACCCGGTCGAAAGCCATCGAAGTCGTCTATTGGCCGACCATCGATCCGACCGTTGTTCAGGGCACGCGAGAGCAGATTCTGAACAGCTACCGGCAAGTCCGCGATCATCTGACCGAACTGATCGAGAGCCGGCTGGTTAGAAGAAACATCATTGCCGCGCACTCGGCGTGAAACAAATGACGGAAACGCGATCAATTAGGTTCACAAACCCTCGTTGATTGTGTAGTTTCCGCCCAAAATTTTGGGCGGCCGCCGCCGTCATCTCAACCCACAGGAAGAAAACCTCTATATGCCTAAAGAAGAAGTCCTCGAATTTCCGGGTATTGTGACCGAGCTTCTGCCGAACGCAACGTTCCGCGTAAAGCTCGAAAACGAACACGAGATCATCGCTCACACTGCTGGCCGCATGCGCAAGAACCGCATCCGCGTTCTGGCCGGCGACAAGGTTCTCGTTGAAATGACGCCCTACGACCTGACCAAGGGCCGCATCACCTACCGCTTCAAGTAGGCCTGCATACAAGGCTTGAAAGGCCGCTTTCTCCGTGTTCCGGTGGTCGAGGTTCCATGGCGCTGAAATACAAGCTCATTCTGGCTTCCGGCTCGCCCCGCCGCGTTGATCTGCTCAATCAGGCAGGGATCGAGCCTTCGCGTCTCATGCCGATGGATATCGACGAGACGCCGAAAAAGTCTGAGCACCCGCGCTCACTCGCCCGGCGCCTGTCGACGGAAAAGGCCGAGGCAGCACTTGCCGCCATCAAGGGCGACATGACGTGGAAGGGCAGTTACATCCTGTCGGCCGATACCGTCGTCGCTGTCGGACGCCGCATTCTTGGCAAGGCCGAGTTCGCGGATGAGGCGTCAGCCTCGTTGTATCTCTTGTCCGGGCGCAGCCACTGGGTCTATACCGGCGTCTGCCTGGTGACGCCCGACCGCAAGATCCGCCAGAAGATTGTCGAGACGAAGGTTCGCTTCAAGCGCCTTTCCGGTTTCGAGATCGAGAACTACCTTGCATCGGGGCAGTGGCGCGGCAAGGCTGGCGCCTACGGTATCCAGGGCCTGGCCGGAACATTTGTGCAGAAGATGGTCGGCTCCTACACCAACGTTGTTGGGTTGCCGCTTTATGAAACCATCCTTTTGCTGACCGGCGAAGGCTTTGACGTGCATAGCCGGTGGGCCGAGGGCTGATCCTCGAAGGAACCGCCGATGTCTGACGAAAACAAGACCGCCAAGGTCGAACCGCTGCGCAAGACGCGGCCCTGCCCGGAATGCGGCAAGCCGTCCAACCGCGAACACTACCCGTTTTGCTCGAACCGCTGCCGCGACCTCGATCTTTCGCGCTGGCTCTCCGGCTCATACGCCATCCCCGTTGCCGACGACGAGGCGAAGGCGGATTACAATGATGAGGAATAGGTCCGTTTTTCCACGGGCGAAGCCATTAAATTCGTTGATGAATTTGGAAAATTCCAAGGCTTCTCAAAAAACTGTCATTTGGCGCTTGCCATGTCCGGACAAGATGCTATAACCCCGCTCGCTTCCGGGGCGAACCAAGGCCCCTCGGTTCTTTCCCAGGAAAGAATGTCTGCGAAGCGGGTTAGCCCAGATAGCTCAGTTGGTAGAGCAGCGGATTGAAAATCCGCGTGTCGCTGGTTCGATTCCGGCTCTGGGCACCATTTCACCACCCATTTAGTCGTGTTTATCTAGCCAAGTTTCCAGAAGCCTGGCTTGGCTGGATGCCACTATCTCTTAATGACCGCTTTCGGCCCCAAGCGGACTATCCGTTCAATTTGCATTGCTGGCAGGTTTGCGCGATTCCGGGAGCCGCTCCACTGACAACGCACCCCTGGTCAATCCCAACCGCTTGAGGCTGCATCGTGTAGTTGCAACACGGACGGAGGTAAATTAGTATCCTCTGACATTGAGGCGAGGGGTGAAGCCGGCCATTCGCTGGTGCCAGGTTATCTCAGGGCGATTTCGGTTGGGGGACCGAGCCATGGGGATGGAATTCGACGTTGCTAGCATAGAACGCGCGTTCGTCGAGGCGGCACTCGATCCAACGAAATGGAACGAGGCGATGAACGCCGCCACGATCGCCACTGGATGCACCGGTGCGGTTCTTTTTGATACCGGCAATCATCTGCCAGGACTGCCACACAGCGAAAGCATGGTTCGGTCGCTCGAGGCCTATGTCGAGGGTGGCTGGATTGATCGCGACGTCCGCTACGGGGTGCTTTCGACGCTGGTGCAGAGGGGTGTTGCGACGGATTTCGACATATTCACCCCCGATAGCATCTCGAGGCATCCCTACTACCAGGAATTCCTCGCACCGAACGGGCTGCAATGGTTCGCTGGGGTCAAGGTCGCGTCGAGCGACAGCCTCTGGTGTCTGGCCCTGCAACGCTCCCCAAGTCTCGGTCCGTTTACTCCGGCACAGCTGCACTCCCTGGTGAGCCTCTCAGGGCGTCTCGGCACGGCCTGCGCCATAACAAGGACGCTCGGCCTCGGGCGCATCGATGCTGCACTCGAGGCCTTCGACATGAGCATGACGGCGGCGATCATCTTTGATGGATGCGGCAATGTTCTAAGGTTGAATGCGGCAGCCGAGCGCATTGTCAACGAGCCTGCCAGGGATGAAACCTGTCCTACAATCACCGTGCGGGCAAAGCGCTTATACTCATACGACACCTCGGCTTCGAGGTTGTTCGAGATGGCCCTCGCACAGGTGATACTCCGAAAGGACACGACGTTCGCCGATCCGATCCGGTTGCCGCGACAGGATCGCGTTCCGATCCTCGCCTATGTGACTTCCCTAGCTTCGATCGCATTCAACCCGCTGGCTCCCGGGCAGGCCGTCGCAATCCTGATCGATCCGGATGAGCGGCGCTCGCCCACGCAAGCGTGCCTTCAGAAATGCTTCTCATTGACCCCAAGCGAATCCAAGCTGGCGCAGAAGCTGGCGATGGGACTTTCCCTCGACGACGTTTCCAGGGAATGTTGCATCTCCCACGAGACGGCCAGAAACCATCTCAAGGCCATCTTCGGCAAGACGAACACGCATAGGCAGTCGGAACTTGTCGCCGTCCTTTCGCAGTTCGGCCAGACGCGACCCGCGAATTGACGCGCGCTAGATTTTTGCGTGGCCGGAAACCCAATATTCTTTCCTCAAGGTCTCCGAAAATATCGAAAGAGCTACGTCAAAACCTTTAGCACGGGCGGCAAATCCGACGCGAAAGTGGTCCGGGCATCTAAAGCAGTCGCCTGGCACGACCAGGACGCCGGCATCGGCGAGCGCCATGCAGATCGGGCGGGCGTTTCTGCCGTCCATAACCCAGGGGAACGCGATTGTCCCGGCTTGAGGCTTAACCCACGACAGGATGCCTGGCTGGCTCTCCATGAAGCTCGCAAGCTTCGTAAAATTTGCGGACGCCACTGAGCGCAACCGCGCAAGAATAGCGTTGCGATTGGCAAGGGCGTGGGTTCCGATCCTCTCCAGGAGCGGCGCGCTGCCCATCGTGAAGTAGCTTCGTGCTTCGACGATGCGCTTCCGTCTCCGCCCATCGGGGTCGACAATCCATCCCAAACGCAGTCCAGGAAGGCTAAATGTCTTCGACATGTCACCGATGACAATCACATTTTCGATGCCTGTTGCCGACCGTTCGGCCGTCCCGAAATAGACAGGGTGATAGGCCTCATCCACAACCAGCGGAATCCCGCGGTCCCGGAGGCCGGCTGCGAGTTCGGAAATCTTGCCGCGTGACAGGATCGTTCCCGCCAGATTGTGTGGCGTATTGACCAACGTCAAAACGGTCTTGTGGTCCGAAGCCGCAAGGATTTGATCGGCGTCCTGCCGATAGCCGTTGTCCCGCGACAACTCGTATCGACGGGTTTGCAAACCCCATGCCTGCGCCATAACTTCGAAGGGAGTAAATGCGGGGTTCGGAATAAGGACATTGTGATCCGGCTGGGCCGATATACAAAGCAGGATCGCGATTGCCTCCGATGCACCGGACGTCACAACGACCCATTCCGGATCGACGTCGTAAAGCGCAGCGATCACCCCTCGGAGATCAGGGTCGCCGTCGGGAGGCGCGTCGCCCAGAACGACTTCCGAGACATTCACCGCCTCGTTTCCCAAAGCTAGCAGTTCCCTCAATGTCCAGGTCGGTCCCGCGCTCGAAGCCAGGTCGTAGAGTATAGGGGATCGCGAGGATCCGTATTTCGCCAACCATTGATCAAGCAGGTACGGTGCAAGCTGCATTTGCGACACGTCCTTCTGGTTCGAAATGACCCATCGTTGATAGGTTGAACCGTCATGGCATGAATGCCGGAAGTTGGGTGACGCCAAGCAGTATGCATCCGCGACTTCCGGGAATTTCCTGATTTTCCATATCAGTTGGGAAGGGTCTGCCCATGGCGGCATGCGTCAGGAATGATGGTCGTTGTTCTGTCAGTCGTTGCGATGGCGACCCACTTCCTCCCACCGACAGACGACAAAACGCCTCACCATTCGTCCACCGGCTGCGGCAGACCCCGTCCCCCCTCTAACGGACCGGATTTTAGTGTTGAGACAATACAACCGCATGACCCGTTTGGGTCATGCGGTTAAGGAAAATCGCGGTGTGGATGCGGTACCTCCGGCTGCCACGAAGATCATTGGCTTCTCCACAGCCGTGACGCACCAGTCGTAAGGCCACCCGCAGGGAAACCTCTTTGGCACAGCGTGCAGCTAGGCTGGCCCACGAAGGCGAACGCAGGACGCTTGAGCGCCTCGTTCGCCCTCAATTGGCCCAGCCCCGGTCAGTAACCGCACGACAACGCGTTTGTCGGTCTGAAGCCATGTGCACAGGCGGGATTCACGGAATACCGCGGTTGATACTGAAAATCTCCGCGATTTGAACTTTGCGGAGTTGTTGTGCAGGCCGAAGCAAACGCGGCGAACCCTATCAGTATAAGCATCCGAAGTCTGCGCATCGGTTTCTCCCTGCAGCGGTTGAACTCGTGTAGAGAAACAATCTACCACCCCATCTGGCGCATGCGAACGAACACTTGACGGCGAAATTGGCTTTGTGTGGCGCCAGTGGAGCGGTACCTTGCACGGCGTGAATACGCCCCTTGACGCTGTCGCAAAATGAGAACAAAATAGGAACATTCCTATGGAGGTTCTCATGACCCATACTGAACAGGTTATCGCGAATGCCCTTGCTGCCGTCGCCGCAAGCCGGGCGGAGCGGGAGCGCGATGCCGAGCGCCGCAAACGCGTTTTCGGCCATATCGATATCGGCCGCCCTCTGCCTGTAATCAAAGGCCAGCAACTCAGCCTTGACCTTCACTGATGACGACGTGATTGAGACGATCGCCACCGTGCTGAAGGACGTCCGGTGCCAATCGGTATCTTGCGATGGCATTGCGTGGCCGGAACTCGTTTGCCGCCGGCCCAAATGAGTTGGTCCGCACCGGCTCCTGCCGCGAAATTCGACGACAGGGGTGCCTCCCGTGACTGCGGCCCAGTCGTCACCGTCGCCCATATTGACGGGACACGTGATCTGCCCGCCCTCTATGTAGAACGTGTCCCAGCCCGGACCCATGTCGATATTGCCGTTGACCGCTCCTGGATCGCTGAAACCGCGATTGACATGTCAGTCGTCGCCCAGGCCCGTCGTCGCTGACCCAGCCTGATAGCGAACGCTCACCGCCGATGGCTTGCTGGCCGCCAACTGAGGCAGGTCATCAACCTTCGCCGTTACCGTCGCCCGGCTCACGTGCTGAGGCGTGGTGGCAGGCACGGCCCAAAGCAGATCATTCTCAGTCAGCCGATGTGGCGGTGAAGACAGCCAACTGGGCATCGAAGGCACGCTTGAAGGCCGGCCGCGCTTTGCCGCGGGCGACATAGGCGAAAAGGTTCGGGTATTCGTCCAGCATGCCCAATCCTTCCAATCTGCGCAGTACCGTCACCATGAGGATGTCGGCGGCACTGAAGTTCCCGTCGAGCCAGTCGGCATCGCCAAGCCGATCGGAAAGTTCGCTCAGTCGCTTGCGAATGCGTTTGTCAATCATAGGCAGGCGCTGCTCGTACCAGGGCTGGTCGCCCTCCAGGAACCTGGCAACTTCTCTATCGACGATCGGCGGCTCTATTGTGTTCAGTGCGGCAAACATCCATGCGATCGCGCGTGCCCGGGCATTTGTATCCTCAGGCAGCAGGCCCGCATGGCGCTCCGCGATATGCAGCACGATCGCCCCCGACTCAAACAGGGCGAGATCGCCCTCCTCATAGGTCGGAATCTGCCCGAAAGGTTGGACCGCGAGATGCGCGGGTTCCCTCATCGCTTTGAACGAAAGAAGACGAACGTCGTAAGGCTGGTTCACTTCTTCGAGCGCCCAGCGAACGCGCATGTCGCGCGCCAAACCCCTGCCACGATCGGGCGACCGTTCAAAGGCGGTAATGGTGATGGCCATTGTTGTTCTCCATAGCGTGTCTGTCTTGAAGACGACCGGCTAAACGAGATTCCGACACCCAATGTTCAAGATAGTCCTCGCGGTTGGTTCAAATAGGGGAAGGATTCTTGCTGGCGCGAGGGGGCAGCTTTCGACTTATGCTAGCCGTTTCTTCCGCACAGGCCGCAAACGCCCACATCGCGAAGGGCGCCTTGCCTGCTTCGACTAAGCCATCCTTCGCAGCACATCGAGCAGCGTCTGGGCGTCATCATTGGCGCCGATCCGCCGGAGGCCGTCGTCCGCAAGCGTAGCGATCGCCTCGAGCGCTTCGTGCTCGCTC
This sequence comes from Rhizobium sp. 57MFTsu3.2, assembly GCF_012932765.1. NCBI lineage: Bacteria > Pseudomonadati > Pseudomonadota > Alphaproteobacteria > Hyphomicrobiales > Rhizobiaceae > Rhizobium > Rhizobium sp. 57MFTsu3.2. Next base: position 76,560 of record NZ_JDWI01000032.1, read on the forward strand.
CAGCCCGCATCGACCGATGCCGCGACGAGATCGCGGAAGGCGAACTGCAGCGCGTCCTGGCAGCGGATGTCCCGGTCGGGGTCATCAGTGGCGACGAAGGGTTTGTAAATGTCTCTCATCTCGCTCTCCACGAATGTGCCGACGAGGCAGAATAGTCGAAATGTGTTTAAGGAAATGCTTAAGAATTTGCCAATCTACAGGGATGAAATGCCGATGCGATGGGCGGGGAGTGTTGCGGCGCGTAGCGGTCTCCCGCAACGGTAACAAAATGGTCCTCAGAAGGTTAAATCTCGGACGGCCGCCGTTCTCAATTCTATTGCGGAATGATAATACTGTCAGCGCAAACGGAGGGGGATACTCTATGCCACGCATATCGCAGCTATACTTCAGGACGGCAGTCATATTTCTGATTATCGGCATCCTCATGGGGCTGAACATGGCGATCTCGCAGGATCACAGCGTGATCGGCGCCCATGCGCACTGTAATCTCTTGGGTTGGGTGACGATGGCGATCTTTGGCGGCTACCACGCCCTCAATCCTCAGAAGGCCGAGAAGCGTCTCGCGATGATCCAGTATTACGTCTACACGGCAGGCATCGCGCTCATGGTGCCGGCGCTCTATCTCATGCTTCAGGGCAATACGGCCATGGAGCCGATCGTCGCTCTCGCGTCGGTCATCACCTTCGTCGGCGTGTTGCTGTTCGCTTTCATCATCTTCTCCAGCGAAAAGGTGGTACTCACACCGCCGGCGCCGTCATATCGCTGATCTGTCCAATGCAGCGTCTGGCAGGGTAGCCGCCCTGCCTGGCACTCCGCCCAGCGCATCTCGTCGCCGGACATCGATGTCGCTTTAATTGCGAGCCCGTTGCCCAAAGCTTGTCGCGTCTAAATCGCCTCATAGCCTGCGGCCCTGAAGTAGTTTCGACATTCTTCGACGGGGAACAGTGCACAGATGTCGCTCAGGGCATTTGATATTGCGTCGAAACTCCTTGCGGCTTTCTTTCGTAGGAGCGTCTTGAGTTTCGAGAAGGCCATTTCGATCGGATTCAGATCGGGCGAGTACGCAGGTAGAAAGAGCAGCCAGGCACCTTTTTGTCTGATGAGATTTTCGGCCTTTTCGCTTTTGTGGAAGCGAACATTGTCGGCAATCACGACGTCGCCCT
>NZ_JDWI01000033.1:0-75859 GCF_012932765.1 Rhizobium sp. 57MFTsu3.2
GAGACTTACAGGCGTACAGAAGGACAAAGCGCAACAGTTTAATTTAGGAGATTGGCCATCACGGTGAGCAGGGACGTCACCGTGCTGAGCTGATGCTGTGAACTTGCAAGTGAAGAGCAGATGGTGCGATCGATCGATCCAAGACGCGTGACACTCCGTTAATTCCACTGGCCTTTTAAGGTCGTTGCCGTGTTAGGAACGCGCGTTGCGGAAACCATCTTGGCCAGTGGTCATGTGCGACCACACACAAAGGCCGCACATATGGAAGCAAGCGATCCGATCAAAAATATCTGCAGAAAACACTTGCAACAGGGAGCCGTCCACATATGGAATTAGACAGGGAAAGAAAGTCGTGGGCGAGATTATGGGACATGCGGAAAGGCCCGCGGCCAATCAACCGCAGGCCTTGTTGCTTAGTTCGGCAGATGCGTCCATTTGGAGCGGACGTCGGATGCGTTCCTTGAAAGATGAACGTGTGCGTCGACGTGGTCGACCCACTCCAGGGGAATGAGATGGTGATGTTCTCCGTCTGGAGAATCCGACTTCGTAAGTTTGATGCTCTCGCTTCCCTCGAGATAGTCCACCGTTCCGATATGCTGGCCGTCGGCAGATTTGACTTCCATATGGTCTTTGATGTCGCTGGCTGAAATCATGACTATAATCTCCTTGGTTGGACTCAAGTCTCCAACTCGAGATGGTTGAAATGGTTCCGACCCTTGCAGGGGGATGCTCCAGCCTGTTTCATTTGGATACTCGGAAAATTCACCGCAGGTCCGGATCGGTCGCATCGATCAACCAATCTTCAGTTCGCATGATTTTGACCTGTACCGAGAAGCGATCTCCCAGCAGTTGCAGGGAAGCGTCATGCGTATCGTCCGCGCTGCTGCAAACGGCATCCTTCAGCAAGATCACACGGTATCCGAGGTCGATCGCGCCAAGGGCCGCAGCAAGGACGCATATATCCGTCTCGCCTCCACTCAATACAATGGTCCCGACTTCCTCGCTGCCAAGCGCGGAGTGAAGGCGGCCGTCGACCCAGGGAGAATAGAGAAACTTGTCGAATATGCGGGCCGGTGGAACGAGAGAATGCAAGGACGAAACAAGCTCAATCATTTCCGGCGCTAGCCGATCTGTCGTCATCATCGGCCACTTCTCATAGTAGGCCTTCCACATCCCATCCATGGCTTCCGCATTTCGTGGTGGAATGAATCGTGTGAAAATCGTGCGCTGGGGAAAGCGGGAGGCAACCTCGACCACTTCCGGTGAAACAGTCTTCATCCATGGCACCTGCCAGGGTGTGTCTTCTGCAAACATGCGCTGCATATCAATACAAAGATGAACCCACCGCTCCACCCGCATTCCTATTCGCCCCGCTGTGACTTGAGCCAATGCAAGACAGCGCTTTCCTCCTCGTCCATCCACCTGAGCAACCGCTGGCTGGTCGTCTTGCGTCTGAGCACGTCACCCAGTCGGCCAGCGCGAAAATCGCTGAATACGGCAGGATGGATATAAGAGGACCTGCAGACGCCCCTGGTGTTGACCAGCTTGGCGGCGACCAGATCGATCGCCTCGTTCATCTGCGAAACAACGGCCCGCTCTGAGCTTGCGATATCGAGCGGCGCCAACGCCGCGACCGCCAGGCAGGTGGCCCCCCAGGTTCGAAACTGGCGCGACGTGAATTCGTCACCTGCGACCTCCCTGATATAGGCGTTCACGTCCTGGGAGGAAATCTGCCGGCAATCACCATGCTCGCAAATGTACTTGAACAGCTGCTGACCGGGAAGTTCCTGCAGTCGACGGATGACGTTGGCGATCCGGCGGTCTGAATGGGCGAGGTTCCACTCCTTGCCTGACTTGCCCTTGAAGCGAAATCTTACGGTCGCGCCCTCGATCTTGACATGCCGATTGCGCAGGGTCGTCAATCCGTAGGACTTGTTTGTGTCAGCGTAGCTGGCGTTTCCTATGCGGATATAGAGATTGTCGAGCATCCACACGACGGTTGCGAGTGCCTTGTCAATGGTCAGCCCGCGCGCACGCAGGTCCGTATCAACGCGCTCGCGAATATCGGGAAGCCGCATGCCAAAGTCGGCCAGCCTGTCAAATTTTGCGCGTTCGCGCTCGGCCTGCCACTCAGGATGATATCGGTACTGTTTGCGTCCACGCGCATCAATACCAACCGCCTGCAGATGCGATCGAGCATCGGGCGAAATTATGACATCGCGATAAGCGGGTGGAATCGCCAGGCGGTTCAGGCGGGCGATTTCGTCTTTATCGGTCAGGCGGCGCCCGTCCGCGGCGTAGTAGAGAAAGCCGTTCTTGCCGCACTTGCGCGTAATCCCCGCCTCCAGGCTGGAAAGATAAACAAGGCCAGTGGAAAGTTTGGCTTCCGCAACCACCGCGGCGATCGCATTTTTGGAGAGCATCGTTGTCATGGTCACGAAACACCGAACGAGGATCATGGTTCCTTTCGGGAACATCCGCGCAAGCTTTGAGTTTGGGCAGCGCAAACTCGACATTCGGAGGACACGATGGCTACTCAAAAGACACTGGACGATCTCTTCCTGGACACGCTCAAGGATATCTACTACGCGGAAAAGCAGATCCTGAAGACGCTCCCGAAAATGGCGCGTGCTGCCCAGTCACAGGAAGGCAAAGCTGGGTTTCTCCAACATCGCGACGAGACCCAGGGGCAAATCGAGCGCCTAGAGCAGGTATTTGAGATTATTGGCAAGCCTGCCCGTGGCAAGACCTGTGAGGCGATACAAGGTATTATCTCAGAGGGCGAGGAGATCATTGAAGAATTCACGGGGTCTCCAGCATTGGATGCCGGCCTGATTTCCGCCGCGCAGGCCGTCGAGCACTACGAAATCGCCCGCTATGGCACACTGATCGCCTGGGCCAATCAGCTCGGTCTGAGGGATGCCATCCCGTTGCTGAAGCAGACCCTTGCAGAGGAAGAAGCGACCGACAAGAAACTGACACAGCTCGCCGTGGCAGCAGCCAACGCAAAGGCAGCGTAAGTACGGTTAGCTCGGCCGATTTCGTATGTGGCCGAGCTTTCCTCAAAGCTTTGTAAAACAGGGATGAAAGATGCCATATGTTGCATCCCCGAGCTATTGTGACGACGCGCAAGCGCGAGAGGCAAATCTCATCGAGTGTCTCCTACCCGCAAGGCGGTTTCTGGATGAGACGTCACATGCGTCAGAGACCGAAAGGATTGAGAATCTCGTTGCATCCGCCGTTAGCGCCGGGTGGGAAGAGGACGAGGTTCGCAAAGCACTCAACGCCACAAATGCACACTCACGCCAGGCTTCAACCGATACCCAAGAGTTCGCAACAATTGGATTGGTGCCGACGTCGACGAAGATACCGTAAGGTGCTGTCAAAGCGCTCGTAGGGTTTCCAGCAGTCAGCATGTCTCCAGGACCTGGCCTCGTCTCTCCAGCCCTTACGTGGCCGTCATCAAGCGCGGTGAAGGACCAAGCTTCACTGCCAGGAAGGTTAGGACCATGAAGCGATTTTTCTTCAACATCCGAGAGGGCGACGAACTTATCGAGGATCCAGATGGCACTCTTCTTTCGGATCTCACCAGTGCGATTTCGGAAGCGAATGGCGCTGCTCGAGAACTGCTTGCAGCGGAAATCAGAAATGGTCGGTCGGTCGATGGGCGCAGCATCGAGATTGCCGATGAAACACGCACCGTCGTGGCCGTGATAGCGCTGCGCTCGATCGTGGCGGGCCAATGAGCGTCCCAGCTTTGCCTCAAAAATGCGAGACTGCACAATCCGCCGCCAACAGCCCAAGGGACAATCGCCCGGTCAAAGACGATCGTCAAAAGAGCCGTGCTACGCGAAAAAGAGCCTGAGGGAAGTGGCCAATGCCTGCGGATTTTCCTCAGCGACATGGTGGCCGCTGTCTAGCGGATGCCCCTGCACATCGTTTGCCCAGGAGCGCCAAATCTGCAAAGGGTCTCCGAAATGATCCGCGAGATCATCGAAACGTGACCAAAGGCATAGCAACGGGCACTGGATTTTCCGGCCATGGTTTCGATCCTCGACGTCATGTTTCCAGTCGACAGTCAACCCCGCACGGTAGTCCTCGACCATGCCATGGATGACGACCGGATCCGTAAGCGCCGAAACGACGTCGTCATAGGCTTCCTTGCCCATGAGGCCAGGCTTGATCGCGTCATATCAACCCAAAGGATTGGCATTTATCGCTGCCTCCGGCTTGAGTTCTTGAGAAAAGAAGAACCAGTGATACCAATCGCGGGCAAAACGCCAGTCCATGCGCTCCAGGTGGTCGATGATCGGAATGCTATCGATGACCGCTAGCCTTTGCACCGCCAAAGGATGGTCCGTCGCGAGCCGAAATGCGAGTAGCTACCCCGATCGTGCCCGGCAACCGAGAATGTGCGGTATCCCAGGATCCGCATCAATTCCAGACAGTCCATAGCCTTTTCTCTTTTAGACGAGGCATGGCTGTCAGGCGAATCCTGCGGTTGGAAGGATCTCCCGAATCCTCGCAGATCGGGGCAGATGATCGTGTAATATGGAGAAAGAAGGTCTGCCACAGTCGCCCAGGTCATGTGAGTGCGCGGATGTCCATGCAACAGCAGCAAGGGTGGACCGGAGCCGCCGTGGCGGACCCGCAGTTGCCCTGGCCCGACGTCGATTGTCTTTAACTCAAAGCCGCAAAACACGTTCGTTTGGCTCCCTCATTGACCACGTCAGCCGTGACATTGACCGCGTAAAGCAGGTCTACTCCAGCTTCCCGAGAATTGCCCCGACCTACGACACGATACGATGCGGATCTGTCTCGCATGTCGGTGGAACCGATGACCGCAATGAGTGTTGCACTTTGGAGCGCGTGCCGTGTCAACCGGACGCGACAGGGATGGTGAACATGCTGATTTTTCCGGTTTCTCACCATGGCCAACGAATTGGCAGGCGAGCACCCTACCTGTCCGGCAGCGCGCTTGCCATAGCATGATCGACGGAGGGTATCCCGTCAGATCGGCGCTAGGCGTTCCCCGGGTTGCTTGCGCGCGTCTCAACTCTCCTGTTTGCCTTTCAATCGTAGCTTTTCCGAGCCTCATTATTGTACGGTACTGGACCCTTTTCCAGGTTTCCGGAACAGATTGGTTGCCCCACCATTTTTCTGCGGAACAATGACGGAGCCCCTCAAGTGGAAACCCAATTAATTGACCTTCTTCCCGCCCTCAATGCGTTTGCCTTGAAACTCGCGAAGAATTCCGAGGATGCCGATGACCTGGTCCAGCAGACCATTACGAAGGCGCTTGCACACCGGAACCATTTCGAGCCCGGCACGAACCTCAAGTCCTGGACCTTCACCATATTGAAAAATGCGTTCCTCAGCCAAACCCGCTCCTCGCAGCGCAGTCCACTTGGAATAGACGAAGACGCGGCATTGTCCGATGTTCCCGTATCATCATCGCAGGAATGGGCAATGCATTACAGGGATGTCGAAAAGGCAATCGACAATCTCTCGCCCCTTTATCGGGAGGCGCTCATGCTGGTCGCGTCTGGCGCTTCCTACGAAGAAACCGCTCACAGATTGCATTGTGAGATCGGCACCGTAAAAAGCCGTGTCGGCCGTGCCCGATCGCGACTATTGAGCTCCCTCGGCGCAGTCAGTTACGACGAAGCACTGGCAATTTGACGAAGGACACAATGCCCACACTGGGGATCAAGACGCTTTGCCTATCGCAGAGGAAACGATCCCGCGAACGGTAGCCTACTTTACTTTCTCGGTCCTGTTGGACTTGTCACGCCCGTTGGTCCGCTGCCGCCGCCACTTGGCGAGGGACTACGGTCGATCGTGGTCGGTGCTACGGCCGGCGGTACGTTTGATGGCGGCTCTTTCATTTGCGCTTTCGTCGAGGCGGTAGCCGCGGGATCCGTCCTAACGGAAGGCGGCCAGACGAGGTAGCTAAGCAGAGCCACCATGAACACTGCCAGGCCGACAATTCCCGCTCCCCAGATAAGCCAACGCCGCGTCGTGTCCTGTCGAATTGCATCCTCGTCTTGATAGCGTCGATCGGTTTCGTACTTTTTGACGTTCTTGTCGTCACCAGTGCTCATGGATGGGTCCTCCTGCGCCCCAACCGCGTTTGCCTGAAATGGTTCCAACTGCCGTTCGAGATGTCTCAATACTACTTTGGCAACAAAACTGCCGGATGGTCCGCACCCGTGTTCTTGAGCAGCCCGGAACCTAAAGAAGCCTCACGTGTTCTCATCTCCAGTCTTCTCCTCAAGGAAATGCCATGCGCCGACCCCCTTCCCGCATCCAGGCCGGTGATTATACGATCCTCGGCGCCACTCCTGACCAGGAAGGTACGAACTTCGCACTCTTCAGCGCTCATGCCGAACGCGTGGAGCTATGCCTTTTTTCCGATGATGGAAGACAAGAAATCGAACGAATTGAGCTTCCCGAGTACACCAACGAGATCTGGCATGGATATATTCCCGGTCTCAAGGCCGGGTCGCTCTACGGCTACCGCGTTGATGGACCGTATGAGCCCGAAAACGGGCATCGGTTCAATGCGAACAAACTGCTGGTTGATCCGTACGCCCGGGAGCTTGTTGGCGAAATCAACTGGGGCCAGGCCCAGTTTGCCTATCAGATGGAGGACCCTGAAAAGGACCTGGCATTCGATGACACCGACAGCGCGGCGGACATGCCGAAATGCCGCGTCGTTGATGCGAAAGCCTATGACTGGAAGGGGGATGCCAAGCCTTCGATCCCGTGGTCATCGACCATCTTCTATGAGTGTCATGTCAAAGGGTTTACGCAATTGCACCCGGCAGTCCCCCGCAATCTTCGGGGAACCTTTGAGGGCCTCGCGGACAAGGACATTATCGCCTACGTCAAGAGCCTTGGCATTACCTCCATCGAACTCTTGCCAATTCACTGGTTTCCCGACGATGCGCATCTCCTCGATAAGGGTTTGAGGAATTTCTGGGGCTACAACACCCTTGGTTTTTTTGCACCGGCCTCGCGCTACTACGGCCCTGACGCCATGGCCGGCTTTCGCGACATGGTCAGGGCCTTCCATGACGCCGGCATCGAGGTGATCCTGGATGTCGTGTACAATCATACAGCCGAGGGCAATGAGCTTGGCCCCACGCTCTCGTTCAAGGGGATCGACAATTTCTCTTATTATCGGACGTTGCCGGGCGAGCCTCGCTACTACATCAACGATACCGGTACCGGAAACACGATCAACACGTCGCATCCCCGAGTGCTGCAAATGGTGACGGACTCCCTTCGCTACTGGGCTGAGACCATGCACATCGACGGGTTCCGCTTTGATCTCGGCACCATTTTAGGACGCGAGCCGAAAGGCTTCGACCAGCGTAGCGGGTTCTTCGATGCAATCGGCCAGGACCCGGTGCTTTCAAAGGTGAAACTCGTGGGCGAGCCATGGGACATAGGACCAGGTGGTTATCAAGTCGGTGGCTTTCCACCCGGATGGGCTGAATGGAACGATAAATATCGAGATACGCTTCGCAGTTACTGGCGGGACGAAGACGGGATGACGCAAGACTTCGCCGCCCGTGTGCTCGGTTCCGGCGATATCTACGATCTGCGCGGGCGCAGGCCATGGGCTGGCATCAACTTCATCACGGCGCATGATGGCTTCACGCTCAACGACCTCGTCTCCTATAATGAAAAGCATAATGAAGCGAACGGCGAAGACAACCAGGACGGCCACAACGACAATCAAAGTTTCAATTATGGCGTGGAAGGTCCAACAGGTGATGAAGCGATCAACATGGTGCGCGATCGGCAGAAACGAAACTTTCTGACGACGCTGTTCTTGTCCCATGGGACGCCCATGCTGCTGGCTGGTGATGAGTTCGGCCGGAGCCAGATGGGCAACAATAATGGCTACTGCCAGGATAGCGAGGTGAGCTGGGTGCCCTGGGATAACCTTCCAGCCAGTGCCGAGGAACTACGGGAATTTTCGACGCGGCTGATCAAGCTGCGCCGTCAGCACCCGATCTTCAGGCGCGAGAACTGGCGCGACGGCATGGCTGTCACCTGGTTCAATCCAGTCGGCGGAGTACAGACCGAGGAACATTGGTCCGATCCTGGAAGCACGACCATTGGCCTGAGGCTATCGCAATCCGATTGTTCCGACGAAGGATGGAATGACGTCCTTCTTCTGTTCAATCCTCACGACGGTGACGTGGACTTCAAGCTTCCCGCGGATAAGGATGACTGGATAACAGTCCTGACAACAACCAATCCCGATGCCCGTGAAGAAACGATTGAAGCCGACGAATACCGCCTCTCCCCGCGAAGCGTCGTTGTTTTGAGATCCGGCACCCCCGCGTGATGCGAGAAGTCGGCGCAGAAAGACAGAACGCTAAACTAACCGTTTTTGGCCAAGTGGCTATTGCCGAAATCGATCGGGGCGTCGCCGTGTACCCTTTTTCAGCGCTGCAAGGTTTCGTCGCTCTTCGAGAAAATAGTCGAGATACCCGACCAAGGCGTAGGTGAGGTATCGAGCGCTCGCAACGAGCACTATTATCAATGTGGTGACGATAGCAAACGTCATCGTGATCTCCTATGCGGATGACAAAACCACCAGCGTTGCCGAAGGTTTCCGGCAATCGTCACTGTTTCTTGATGTCGCGGGAATCTTGCTATTTCAGTCGTGGCCCGCCGGTTCAGACAAATCACTCATCGGCCGTCTTTCCCAGCGTATCTGCAACATAGGCACCGCGGGCTCCCATAGGCAACGCGGCGCCGGTCGTCGTATCCCTTGCGGTTTGATGCTCCAGTTCTGCATTCAATTCGCCGCCTACGATCAATATGACAAACGACAGCCAGGTCCAGACAAGGAAACCCATCAGCGCCCCCAAAGTACCATAGGTTGCGTTGTAGTTGGCGAAATGGTCGAGATAGAACGAGAAGCCGGTTGACATTAAAAACCAGGCCAGCGTCACGAGAGCGGCCCCCCAGGTCATCCACCGAAGCTTTGCCGGTTCGCGACTTGGTCCGAACCGGTATACGGCAGTTGTTGCGATCGCCGCAATCAGGAGGAGGAAAGGCCAGCGCAGCAAAAGGACCAGATTTTCCTTGAATTGATCGAGCCACAGATAGGACAACAAGACGGGCATCACCGCGACCAGTCCAATCATCAAGGTTGCAGCAAGCATTGCGCAAAGCGTGAAACAGAGACCAAGCACGTTCAGCCTGATCAGACCGCGCTTTTCCGTTTCCTCATAAGCGATATTCATTGCGTCGAAAATGGCAAGCGTAGCGCTGTGAGTGCTCCATACCGCGACTGCCAGGCCGACAAAGAATGTCAGCCCCAGCGTGCTGCTTCTCGCTTCAACGAGGCTCCTGATCCGATCGGCGATGAGGTCGAACGCGCCTGGCGGCAACAATGCCGAGAGTTCGCGCAAGTGATCAGCCATTGTCGCCGGGTCTGCAACCAAACCATAGATGGCAACAAGGGCGGCGAGCGCGGGAAAAAGCGCCAGGAGGAGATAGAAGGTCACGCCGGCCGCGATGAGTGCCACGCGGTCATCAAGAACCTCATGAACCACGCGCCAAAAGACGTCGCGGAGGCCTTTCATTGGTATGGCCTCTGGAACCTTGGCGTGTCTACCCCTCCCATGATCTTCTGCAGCGGTTTGTACGGCGCCGTTCGCCGCGCTTCGCGTCGTAGTGAGCAGGCCGAAAAGAGCCATCGACAGAATGAGCAGTGTCGTTGTGCTTGAAGATTTCATGGCAGACGCCTCGGGGCCTTTGCGAGTATTGCCACTCGATAACGCACTTACCCGGAAAAGGATGCAGTGAACCGGAAAGTCGAGGCCCGACACTTCATAGGCACTGCCGCCGCAAGTGCCAGTTAGAGGGCGGAACAAAAGATCGCCTCCATTGTTTGGATTCGCGCAACCAAGAAGTGAGTGGACCAACTCACAGAAATCGACTTTATGGAGAGGAAATGGTTTACGGGCCGGCCGCATCTCGGCAGGGACCGGACACTATCTAGAGTCGAAAGGCAAGAATGACTCGTGAGGGAAATCGTGGCCAATAAGGACCTAAATAACCATGGCTTTCCGCTCAACCTGTTCGCCGGCAAAAGAATCTTGGTCGTTGAAGTGGATTACTTTGTGGCGGACGAAGCTCGGCGGCTCCTGGAGGCAGCTGGCGCGAGGATCACGGGGGCGAGCGTCCCGTTTGCTATCAACATGATTGACCCTGAGGCAACCGACGCCGCCATCCTTGATATCAGGTTGGACGTGGAAGCAGCTTTTCTGATTGCGGATCGGTTGTACAGCTTCAGAATTCCATTCGTGTTTGCGACCTCACACGTTGACACCAGCGTTAAGGATAGCTTCGGCGGTTTTCACCTTTGCGAAGACGTCCATGCATTGGGTGATATTGCGCTCGCTCTATTTTCCACAAAGCACCATTAAGCCCCGGACGAGACCCACTCTCGCGGATGATCGGAACTTTTAGGGCACGAACCTGTTTCACCTGATCCGTCGTCTTCCAAGGCACTCGTCATCGCGCACTTAAGGCGGGATGGCGCCGAAGGCTCCGTCATGACTGGAAACCGCAGCAGTAACAGGCTTATTAACAGCCTTTCCGATCACGACTATGATCTGATCTCGACGGGCCTCGAGGAAGTCGATCTTCCCCAAGGCTTCCACCTCGCCACGGCCGGGCAGTCATTCAACCATGTCTATTTTCCCTGCAATGGCATTGCTTCGGTCATTGCAGTGTCTCCCAAGGGCCGGCGGGCAGAGGCAGGAATGGTGGGGCGGGAAGGGTTTACGCCCATAGGAGGGCTTGTAAGGCCAAGTGAGGGCCCATTCGATATTGTCATCCAGGTCGCGGGGCATGGCCTGCGGCTGAAGCTCACGGCGTTGCACGGTCCTGTCAACAGCAGTCCGGCGCTGAGGGACCTTTTGCTTCGTTATCTCGTGGCGTTCAACCATCAAGTTGCTTTTACCGCACTTTCCAATGCATCCCATACGATCGATGTTCGGCTGGCGCGATGGATATTGATGTCGCAGGATCGGATGCAAAGCTCCCAGATCGCCCTGACGCACGACTATCTTTCTCTGATGCTCGCCGTACGAAGGCCCTCGGTCACAATTGCGCTGCACATGTTGGAAGGGCAACGTCTTATTCGATCAGAGCGCGCTTTGGTTGTGGTGCGGGATAGAAGCGGTCTTGAAGACTATGCAGGGGACGCATATGGCGCTCCCGAGCGAGAGTACCGTCGATTGATGGACATAGACCAGGTCAAAACCACACCAAGGGTCGGTGCTGTGGCGCCGCTGATCTAGAGTACGAAATGACGGGCAGCGGTGCATGTAGATCGCACGCGATTGCCATTCCTTTCATCACCTGCAACAGCGCCAACGCCCCTGGCAATTCGGATATAGGTCTGCTTAAATCCACTGTGTCCGTCATTCTTTAAAAACAAGAATTCTACTGTCGAATCCGGTCATAGCGGGTGGCATGCCTGAGGGCCGCACGTGCGATGGCGGCAGAGACCTGTTCTTCGCTTAATGGCTTCATGATCACTTCACTGGATCCAGGCCGGCTCTCAGACCTTCCGGCCCCGGTTACATAGATGACCTCCAGTCGGAACATGTCGATGAGCTTGCGCCCCATAGACGCTCTGGTCGGTCCGTCGGCAAGTTTGAGGGCGACTAGAGCAATGTCTGCGGTGGCTGCGTAGGCGAGAGCCTGCTCCATTCTCTGCAGCGGACCGACGCTTCGATGCCGCGCCGCCTCGACAATGGACTGGAGGTCCTTGGCAAGGACGTAATCGTCTTCAACGATCATGATGCTCATCTTTTTCATTCCTCCCCAACCATATGTAGATCACTGGTCACTTCGCGTCAGCGGTCGACACCGTAGACGTGCCGCAAAAGCGCTGGAGGGCTGTATTCATTAAGCAGACTGCCCCTTTCAATCGTTAGGCCTGGCGCGCCTTTCAATCACCAATAGGGAACTTTGCATGTCCTTTCCCGGTTAGCACATCAGGCGGAGGCGCCAGACTGGTGCGATCATTCCTGCCGGACGGAAAGGAAAGGCCATGGTTTCGCCAGCTCAGTCCTCGGTGACAAACAAGCTGCTGAACATCCTGCCTGAAAGCGACTACGGCCAAATTGCGCAAGATCTTGAATTCCTCAAGCTTTCGCGGGGTACTGTCGTTGCCCATGCAGGGCAGCCCATCGATTACATCTATTTTCTCACGTCAGGTATCGGATCGATTATCGCGTCGACGCCCGAGGGCAACCGGGCCGAAGCAGGAATATTCGGCTCCGATGGCTATGTTCCAACCTCTGCCGTGGCGAGTACGGAAAACAGCCCCCACGAAGTGGTGATACTTCTCGATTCGGAGGCCTATCGCATGGATTATGGGCGTTTTCGCGGATGGATGGACCAAAACCGGAATTTTTCCAAAGTGATGATCCGTTCGATTGAGGCCTTCTCGGTCCAACTGACCTACACCGCCATTTCAAACGCAATCCACGACGTTACCGAGCGACTGGCACGCTGGATTCTAATGTGCCATGACCGTGTGCCGGGCGATGAAATCGGGCTTACGCATGAATTTATCTCCCTGATGCTCTCGGTTCGAAGGCCGAGTGTCACGACCTCATTACACATCCTCGAGGGTAACGGCTTCATCAAGTCGGAGCGGAGCAATATTATCATGCGCAACCGACCTGCAATGGAGGAGTTCGCCCGCGACGCCTATGGCAAGCCGGAAGAGGAATATCGACGGTTGATGAAAAACCTGTTCTGAACGGAGAGCAAAGACGCAAGCGCCTGATCAGAGATCGCCGATCAGGCGTCGGTATTCTTCTTCCGGCTTGCCGTAGGCATTTCCTGCAAACTCTTCCATTCCACGCCTGTCACGGATCATGATCCGTCCGCGCTCGGATCGGATAAACCTTTTGCCCTCGAGTACATGGAGCGCAGTTGTCACGCTCGGTCGCCTAACAGAGAGCATCAAAGAGATAAAGTCGTGGGTCAGGGCGATTTCATCACCGTCAACCCGGTCATGCGACATGAGTAGCCAGCGCGCCAATCGCACGTCAATCTGGTAATTTGCGTTCGACAGGGCAGTGAAGGAGATCTGCGATGCGAACGTCTGGATAAAGCGCGCCAGAAGATTGGCGAAAGCAGGATATTGAGAAATCGCCTGCAGCGCCGCATCTAATGTCATTCTATATCCGTATCCTTCTACCTGCATCAATACCTCGTGGACGCTGATCGTGCCACCGACGCCTGCCGACGTCGGCGAAAAGCCCTCGCGTCCAAACATCCCCGCTTCAGCTCTTTGGCGGCCTGAGGACACTGTAATGACGGAGCCGATCCCCCTGCAGAGGAAGTAGACGTGCTCGATGAGAGTCTCGGCCTTAACAATGACGAAGCCCTGGGGAAGATGAACTGCCTCAAGTGATGGCACAATGGCGCGGAACTCCTCATCAGGAAGGCGGGCCAGGAGCCGATTTTGCATGGTGGATCGATCAGCGACGGACATTGGACTCAGAATGAGAGGGAACACGAACGACAGGATCGTCGCTGCACGATTCAGCTTCACCTGCGCATTGCCGGCTGTATAACATCCTGTTGTTGCCTATGTTTTTGCGTACGCTGGCAGACCGTCGAGATGCAGGTGCCCGGTCAGATAGGCACGCCTGGGCGCCCGTCCTTGGTTTTGAGCCGGCTTGCGCAAGAGCACTTGCCGAGCGATGCCCTGCGACAAAAAACACATAGGCTGTGAAGCATCTCACCAAATCCAGTTTGCATCGGAGCGCGCGCATCGTCTTCCGACGCAATTCTCCTGGCGTGCCAAAGGGAACAACCTTCAAGATTGGAGGTTGTCTCAGTCGAGCACGGAGGAAAAACCGATGAAAGTACGAGAGGTGATGACCACAAAAATCGTCACGGCTGGTCCTGGCGCTCGAATTCGCCGTGTCGCGCAGCTGATGTCGGAAGTGGATACCGGGATAATCCCGATCATTGACGGAGACGCCATTGGTGTCGTGACCGACCGAGACATCGTCATACGAGCCGTGGCCGAGGGAATATCCTGTGATCAACCCGTTTCCAGTATCATGACGTCTGGAATAGAGGGCTGTCTAGAGGAGGACGATCTCCTGGAAGCGGCCGCACGGATGTCGGAGCTTCAGATGCGTCGGCTTGTCGTGTTCGATGCAGCCGGAACCGTTTCCGGGATCCTCTCCCTTGGCGACATCGCAGTCCGACAGGAGGAAATGGCCGGTGTCGCATTGGAGGAAATATCTGATGACACTCAACGGCGGGACTAAGGCCCGAGTTTCAGAAAGCGGCTCTTCCGCGGGCCGTTTCCGGGAAAGTTACAGGGGAGTTCAATGCAGGGTTCAACGAACAGAGACGGTTGGTCGCCAGCCGACGAAGAGGACCTTAAGACGGCAAATCCTCCCTCGCGGGCTCGGTTTGAAAAGACGGGACGCGAACAAGCTCTCCTCTTTGCTCAGGAGGAAATTACGCGGTTGCGGCTCGAGATCGACGAGATCGCACATGCCGTCGACAAGATGGCGACAACGGTTTCGACGCCCGACAGTCGAGTGATCCGGCTCGCCCCCCTGATCCTTTTGACCACGCTCGCAGCCCTTTGTTCCAGGAACAGATAGAGTCAGCCGGCCGGGCCAACGAGAATTGATCTTTGCCAATCTGTGATCGGTAATCGTCGCAGCATGTCCGAACGAAACACATGAATTCTGTTGGTTGCCAGGCACAGCCGAAATCGCGAAGCGAAACCTGCAATTCACTTTTTTCTAAGAGTTGGCTGTCAAACAGAGATCGCGCGATTTGTCTGGCGTTCGCGCCCAAAGGTGTTTCTATGACGCTCAAGCCCGCTCTTATCGGTGTCTGGTTATTGGCTGGTGTCTTGTCGATACTCGTCGCTATCAATCCATTTGGGCGTCATGACATTGACGCGTCCACAACCGCGTCAATTCCCGACCGGTAGATCGGTTGACGCCGGACTGAGCGACGCGTTTGTCCTGGTGAGCGACTATCAATGGCGGCCCGACTGCACGGTCGACCCTTGGGGAGTTTTTGCCTGCTGGAGGGCTTCCTTCAGCTGGGCCTGCGAGAAGGGTTTGGTCAGTCTGATCAGTTCAGTTAGCTCCTGATCGTCGGGCAACTCAGCATAGCCGGATGCCAGTATGATCGGAAGCGACGAGAAGGAGTCGAGTATAATTCGGGAAAGCTCGGCTCCGGTCATACCGGGCATGGAATGATCAGTAATCACAATATCAAAACGCTTTTCTTCCCCAAGAAGCTGCAAGGCCTGCGATGCCGAGGTCACTTCAACGGCGATGTGACCGAGGTCCTCCAGCATCGCCACGGTTCCCATACTGACCAATGGATCGTCGTCCACCACAAGGACAGTAAGCTCTCCTGACAGCGGCGGGG
Organism: Rhizobium sp. 57MFTsu3.2; assembly: GCF_012932765.1. Lineage (NCBI taxonomy): Bacteria > Pseudomonadati > Pseudomonadota > Alphaproteobacteria > Hyphomicrobiales > Rhizobiaceae > Rhizobium > Rhizobium sp. 57MFTsu3.2. The sequence continues at coordinate 15,478 of NZ_JDWI01000033.1, forward strand.
CATCGGAGGCACCGTCAACACGCCCACCCGCAACCGGATCGCTCGACGTGTCGGCAACCGGCAACCAGACACTCACGGATGTCCCAGCCCCCGGCCTGCTTGCCAGCTCGAGCGCCCCGCCGGATTGGGCAGCCAGACCCTGGACCATCGATAGTCCGAGACCGGTGCCTTTTCCTGGCCCCTTCGTCGTGAAAAACGGCTCAGTTGCCCGCGCAAGCGTTGGTTCGTCCATTCCGGGGCCATCGTCCGTGACGCGGATACGCACGTAGCGACCATCGCTTAGTGATCCCGGGTGATCGGCAGCATCTACCTGGAGGATGATGGTGCCCGCCCCATCCATCGCGTCGCGCGCATTGACGAAAAGGTTCAAAAGAGCAAGTTCGAGCTGATTGGCATCGACAAGTATGCTCGGCAGCTCCGGGGCGACGTCTAGTTTGATGTCGATGCCCTGGCCCACGGCCTTGACGAGGAGATCTTCAATGTTGGCAAACAGCTGTTCAAAATCGACAGTGGTCGGCTTCAACTCCTGACGCCTGGCAAAGGCAAGCAGGCGCTGGGTCAGGGCCGAACCGCGTTCGGCAGCCTGAATGGCATTGCCGAGCAGTCGCTCGCTGCGATTGTCCTCGGGCAAGCGCTTCTTCAAGAGGCTCAGACTTCCAAGGATTGCCATCAGAAGGTTGTTGAAATCATGCGCCACACCGCCGGTCAGCTGACCGATCGTGTCGATCTTCTGAGCTTCGAACAATTGCGCGAGAGCCTCCTCACGCTCGCGTGTCCTTTGTTCGATGCGGTGTTCCAGCTCCTCATTCAACCGGCGCAGTTGCTCCGATGAGGCCTCGAGTTCGGCGGTGCGCTGGCTGACCCTTTGTTCCAACTCGCTGTTCAGCCTCTCGAGCTCCTTGGTCTTGCGATAAAGGTCGGTGAAGACCCGCACCTTGGCCCGCAGGACGTCGGGCACGATTGGAACGGAGACGTAGTCGACAGCACCTGCAGCGTATCCTCGCAGCCGATCAGGCTCGGTCATCATGACCGCCGAAACAAAAATGATCGCAGTGTTCTGGTAACGCGGATGTTCGCGGATCATGCTGACAAGCTCGAAGCCGTCCTGTTCGGGCATGCACACATCGGCGAGAATGACCGCTATCTCGTTGCGAAGAAGATGTTCAAGTGCCTCCCTGGCGGACTGAGCTTTGATCAGGTTTTCACCGAGATCCTTGAGGATGACCTCATAGCTCAAGAGCTTCGCCGGTTGATCGTCCACGAGAAGGATGTTCAATCGTTCCAATCCCGCCTCCCTCACCGATGCAGCCACATGCGCAAAGCAGACAGCAATTGCTCGGTATTGACCGGCTTTGCCAGGTAGTCGGAGGCGCCGGCCTCCAGACATTTTTCACGGTCGCCCTTCATCGCCTTTGCGGTCAGCGCCAGGATCGGCAGCCTCTGGAAGCCCGGCCTGGCACGTATCGCCATCATTGTTTCGTAACCGTCCATGCCAGGCATCATGATGTCCATCAAAACGATGGCAACCAACGCTTCCCTTTCCAGAATCTCGATCGCCTCGCTTCCGGTGGTTGCCGTCAGAACCTTCATGCCTCGGCGCTCGAGAACACTGCTGAGAGCAAAGATGTTCCGCGCGTCGTCATCAACAAGCAGCACCGTCTCGCCAACCAGACTTTCGTCTGAACTATGGAGCTGCTGGAGCATCCTCTGCTTTTCGGTCGGTAAGTCAGCAACGACGCGGTGCAGGAAGAGCGCCGTTTCGTCCAACAGCCGTTCGGGCGATTCAACGCCCTTGACGACGACGCTGCGCGCCATGCTGTGCAAACGGCTGTCGTCGTCGGGAGACAGTTCCCGACCGGTGAAGACAACCACGGGAACTTCGGCGATATCGCCATCAGCGTGCATCTTCTCGAGGACGTCAAAGCCGGACATGTCGGGCAGGGTGAGATCGAGAACGACACAATCGGCCGGATCACGCTTCAGGGAAGCCAGGGCGTCGCCACCTGACCCGACGCTTTCAATCTCGATATCGTCATGGCCGAGGAGCGCTGCTACGCTTGCGCGCTCGGCCTCGTTGTCGTCGACGACGAGCAGTCGCCGACGCCGTGACTGCGCATAGGTTTTCAGCCGCGACAGGGCCTCGCCAAGCCCCTCCGACGTGGCCGGCTTTTTGAGGAATGCAAAGGCACCCCGTGTCAACCCATGCTGCCTGTCGTCGTCGAGACTGACAATCTGAACGGGGATGTGCCGCGTTTGGACGTTCTGCTTAAGCTGGCTGAGAACACTCCAGCCGAGCATGTCAGGCAGGAAAATGTCGAGCGACATTGCCGTCGGCTGATATTCCTGCGCCAAAGCCAGCGCTTCACTGCCGCGTTGGGCGACGATAACCTTGAAGCCACGATCGTGGGCAAGATCCATCAGGATACGCGAGTAATGGGGATCGTCTTCGACCACGAGAAGTACCAAATCGGTGGCCGCGACTTCTTCACGATCATCCAGCAAGCGTTCAGCCGGTTTGTCGCCCCGTCTAACGGCCGCGACCTCGGCAAGCTGTACGACATTGGTCCCTTCGGCCACTACCCTTGCCGTCGTTGAACCGGCATAGGTGAGCGGCAGGAAAAGCGTGAATGCACTGCCTGCTCCCGGATTGCTGCGAAGCTGAATTTCTCCGCCAAGCAAATTTGCGAGCTCACGGCTGATGGCAAGTCCAAGGCCCGTGCCACCGTACTTACGGCTCGTCGACGCATCGGCCTGCTGGAATGCCTCAAAGATGATGCGCTGCTTTTCGAGTGCAATGCCAATGCCGGTATCCGTCACCTCAAACGCGATCACCGATGCCGCGGCTTTCAGGGATGGGTGGTCTGGCGACCAGCCATTTTCGACCATGGCGACCTTCAGTGTCACCCCACCCTCGGCAGTGAATTTGAACGCGTTCGACAAGAGGTTCTTCAGAATCTGCTGCAGCCGCTTAGCGTCTGTCATGATGCTGTCGGAAACGTTTGCCGCAATCTCCACGGCGAAAGAAAGTCCTCGATTGTCGGCTTCGTGCCCGAAGGGTCGCGCCATGGCTTCCAGAAGGCTGCTGATCCTTATCTCTTCCGCATCGACCGATACTGTTCCCGACTCGATCTTGGACAGATCGAGAATATCGCTGATCAGGTTCAAAAGATCGGTACCGGCAGCATGGATCGTTTTTGCAAATTCGACCTGTTTGCCCGAAAGGTTGCCTTCCGGATTGTCACCGAGCTGCTGGCCGAGGATCAGGATGGAGTTGAGAGGTGTCCGCAACTCATGCGACATGTTGGCGAGAAACTCGGACTTGTATTTCGATGTCAGGGCAAGCTCCGTGGCCTTTTCTTCAAGCGCCCGGCGCGCCTGCTCGATCTCCTGGTTCTTGCCTTCTACCTCGACGTTTCGCTCCTCGAGTTGCTGTGCCTTTTGTTCGAGCTGCTCGTTTGTCTGCTGCAATTCGCGTTGCTGGGTCTGAAGTTCTCCCGCCAGCTGCTGCGATTGCTTGAGCAAGCCCTCCGTCTGCATCGTCGCCTCAATGGAGTTGAGCACAATACCGATCGAGGTCGTCAATTGATCCAGGAACGACAGTTGCAGCTCGCTGAAGGTCCCGGCAGAGGCCAGTTCAATGACGGCTTTGACCTGACCCTCGAAATGAACCGGAAGGACCACGGCGCTGCGTGGCAATGTTGAAAATACACCCGAACTGATCGGAACGACGTTGCTTGGCAAATCGGTGATGACGATTGCCCTTGCATCACTGGCGCATTGCCCGACAAGGCCCTGCCCCAATTCGAGCCGCTTCGGGTGTTCTGTCTCCAGGCCCTGCGCATAAACGGAAAGAAGCGACAAGACCGGACGATCCGTCTCTGCGTCGACCTGATAGATGACCCCCTGATGCGCCCCGACCAGCGGCGCCAACTCCGAAAGCAGCATTTTTCCAACCACGGTCAGGTCGCGCTGACCCTGCAGCATGTTGGTGAAGCGTGCAAGGTTCGTCTTCAGCCAATCCTGCTCGGTATTGCGCTCGGTGGTGAGACGCAGGTTGTCGATCATCGTGTTGATATTGTCCTTGAGTTCGGCGACCTCGCCTCGCGCGTCGACCTTGATCGAACGCGTCAAATCACCCTTTGTCACGGCCGTGGCCACTTCTGCGATGGCGCGCACCTGTGTTGTCAGGTTGGCGGCAAGGAGATTGACGTTGCCCGTCAGATCCTTCCATGTGCCAGCAGCGCCTGGTACATTCGCCTGGCCGCCAAGGCGGCCCTCGACGCCGACTTCGCGGGCAACGCTCGTCACCTGATCGGCAAAGGTCGCAAGGGTGTTCGTCATATTGTTGATCGTTTCTGCCAGCGCAGCGACCTCGCCTTTTGAAGCCACGGTCAAATTCTGCTTGAGGTCACCGTTTGCCACAGCTGTCACGACCTTGACGATGCCGCGGACCTGTTCGGTGAGATTGGCCCCCATGACGTTGACGGTATCGGTAAGGTCCTTCCAGGTGCCGGCGACACCAGGCACCTGCGCCTGGCCGCCGAGCTTGCCTTCGGTCCCGACCTCGCGCGCCACACGCGTCACCTCGCCGGCAAACGCATTCAGCTGGTCCACCATGGTGTTGATGGTGTTCTTGAGTTCGAGGATTTCGCCCTTCACATCGACAGTGATCTTGCGAGACAGGTCCCCGCGGGCGACAGCAGTCGTCACTTCGGCGATGTTGCGGACCTGGGTGGTCAGGTTGGCTGCCAGAAGGTTGACGTTGTCGGTAAGGTCCTTCCAGGTTCCAGCAACACCTGGCACCACGGCCTGGCCGCCAAGACGGCCATCCGTTCCCACCTCGCGGGCCACGCGCGTAACTTCGCCGGCAAAGGAGCGCAGCTGATCTACCATAGTGTTGAGCGTATCCTTGAGGAGCAGGATCTCGCCGCGAACATCGACCGTAATCTTACGCGACAGATCACCGTTGGCGATCGCCGTTGCAACTTCGGCAATGTTGCGAACCTGGGCGGTCAAATTCCCGGCCATGGAGTTGACGCTGTCGGTAAGGTCCTTCCAGGTGCCGGCGACACCCGCGACCTGGGCCTGTCCGCCGAGCTTGCCCTCGGTTCCGACTTCACGCGCGACACGCGTCACCTCTCCGGCGAAGGCGTTCAACTGGTCCACCATCGTGTTGATGGTGTTCTTGAGCTCCAGGATCTCACCCTTGACGTCGACGGTGATCTTGCGAGACAGGTCGCCTCTTGCGACCGCGGTTGTGACTTCGGCGATATTGCGCACCTGACCGGTCAGATTCGACGCCATGAAGTTGACGTTCTCAGTCAGATCTTTCCAGGTGCCGGCGACACCTGGAACCTGGGCCTGTCCGCCGAGTTTTCCCTCTGTTCCCACTTCACGGGCGACACGCGTGACCTCCGAGGCGAAACGGTTCAGCTGATCGACCATTGTGTTGAGGGTTTCCTTTAGTTCAAGGATTTCCCCGGACACGGAAACGGTAATCTTCTTCGACAGATCGCCATTGGCGATCGCTGTCGAGACCTCGGCGATATTGCGCACCTGCGCCGTCAGGTTGCCAGCCATGGAATTCACACTGTCAGTCAGGTCTTTCCAGGTACCGGCAACGCCAAGCACATTTGCCTGGCCACCGAGCCTTCCTTCCGTTCCGACCTCGCGCGCAACACGAGTGACTTCGCCGGCGAACCCGTTCAGCTGATCTACCATGGTATTCAAGGTTTCCTTCAGCTCGAGAATCTCGCCGGAAACCGGAACGGTGATTTTCTTCGACAGGTCGCCCTGGGCAACGGCGGTCGCCACCTCAGCGATATTGCGCACCTGGCCCGTGAGGTTCGATGCCATGGAGTTGACCGAATCTGTCAGATCCTTCCAGGTTCCTGCGACGTCGCGGACATTGGCCTGGCCCCCGAGCCGGCCTTCGGTACCAACCTCTCTTGCAACGCGGGTTACTTCTGAGGCAAACGCGTTAAGCTGGTCGACCATCGTGTTGATCGTTTCCTTAAGTTCGAGAATCTCGCCCTTGACGTCGACGGTGATCTTTTTGGACAGATCGCCATTGGCGATCGCAGTTGAAACCTCGGCGATGTTTCGGACCTGGGCGGTGAGATTTCCGGCCATCGAGTTGACGTTTTCGGTCAGATCCTTCCAGGTGCCAGCTGCACCGCGGACATTGGCCTGTCCGCCAAGGCGCCCTTCGGTTCCGACCTCACGCGCAACACGGGTTACTTCGGAGGCGAATGCGTTAAGCTGGTCGACCATCGTGTTGATGGTTTCCTTGAGTTCGAGAATTTCGCCCGAAACGGTGACCGTGATCTTTTTCGACAGGTCGCCGCTTGCGATCGCCGTCGAGACCTCGGCGATGTTTCGGACCTGAGCAGTCAGATTCGAGGCCATGGAATTGACGTTGTCGGTCAGATCCTTCCAGGTCCCGGCGACACCATGCACCTGCGCCTGGCCGCCAAGACGGCCCTCGGTTCCCACTTCACGCGCGACGCGCGTGACTTCTCCGGCAAATCCGTTCAGCTGATCCACCATGGTGTTGATGGTTTCCTTCAGCTCCAGGATCTCGCCCGAAACGTCAACGGTGATCTTGCGCGAAAGATCTCCACGCGCCACAGCTGTGGTCACCTGGGCGATATTTCTGACCTGCGCAGTCAGGTTGCCGCACATTGCATTGACGCTGTCGGTCAGGTCCTTCCAGGTCCCGGCGACGCCCGGCACCAGGGCCTGCCCACCAAGCTTTCCTTCGGTGCCGACCTCACGTGCGACACGGGTCACCTCGGAGGCAAAGGAACGCAACTGATCGACCATGGTATTGATCGCTTCCTTCAGCTGCAGAATTTCGCCCCTGACGTCCACTGTGATCTTCTTTGAGAGATCGCCATTGGCGACAGCGATTGTGACATCGGCAATGTTGCGCACCTGGGCCGTCAGGTTCGATGCCATGGAGTTGACGCTCTCGGTCAGATCCTTCCAGACGCCGGTTACCTCCGGCACTTGCGCCTGCCCGCCCAGCTTTCCATCAGTACCGACCTCGCGCGCCACGCGCGTGACCTCGGAGGTAAAGAGGCTCAACTGCTTGATCATGGTATTGACGATGTCGGCCGATCGAAGGAACTCGCCCTTGAGTGGACGGCCCTCGACATCGAGCGGAACAGTCTGCAACAGGTCGCCCTTGGCGATGGCCGTTATAGTGTGGGTGACAGCAGTGGTTGGCCACAAAAGATCATCAATGAGGTGATTGATGGATCCTTCCATTGCCGCCCACGAGCCATCCGACAATCCAAGGCGCACGCGTGTGTTCGTCCTGCCTTCCCACCCGACAACCTCGCCGACGTGATCCAACTGTTGAGCCAGGCGTTGATTTGCCGCGATGATGTCATTGAGGGCATCAGCGATCTTGCCGGTCTTACCAGTCAGATCCGAGCGCATGCGAACGGAAAAGTCACCTCTTCGCGCTGAGAGAAGGACATCGAGCAGCGCAGCGGAATCCTCCGCCGCCAAGGGCGCATCGTCCGCAAGGACATTATGGATTACAGGATCGATCGCGCGCTTATGTTCACCTGAACTGGTCACCACACAGCCTCCCTCAAACCAGCGCTTAACTAGCGCGGCGGAAAGGAAATTCTATGTGCGCTATCAAACCGATAGACTGCATCGGCGCCAAGGAGGCGTATTTCTTGACCTGATGCCGTTGAGCGTACGCTATGGTACAAAGATTTCGGGGTGGGATTGATCAGGAAGCGGCCTTTTGCTGCTTCCAATTGCGATAGGGAAGCAGAAGCATCCCCGGATACCGCTTCTCGATTTCGCTTTCCGTCAGCGCAATTCTCGGCAGGACATCATCGAGATCCGGTTGCTGAGGGTTCTCGCTTGCCTTTTCGAGCAGTTCCATGACAGCAAACAGTTCATCGTCGATCATCGCCCCAAAGCGACGGGCAAGGTCATCGACAGGCGCGGCAAGGATTTTCTCTGACATAGTCGTCCACTCTCGTGATCCGGATCATACGCGCGGCAATACCGCGCGCGTTTCTAGCTGGAGCCGAGCGCGGCCCAAGAAACGATACAAATGTAGAGAAAGAAGAACATGAGCCCCACCCCACGATCAGAATGATCGCAAGCCGGCCAGCTCTTCGCTTGGTCTTTCTTTCGCCTGGCGAATTGGCGGTCGCCTCGATCGGATCTCTTGAACGTTCATCATCAGCTCTTGGCGGAAACGCCTGGTTCGGGCCTAACCCGTGCGGCGGTCCAAAGTTCCGCGGAACTCGGGGTTGCGCCCGGATCGGCGCCATTTTCCTGGCGGCGCCCCGATGCTGGACCCGGGAACAATAGCCACCGGCTGCGGTTTATCAGTCCACGACGTGATGTAAGGCATGGGCAATCGCGCAAGGACGATCAGGCGGAGGCCAGGCCCGTCCATGATCGCGGTTGCCCACCGCCCGCAACTTCGGAGGTTGGCATGATCTCAGGTGAGCAAGTAGGGGCAGCACGAGCACTCTTGCGATGGCGCCCGGAGGACCTAGCTGAAGCTGCGGGAATTTCTGTCGCGATCGTCAATGGAATGGAAGCACAACAGGGTCCCCTTCCTGACACCCCGTCGGTTCGGGCAATCGCCGATGCAATTGCTGCAGCAGGCGTCATGGTGTTTGGCGAAGGATCCGTCGACGGGGGCCCGGGCGTGCGGCTCATGGCAAAATCGTCCGCCGCAATCGACGTCAACGTGACCCAGACTGTCCAGTACAAGGAATTCCTGGAAAACGATACTCCTCCTGGTGTCGGCGGATGAGCTGGAGCTCTCCCGATGGGAACGGTACGTTTTCAAACCTCGCCATTACTTTAGGGATTTCTGATTGACCTATTAAGTCAAAGTCAAGGTGAATAGTCTGGCAACGTTTAGTGAAGGAGCCGACCATGTGTTTGCCGACCTACTGGGCAAGTATGTGCTGTGATGGACAAGAATTACCTGGGGGCCGCAGCCTTGGGTTCGGCACTCCGTAGTAAGCGAGGTCGTGGGACCCTTTAATGACCGGCGAGAGGGTTTCAAAGCCTCGATGAGGCACACATCGACGCCGCGGTGCTCACGCTGGATGAGCTTTGAGCCGAATAGCGGCACATCTCGGCTAGCGTTGAGGCGCCTTGCTGTTGTGCCGCTCCCTGTGTTTCAGGAGTCGGAACTCGCGAATCGCCCGGCAGAAGTTGACTTCGATCAGCTTGCCGGCTTCGATGTGCTGCTGAGCGGCAAGGCGCGAAACAGCGGCGGCGCGCTTTCCCGCCAAAATCATCTCCAAGAGACAATCTTGGCCGATAGATAAGTATCATCCAATGGAGAACGTCAAGGATGGCGAAGATTTCCCAGGAAAAGGGCAGTAACCGTTCGGAGGGCAATGGAGTTATTTTGAAAACTCTCGGGCGTAACCTCACCTACTCACTTATATTCGCGGGTCTTACTGCCGCTGCCACACGCTAATAATAGCGATGATGGATTGACGTTCGCCCGTGTGGTCGGAACCGAAACCTTGCCACGCCTGACGGAGGCTCATGCGCTCTGGAGAAAAAGAGGCTCAATCTCGAACGCTGCCGGTCCCAACCTTCGGCATTGCTGGTCCCTCCGCACCGGCAACGAATGGGGCTGCAACCGCCGCCGAGATTGATTGCGCAATCGCCATCTGGACGTCGAGAATACTTCGGCCCTTAATCTTGACGTCATAGTCGCTCGACCACACGACTGCACCGTCTGCCCCCCGGACCAGGCGTGCGATTGCTCGTACATCATCAGCCTCCAGGCGTATGCTGCCTTGCAGAGTGTATGTCGTGTCGGCCTCATTGGCGTTGGTTTTTGCGCCCTCCGTGATCACGACCAGTTCTTTGGACTTCACGAGATTGACGACGATTTCATTTTTCAGCCCACTCAGGACTTCATTCGAGACCCTCGTTTCTTCGTTGGTCGCAAAGGGCTTGACTAAAATCGTTGCCCTGCCGCCGCCCATGACTGGCTGCTTCGATGTAATGTTATTTCTTTCGGTGAACGACGCCATCACCACGGCGGCAAGTACAATCATTCCAGCGGTGATCATGATCCAACGAGGCAATCTGCTTTCGCGCTTTGGCGGCTCGGTTGGCGGCTTCTCGGGCAATGACGCGCCTGCGGCACAGACCGTTTGCGCTTCATCTTCAGTCCTGGTGCCACCCTCAATCGCCCGTTTTGCGAAAGTTGGAACGTAACCGCCAGCCGGAACGGCAATCAGTACCTCATCCATTGAGCCGCTCGTCAGATAGTACCGCTCAAGAGCACTACGAAGCTGGCGTGCTGCCATTCGTACGCAAGGATCATTCTGCATATCGAATGAGGCGTCGCGTCCGAAGACGCTGGTTGCGATAGTGAATGCCTTCAGATAGGCGGCGCGTCCTTCGAGTGTCTCGTTCACGATGAACTGCAAAAACCTGTGCCCGCGATCGGGGAGAATGAAGTCTGGGCTCGACAGTATGCGATCCAGATGTTCTCGGACCTCGGCAGGAGAGGGGTGCGAGTGTACGCTTGCGGATTGACTTCTCATCGGGCTCCTTTCGACAAGTGCACAACTAGAAGAATATATAAATGACAGCTTATCGACATGTAGTTACATGGCAATTAACTTTATTGAGATGACCCAAAAAAAGCCCCGCTAATTCACGGGTGGGGTTAGAACGGGCACGGAAACAGAACATACCGTAATTTACTTCCGTGGCGGCCCGCGGTTGCTACATTGTTATTGGGTAGACGATCGCCATTGGAGAACGATTGGATGGAGAAGGACGGCTGCCGTGCGACCGCGCAATCTGGATTGCGTCGGTTGATGCTCAAGCTGCCTGCGCAACGCCAACTGCTCCAGAAACTGCCCGCGTCCAGCTCATGGCGGTTTTTTTGCAATCTTATTGAAGCCTACGATGAGGGTTGCGTCGCACTGGAAGCCTTCCGGCGTGACGGTGCTGACCGCTTTTATATCGAGGAGTACGAGACGATGGTCGCTGAATTGGAAGCTGATGTCGTCCGAGACCTCGAGCGGGTTATCATTTGGCCTAACCACTGCCGAGCACGCATGTTGTTGGCTGGGGTCACAGAAAAAGGCCTCCCGATAATTCCAAAGGTGTGGCCGCTAAAGCGCCGCAACGCTGCTTAGCCTTGAATGTGATGATTGCTCTGCGGGCACGGCATTGCGCAGTGTTGATAAGGTAAAATACGCCCGCGTAACCATTTAGTGCACAGTTCCCGAATATCTGTGGGAAAGACGTGAAAGCTAACTCTAACCAAAAGGCTCTTTGCGACGCCGAGGCATAACAGTTCCGTTGTCGCTAGCCGCCGCAAACGCCAAGCTGATTGACTCACATCACGCGGTTTTTCACGAGGAATTGCATGCTAGTCGTATCCATATGCGAAGGTGAAGGTGAGCGTAACTTCGCTTGTACCGGACTAACTTTCGAAGATGAATTTGTGTTCATAGTTTCCTACGGAGTAACCTATCGATTTCGGACTGTCGAAATTATGGAAATTGTCCCGGTCTATAACGCTCAAGCGCGTCAGAGCGTCGGATTTTCTCCATGCAACCCATAACGGCCAAGAGCATATCATGGGGAGCAACCATGGGAGAACGAGATTCTCCGCGAAGCCCTTTCCAAAGCCCAGTCAAAAAAACCGATATCGCGGCCGATCTTGTTGCCGAAGGACGGGTCCCGAACCGACCACCTCGGTCCTTCGTTTGATCTCTCCATTGAGGCGCTCAATCGGGTTCATGCTGTGAAGCTTGGTCCAGTGTTGCTTGGGAAAGGTCATGTAGACGAGCACATCTTCCTCCACACTATCCATGAGGCCAGCAAGTTTCGGCACTTTCGGCCTGATCTGATCGGCGACGTTGCGCCATTGTTGGCTGGCGGCCTCGGGCGTGTCCTGGGCAAAAGCTGTTGCAATGAAAGCGGAGACCACGCGTCGGCCACTCCTGCCGGCATGGGCCAGCGCATTGCGCATGAAGTGAACCCGGCATCTTTGCCAAGTGGCGGAAAAGCCGCTCTCTCGGCCAGGACAAAGGCAACCTTGCGATTCGCGCGACCTGGCCCAGAGTTGCGATTAGGGCTCGACAGTCGTGGGTTGGTGTTCAGAGATGCCAACCTCATAACGCGCGCTCGTGCGCCTACCGACGGGCATCGTATGAGCCGCCATTGGGTTTTGCTGCAGCCTCTGCGAGCTTTTCACGAGCAAGGCGCAGGAGTTCTTCTCCGTCGCGTGTGCCTTGTTGCCACAGCGATGTTAGTAGAATCGCGATTTCAGCGACTGCTCTTCGGTCTCGCTCGACACCGTTCTCGCGGCACAACGTCTTCAGCGCGAGTTTGATGGTGGAGGAATCAGGAACCATTTGCAGGTCTATGCCCATCGGTTGCTTGCCTCCCGAGAGCTCCAGCATCGCGATAGTTCTATGGACATCGCCCTCACGATTAGACCTACTAGTTTTCTCGGCCCACACTGTGCTCGTACGCAAAAGGACTTTCCTGGTCGGCGGGACCGGGAAAGCCCTTGATCTTTCGCCGCGCGGGTCTCGGGCTGTGCGACTCGGATCAACCAGAGATTGCCTGATATTATTCGCCGAAGAAATCAGACTGAAGCCTGAATCTCGTTTGGACTTTGGTCTGACGAGTGGAAGGCGCTATCCTTCGGCCAATTGAGTGTAGCGGCGCAAAGTCACGGTCTAGGGACCGACGTTACCACTCCCCGCACGATAGGGTTGCCATCCACTTTTATTTTGCAAACTGCCTCTGCTCTCTCACCTGGCCGGTTTCGCTCTTTCAAGGTGACGGCGACTTGCTTTTGTTCTTCCTTGCTAGGGGGATAGCAAAACGACCATGCGTCGCTGAGATAGAATGGAACGTCCGACGGCAGCCCCAAATAGCGTCGAGTTTCTCTCTCGTTGGGTACATCAACCATGATCGCACGGAATCCGCTTGGGTAGGAAAGTGAAAATGCACCCTCGGGCATCGGTGGTCTTGTGAAGTACCCCGCGCGGTATTCGTAATATGCCAGATAAGCTGCGCCTGCGACGATAGCCGTAACTATAACCCGGTCTTTCCACTTCCCCATCTGCCCCGCCCAATTTCCCCGCGCAGCTTTCAACAAAGCGACGAGCGCCCCACGGCCTACGTCTTGATTCCATTATATTCAAGAAGGCGATCATAGTACTTCTCGGCCCTTCGCATAGCCCGGCATTCCTCAAAGGCAGAACGAAACCCCGCGAATTTTCGGGGCCTTTGAGGTGGAATTAAGAGGACGCACCAGAGCAGGCGCAAGAGCTTCGCTAGCGTAGAAGCCGCGTTCGTCAACAAAGAGCCCCGGCGGGTGCAGGCGATCGGGACACGCTGCGAGGCTACAGCCCTAGGCGAGCCGGAATACTACGCTTGCATCAAGCGCCGCCGCAAGGAATGCGGACTGGGCTTCTCCCTGGGTTGCAGTGCCTGCCACGGTAGGAGCGCAGGCCTGCATTGCCGAGAAGAAGGCGAGGCCGTTTGTCACCGGCCAATTCGTAAAGAGCATATCAAGGGCTTCTTCTGCCGATGCAACAGTATGCAGCATGCGGTTGCGTTCAACGACTAAGACCAGCCAACCCGGTGTCGACACAAGGTCTCCGATTCCGCTTTACAGGGATACGCACTGATGGATAGCGCGGTCACTCTTTATAAACCCCGCCCGTGACATGTTGTTCCCATTATTCCACGGGAAGACGAAGCAGGAGCAATTCCAGCAACTCTCGGGGCGCGAGCGTCGAATTCGACGACATAAGCTCTATGGCGACATTTGCGGCGGCTTGCGCCTGGATGCTTTCAGGATCGGTTCTCTTCCGGTAGGGAGTTGTTGCCGTAAGGGGCAAGGGCGTCCGCAGCGGACGTCGATCCGCCTTATCGGTATTTGGTGCACGAGGACCGAAATGCCCAATGAGGTCGGACGGGTAGAGGGCATTAGTCGTGCCGGTGCAAGCGGGCTGCAAGGGACTGCGGATCTTCTGGAGCCACGCCCGCCGCCCTGTTCGGCGAGGAGGACGGCGACTGCCGAGGCGCGCCGGCCGCGTGTGACTTATCTCCTCACCGTCCTTTATCCGGCATTGCGCTTTTCATAAAATGCCATGAATTCTTCGAACGGGAGGGCCTTTGAGTATAGCCAACCTTGTCCGAACTGAATGCCGGAATGACGCAGGCTCGTTACCTGCTCCACTGTCTCGATCCCTTCCGCGACCATCTTGAGTTTCAGGCTATGGGTCATCTCGATGATAAGGTGTCACCAGGCTTGTCGCGGCATTCCGGCCGATAGCATCTACGAAGGACCTGTCGATCTTGAGCACCGACGTTCGGCGGCTGGTCACCGGAGATTGTCGGTCGCCGGCCCCCAGTCACGGTCGATGGCTCAGGGGCACGCGGCGTAGTCGCAGTGGCAAGTTACGAGGCCGGGAAATCCGACGGCCACTCCGCCATGCCGTCCGAACGAACCTGGGCAACCCTGCGATACGTGTAACAAACACGATGCTACTTGTATAAGAGGTCTTGTGGTGCTCTCCTTCGGCCGCTGTCCTATCGTTGGGAGAAGACCATGCCGAACATGATGAAAGCAGCGGTTGTCCTCGATTTCAATAAGCCACTGGTTATTGAGCAAATGCCGATACCAGACCCTGCGGATGATCAGATACTGGTGCGTTTCGCTGCGACAGGCGTCTGCCATACCGATCTTCACGCCGCTCGTGGGGATTGGCCCGTCAAACCAAGTCCACCGTTCATCCCAGGCCACGAAGGCGTTGGATATGTCGCCAAGGCCGGTCGTTCGGTGAAGCGGTTGAAGGAGGGCGACCGGGTCGGCGTTCCGTGGCTCCATACTGCTTGCGGATACTGCTCTCATTGCCGGACGGGTTGGGAAACGTTGTGCGGAAGCCAGCAGAACACGGGCTATTCTGTCAATGGCTCCTTTGCCGAGTACGGCCTCGCGGACCCCGACTTTGTCGGCATCCTCCCTGACAAACTCGATTTCGGCCCGGCAGCGCCGGTCCTGTGTGCTGGCGTTACCGTGTACAAGGGCCTCAAGGAAACCGAAGTGAACCCTGGCGAGTGGGTAATGATCTCAGGCATCGGTGGCCTTGGACACATGGCCGTCCAATATGCAAAAGCGATGGGAATGCACGTCGTTGCCGTCGACGTTTCCGAAAGCAAGCTCACTCTTGCGAGCCAACTTGGGGCGGATGTGACGGTCGATGCACGGGAACCCGATGCAGTTGCCAGGGTCCAAAAGGAAGTCGGCGGGGTGCATGGCGCGTTGGTGACTGCTGTGTCTCCGGAGGCTATGGAGCAGGCTTTCCACATGCTGCGTTCCAAAGGGACGATGTCGCTCGTCGGACTGCCGCCGTCCATGATCAGCCTTCCCGTCTTCGACACGGTTCTCAAACGCATCACGGTGAGAGGCTCGATCGTCGGCACACGCCAGGACCTTGAGGAATCTATCGGCTTTGCCGCCGACGGGAAGGTGGCGTCCCACTTCAGTTGGGACAAGCTTGAGAAC
The DNA here is from genome assembly GCF_012932765.1 of Rhizobium sp. 57MFTsu3.2. Classification (NCBI taxonomy): domain Bacteria; kingdom Pseudomonadati; phylum Pseudomonadota; class Alphaproteobacteria; order Hyphomicrobiales; family Rhizobiaceae; genus Rhizobium; species Rhizobium sp. 57MFTsu3.2. The sequence continues at coordinate 31,049 of NZ_JDWI01000033.1, forward strand.
ATCAACGACATTTTCGCGCGCATGGAGGAAGGCAAGATCGACGGCCGGGTCGTCATCGACCTCCAGTAGCCCGTTAGCGAACACAAGGAGAAGTGCAATGCAGGGCTCCATGACCAGACGCACGCTTATGCAGTTCGCAGGCGCAGCCGCCACAGTCGCGACGACATCAAACCTGCTCATGTCCGCGGCACGTGCAGACACGATCAGCGGGGACATGTACTGGGAACTCGTCCGCCACCAGTTCATCTTCCCGGACACAGCAATTCCGATGAACAGCGCGAACCTTTGCCCGTCCTTCGAGTCTGTGGCATCAAAGGTGGCAGAATTGACCCGCGTCGTGGACTACGACGTTTCGTTGAATAACCGGGCGCAGTTCAACGACCGGCTCTCCAGTTCCCGAATGAAGGTCGCGGCCCAGATCGGAGCCGATCCGGATGAAATCGCCCTGGTTCGAAACACCTCCGAGGCTAACAGCGTCATCACCAACGGTCTCGACTTCAAGTCGGGAGACGAGGTAGTCATTTGGGATCAGAACCACGTCACGAACAACGAGGCGTGGGATATCCGGGCCAGGCGGTTTGGCCTGAAGGTCGTGCGCGTGGCATTGCCGCGACTACCCGAGAGTGACGAACAAATCGTCGAGCTGTTCTCCAAGGCCTGCACCGACCGAACGAAGGCCGTCAGCTTCACCGAATGCTCCAACGTGAGCGGACTGAAGCTTCCGGCCAAGAAAATTGTGGTGATGGCTCGCGAGAAGGGCATTCATTGTCATGTCGACGGGGCTCAGAGCTGGGGCGCGTCAGCGCTCAACCTCCACGACATGGGATGCGACACCTTCTCGGCCAGCGCGCACAAGTGGTTCATGGGTCCGAAGGAGGTCGGTATCCTCTATGTGCGCAAAGGACGCGCCGGCGGAATATGGCCAAACACGATCGGCTACACTGGAGAGATTAAGGTCGAACTCGACCTCGACAACGCAAAGAAGTTTGAAACGCTCGGACAACGCGATGATGCAGCCATCGCAGCGATCGCGGACACTGCGGATATTCACACTCAGATCGGCCCGCGGCGTGTAGAAGCCCGCATAGCGGAACTCGCGAGCCAACTAAAGCAGGGATTAAAGGATCTCGGGGCTACCCTTGTCACTCCGGAAAATCCGGCGATGAGCGGCGGGGTTGTTGTGATAGAGGTTCCGAAGCAAAACCAAAAAACGGTGGTCGACACCCTTTATTCAAAATTCGGGATAGCAGCCTCTTCCAGCGGCGGGTTACGACTTTGCCCCCACATTTACAATACACAGGCCCACATCCAACGTGCTCTCGACGGAGTAGCCTCGATGCGTGACCTTATAAAAACCTGACGGATAGCGGCATCTACTTACCCTCAGTACACCGGACATGATCCAGCAGCACTACGGCGGTTTTTGCCACAGGACAAGGCGGCGTTGGCAGCGCGCATTTTAAACGAGGTTTGGCAAGCGGCCTAATGAGAGTCGCTGTGCTGCAAAACGGGTGGCAGCGGGTCGGTTAGCTCCAGCTAGCCGATCGCGCTCGCTCCGCACGACCTTAGTACTCGGTCTTGAAGGGAATCGAACCGGCGTCACTCAAGTCAACCGACGGGAACACCTGGAAATCAATCTTTCTGGCGTAGGCTCTCTTGTGGAACTCGCCAAAAGCCGGCCCAGCGTCATCACCTTCCCCAGACCGCGGTGCCCGTGGGCAAGGTCAGATTGACTGCCGCCACCGATAGACAAGTGAAACGAATCTGTTGGAATGGCGGTCAGCGCGGCTCTCGACGCCTACCCGAATTCTTCGGCGCAGGCCGTCGAGCATTGCGAAATCGCTCGCTTGTATGGGGCATTGTCAAGCCTGCTCCTATTTCATTTTCTCATCATCTCCTTGTTCGGCCGATTGGCGACCATCTCCTCGTCCCGACCTATTTTCGCGATCGCCGCGGCGCGCAGTGACAGTCAAGGGTGGAGGGCCGCCAGGCACTCCATCGCGCAGCGACTTGTCCTTGACGGTCGCGAGCACGGCGGCAGGCCGTTTGGGTCGGGCGAGACCTGAGCAAACAAGGCAATTCCGAGGGGAGCTCGCCATCAGGCGCGGCAAATGCGCCACAAGCTTGTATGCGGTTGATCCTCGCGGATCGCAAACCATGATGCAGGCATACGCATCATTGGGCGAAGCTCCGGGGCGGCGGGCCCATTCTACAGCGCGGCTTGAGAAGCCATGTGAGTGATCGGGTTCACCACCACCTCGGATTCTTGTCAGCAGACCTTTTCCGGCCCGCCGGATCGGCTGTCTCCCTCCTCTGGCGTCAGGCAGCGCGCAAAACGAAGCCGCTCGGAATCTCACCAGTCGTGACCAATCTCCACAGGGCTATCAACAGTTTGCGCGCCAGCGCCACGATCATTGTCTTGCGCGTGCCGCCGCGACCATCGGCGGTGCGGGCCGTAAACCACTCGGCAAGGGCGCTGTCCTTCTGGAATTGCAGAAAGCGCCACGCCAGCAGGATCATGCCGTAGCGAACGCGCGCATTGCCGGCCCGGGCCAATCCCTTCTCGCGCCGGCGCTTGCCGCTCTCGTCCGGCGCCCCGGTGAGACCCGCGTACCGGGCGACGGCCCTTCGATCGCGTAAGCCGCGCGACAAAATCTCATGGACCAGCATGTCTGCCGTCTCGATGCCGACCCCGATGACCCGCGCGAGGAGACGCACCATGGCATGCGCGCCTTGCTCTGCCGCAGGTGCGGTGGGAGCAGTGGCGAGCCGGCGCAAGCGCTCGCGTTCGATCTCGCGGATCTGTTCGAAGAGCAACCGCATTCGCGCAAAATTGCGTCTCAGTTCGGCGCGCGTGTTCTCTGGCAGCAAAGTGCCGTCCACGATGCGCAGAGAGTCCAGCTTGTTGGCATTGCGTAAAATGGGTTTGAAGGCGCGAATGCCGAAGCGAGCGAGGGTCGCCTTGATGCGGTTCACAATCCGCGATCGCTCGCGCACCAGGCTGTCCCGCTCGCGGTTCGGCCGCCGTGCGTCCTCCTCATCGACTGTGGGAATCACGGCCATACTGCAGTGGCGCTTCTCGCCGCGCAGCCAGCCAAGAAAGGCGCGCATCAAAAGCTCGGTGTCGAGACGATCGGTCTTGGCACGCCGGTGTTCGCGCGACACCGCAACGCTCGAGGGATGGATCACCTGCGCCTCGACGGCTCGGCCCTGCAGCCAGCGCGCCAGCCAGAAGCCGTCGCGTCCGGCCTCGTAGGCAACCGTGATCCGCTTGATCAGTTGTCCCGAATGCTCGGCCTCGTTCCGCCAGCTATGCAACAGCTTCAGCAGTTCCTCCGGATCAGCATCAAGTTTCTTGAGTGGCCGGCGCTCAAGTCCTGGAACAATCGCTGCGACGAGCCACTTCGATAGGCTCATCTCGACCACGACGACCAACGTAGTATCCTGGTCGAAGGCGGCGAGGGACCGGGTCGCGTCAAATGATTCCGACAATGAGGGTGCTCCTTTTGGTTTTTTCGACCGCCGAAGGATGACACACCCTCGCCGCTCCCCCCATAGCATCTACAGTACTCTGATCGCATGGGCGGACCAGCTCGGTCTGAAGATGCCGTGCCATTTCTGCAATCACCTCTTGCCGAAGAAGAGGCCACCGACAAGAAGCTCATGCAGCTTGCTCAAAGTCGGCAAGCAGGACGCAAAGGCCGTCCTCGGGCGGCCTTTGCGCTTGAATGGAATGGCTGGTTCCAACGCTATTTGGTCGGGCTTGAACCGACGACGTTAGTGAATCGATGCGGACGTCGGCGCGTTCACCTTCGTCGAACAGATCCCAACGTATGTTCCGATGAGGGAGGCCGCGATGGCGTCAACCGTCAGGTATCCGTCGTGATAAAGGTCGATCGCCGCGTTGCAGAGGACCTGGGAGGCATGATTTTCAGGTGACTCTGCGTAGAAACGGTACCAAGCTTGGACAGCTTCCGACATCAATCGGAAGCCAGTTTCGTGCTTTTCCATGAACATCTCCTTGCGCAGAAAGTAAGCTTCTGCGCAACGGTGTCAACTTCGCCGGCTGTCCGCCTTGGCCCACGAATTATGTCACATTCCCTTACTGTTATTTGACCGCAATTATTATTTTCTGTGAGTTTTATCTCCCGATAATATTTCTCGCCAGCTTCTATCAACCAACGACAATCGGTGCTATTCAGGCCGCATCAAGCGCTGCGCCCGCAGAAAGATCCCTTGACATACCGCCGCTTCGCGACCGCGTCGTCCTCCGACGCGCCGAAGATGATAACCCGATACGAGGCCGGGATTTGCGATACCGCATAGGAAAAGTCTCAGGAAAGGCGGTGATGTCACTGATCACGCCTCATGACAAAAGCGGAAAGCTCGATTTCAATTGAGAGGATCGAACCAATGGCCAAAGGACAAATTGCGAAGCAACCGCGAGACGCGGAAGCCCAAGCAGGAAAACGCGCCGGTGAGGGTTGAGGCGACCTTCGCCAATCAGATGAAGGACGCCACGAAAAGCCGCCTGCAGGGCTGCAAGCACAAGAGATGAAGCCAAAAGGAAGCGCGCCAAGCGGCCGCGCAGCAATTATCAAGCGAGCGTCCCTACGACAACGTTCCGAACCTCAGGAGATCCAGCAGCGATGAGCTCTTTTCATCCAATCTATCGCTTCGACTACCCGCTTTTCCTCATCAAATCCGCCGTTGTGATAGCACTTGCCTTCTCTTCATTCATTGCCATTGGTGGAACTATTCTTTGACCAGGCCCCTCCACCGCGATCAAAGCCCACCCCTGTCCGATGAAAAGGCTTGGCTCAAAATCCTCGCCATGTATCGCCAGCCGCATCTCAGACGCAGCGTTTTCGAACTTGCAGTAACGGCCATTCCATTTGCGTTCTGCTGGGCTGGTGCCTTGGCGGCGGTTCACTACGGCTACTGGGCCGGGCTCGTTCTGATTGTTCCCGCAGCCGCCTTTCTGCTTCGCTTGTTCATGATCCAGCACGATTGCGGCCACGGCTCCTTCTTTGCGCGTCGCCGTATCGACGACTGGACGGGCCGCGTGATCGGCGTCCTGACGCTTACGCCCTATGATTACTGGCGCCGGGCGCATGCGGAGCATCATGCCTTGGCGGGAAATCTCGAGGGGCGCGGCGTTGGCGATATAACAACGCTGACGGTGTTGGAGTATGACCGCCGTTCCTGGATCGGTCGGCTCAGCTATCGCCTGTATAGGCATCCGGCAATCATGTTTGGCATCGGCCCCGCATGGCTGTTCCTGTTCAAGCAGCGGCTTCCCTTCGGCATGATGCGATCCGGTTCCTTGCCTTGGATATCCACCATGGCGACAAATCTGGCGATCGCGCTCATCTCCACGATATTGATATGGGCAATCGGAATCCTGCCCTTCCTGCTGGTGCATCTGCCCGTCGCCCTATTGGCCGCAACCGCGGGCATCTGGCTCTTCTACGTGCAACATCAGTTTGAAGAAACCCATTGGTCGAGAGAACCGGAATGGCAATTCCCACATGCGGCCCTTCATGGTGCATCGCACTACGACCTGCCGTTGGCTCTTCGCTGGATCACGGGCAACATCGGTATCCATCACGTTCACCACCTGTCGAGTAGGGTCCCCTATTACAGGCTTCCGGAAGTATTGAGAGACCACCCGGCATTGGCCGGTATTGGCCGCATCACCATGATGCAGAGCCTGCGCTGTGTAAAACTGGTTTTGTGGGATGAGCACAGGCGACGCCTGATCTCGTTTCGCGACGCCGCGCAGCTGCGTCAGCCACAGTAGTCTCGTTCGTCAAACAGCAATCTGGCGTTCGGAGCAGTTTAGCCGTCAGATTGTGGCACCGAAGGCTGACCCCTCGTTATATGAGCGTAAGCCTTTGATCTACAGACAGAAAATTGAAATTGGGAAGGGTCAGGATCCTGGCCGATGATGACCCCTCCAATGGCCGACGAACGTTCGGCGAGGTTGTCACCTTTAAGCTGGGGCATGGTCGCGCTGGGGATGAAGAAACAATCTGGGTTCAAAAGGAGGATGTCGCCGAATGGCGAAGCACCAGTTCCACGCGATAGCAGGGCTACTAGCCTCCGGTTCCGTCGCCTGACCTGCGCTGCCCCTCGATACATCTCAAAAATGTAATGTATCGCGCCGTTAATGCGCCCCCGTCGCCCATTGCCCGGTGCACGTCTAAGGCTAATCGCGAAAAGAACCTTAGACCTGCCAGCTAGAAACCAAATTTAGCCCGCGCGGTCTGACAAGCATCATCACCAGGAACACAAGCTCGGCAAACATCCGGCCGAACTTCATAGACAAGGCATGCCGTGCTTATGCCTACTTCACCCGCCAGCGCGGAACATCGCGAGCCTTCGCAGCGCATCCCGCCTTGGTCAGCTGCCACATAGTAGCCGGGGACCAAATCCAGATCGTCATCGGCTTCCGTGGTGAACCTGGGCCACTCGGATGAGTATGAGCAGCACGCTCCGCAGCTTTGGCAACCGACTTCGTCGATAAACGCCACGCTCGCCCTCGTCGCGCGAGGGAGATTTCTGTGCTTCACTTGTGCTTCAGAAGCCAAAGCTTGCCCGCCATGGTAATTCCGTGAGGCGAATGCGCCGCACCATCGGATCGATCGAGAGTGCGAAGGAGGTCAAGTTCCGTAAGCCGCTCCACCGTCGCCGTTGTGACCGACTTCACCTTGATTGGACGCTCTTTGAACCGGTCTGACTTCGCGAAAGTGATGGTAGCGTTAAGATGTGTCCAGGACTTGCCATCTTGGGAATGCAAGTCGCCATCCTTCGCAAGCTTCAAGGCTTTAACGTGAGACGGCGTCAACTCCACCGAAATGGCTTGGGAATTTGCGCTGAATTTCTCTTTTGTAATCAGAAACGGTCTCCTTTAATTTCCTTGGCTCCGAGATCCTTGTAATTTCGCCCTTAGCTTTAGCGTGCCTAAACCGCAGCATGGAACCGGACATAAATCCGGCTCCACTGTGCTTCCATCTCATCTCCATGCCAGTACATCCGTGGTCAGGGAGGCGAAAGGTTAGGCTGCCCGCGTTCTAAGTCTTACTTTTTCTGGACTGCTCTACGACAGGCTGCGCCAGTCTGAGCGCCCTGAGCTTTTGCGTTTTCTTTTCGCGTTCCGCCACTTCGGCTTCGAGAATATTGCGAACTGTCGCATTCATCTGCGTCGCTTTCGCGTCGGCAGAAAGTTTGGCAGGGTTGAAAAACGCGTCTTTCGTGATGGTCATGATCTCACTCCCATTAAGGCTACCTCTCCAGCAGGCGATCAGGCTTTGCGGGAATTTCTACGGCTACCGTCGGACTTGCCTTTGGCAGACGATGTCTTCGCATCGTACGATTGCCCGAAATTCGTTCCGCCAAGGTGACCGCCGCCACTGGTGTTCTTCACCTGACGGAGGGCCCGCTGGATTTGCTGGTCGGCATTTGTCTTTTTCATTCGATCACTATCTCTGAAAACGAGGAAAGGAAGGGAGTTCCGACTTTTGAAATGTTCGGTCGATGCCAGTAGATCCCTGGCAAAAGACCGATGGTTTCTTTAGGCGGCTTGGAGGTTTTCAGCGGCGCTCTTGCCCGAACGGGTATCCTCGACGACGTCGAAGCTGAGCTTCTGGCCTTCAGACAGGAAACTCATCCCTGAGCGCTCGACGGCGGAAATGTGAACGAAGATGTCCTTGCTGCCGTCCGTAGGCTGGATAAAGCCGAAGCCTTTAGTAGTGTTGAAAAACTTAACGATACCTGTGTTCATGACGATTATCCTTTTCAATCGCACGAGTAGTTGCTGCCCGACGAAAGCCGTCGGCAGTCAATGATCGATGTCTGTAAGAAAAGGTTCGCCAGCTGCGTCATATAACGCAAAGCAAAGCTCAAAAAGCAAAAGTCGATGCCCTATATATAATGAGCAATACGTCGTAATCAAGACGAGTGACCCCGCCCCCAATTTCTCTGTGATGTTCGAAAGCCTTCGGCGGCTTCAAAGGAAAACGTAGACGTGCTTTTTGATCCCACGCTGCGACGAGATCACTGAATTTCCTTGAAGGAGCGCAATCCAGCTCCTGCCAAAGCCTATGCGGCGCAATTCGGCCAAGACGTAATTCGGGTGCCCTTGTACCTCCCCTGGTTGGGGCGCAGGCCAAATCCGGCGTCGAGAGTGTGACGGGCGATACCGGGGTTTGCTTTTTCGCTCTGGCCGCTATCGGCGATCATTCCAAGTGCGCCGCACGGTATTCATCCGCCAGCCGGCCCTAGGCCGTCACCTCGATTTCGAGGGAAGTACAGTTGACGGTCGGACGCGTTTCGCTCGGTTATCGTCTACGACGCTGGCCCCTGGCGATCTGGCGCAGCATACTTTGACCCGCCGTAAGCATCTCGACGTGGAAGGTTGCGAGCGCCGCGATGAGTGAGAGGACGGCACCCGCAAACAACAAATCATCATCAAAAATCTCGCTGAAAATTGACCGCACTCGTTCGGGTATCAACGGAATTCTTGCAACAGAGCCCTAATTTTGCTCCCGACCGGCTTTTCTGCCGAACCGCGCACCTCCGCGTGGAGGAAGACGGCGCTCAGTCGGCCGATCATCGAAAAGTTATTATCAGTCTAAAGCAAAATGAAAACCAGGACGGTGACACCGGTAAACATCCCAAACCCGAGCCCGATCTTGTTGGCCTTGGCTTGTGCCCTACGCTGCATGATTCGGCGTTGCGCTGTCTTGATCTGCCCATTCACCAATTGCTCCGCCTCGTCGTATCGCCGCCTCTGCTCCTTAGCCAGTTCCTCGCGGACTTCCGGCGTGTCCTCCGGTATCAATTTGATACGTGCCGTGTAGCCCAGGACTTTGCGACATTCGACGTCGGCAAGAGCCTCTCTCATGGTGTCAAAGACGCCTTCGATCACGTAATCGACCATTATAAAGTATTTCATGGCTCCGTCCCCTGCCCCCGCTACATCTTAGACCTCCGCTGGCTCCTGAGCCACTATGCGCTTGGAGTGGTCTGCGAACGCGAGGGACAGACCAGCCAGAAAGTTCCGGGAAACACCGCCCGTCGTAATCGAAAAATTCCCTGTTCAGCTCGCTGGAATTTGCTATGTCTCTACAGGTACGACAGGAACAACGATCCTTCGATGGGACTTCCGACATGGACCAAGAAATCCATCCTGCCGCGATTGAGCACCTGCCAGTCTTCATCACCGCACCTGGGCAGACCGACTATCTTTTCGTGGCGGTCGCTATCTTTCTCCTGGTCATGGTCCTCGTTATTGGCAATCTCTATTTTCAGCTACATGCGCTTCCAGAGCGAATGGCGCATAAGACCAGCAAGATCCAGCTGGAAATCGTGGCGGTGCTGGGTTTGATCTCGTTGTTCACGCACAACCATCTTTTCTGGATTGCCGGTCTCTTGCTGGCTTTCATCGAATTTCCGGACTTCTCGACACCGCTCTACTCCATTGCCCGGTCGCTCGGGAAACTGTCCGGTCGTGACGTCCAGTCGACAGGAGACCCAGCGCTGGTTCGAGAAGAGCCGATCGTGTCAGAATCGAAGGTGGACTCCCACGGAGAGGGCAACTGAGCCATGTTCGAACTGATCCTGTGTTCCCTGCTGACGATCGTTCCAGACTATCTCTACCGACGCTATGGCCAAGGAAAGCGGATCGGCCGCGAAATCACACTCTATAGCGTGTGGTACGAGCTGCGCTGGGGCATTTCTGCTTGTCTCCTGCTGACGATTTCGCTGATCACCATGATCTTCTACTTCCATCCATCGACGTCGAATGTCACCGCCATATTCCGCACCGTAACAATTCTGCCGGAAACAGGCGGGCGCGTGGAAGAGGTATATGTCGGGATCAACCAGAAGGTCCAGGCCGGGGACCCGCTGTTCAGGCTCAACAGTGACGCCCAGAAGGCCGCGCTCGATGCGTCCAGGCGCAAGATTGCCGAAGTCGACGCCGCAATGAAAGTGGCTCAGAGCGAGCTTGCAAGCGCCGACGGCGAAATCAAGCAAGCCCAGGGAGACTACCAAACGGCCGTCGACGAATACGAGATGAAGAAGCAGCTCTTGAAGAACGACGCCGTGGCCAGGCGCGAGGTTGAGCGGCTTGAAACCAACATCGACAGTCGAAAGGGTGCGCTCGATTCAGACATCGCCAAAAAGCAGACCTTGCAAACGCAGATCGAAGAACTTCTGCCGGCTCAAAAGGCGAGCGCTGAGGCGGCCGAAAAACAGGCGCAGGTCGATCTCGACAAGACCGTCGTCAGGGCCGGCGTCACCGGGACGGTGCAGCAATTTACGCTGCGTCGCGGCGACGTGGTCAACCCGCTGCTGCGTCCCGCCGGCATCCTGGTCCCAGAAAGTGCGGGCAAAAACGTGCTGATCGCCGGCTTCGGGCAGATCGAGGCGCAGGTGTTGAAGACGGGAATGATCGCCGAGGCGACTTGCATCGGCCGGCCGTTCACCATCATTCCGATGGTTGTAACCGAGGTTCAGGACGTCATCGCCGCAGGTCAATATCGGCCGACAGACCAACTGCTCGACGTCCGGCAGGTATCGCAGCCTGGGACCCTGACCGTCTTCATGGAGCCACTCTTTACCGGCGGCCTCAACGGCGTTCCCCCGGGAAGCAGTTGCATCGCCAACGCCTACACGAATAACCACGACGCGCTTGCCGACAAGAACATCGGCACCTTGCGCTGGATCTTCCTGCATGTCGTGGACACTGTCGGGCTCGTCCACGCGATGATATTACGGCTGCAAGCCCTGTTGCTGCCTGTACAGACCCTTGTCCTGCAGGGCCATTAAGTCTCATCGATCCCATGCCGGAGCGGCAGAAAATCGGCGGTGCTGCTGACCGCCTGCCGCCCGGCTAAGGATGCCAGACGAGGAATCCGTTCGACCTGTAGCTTGGGATGGGCCAACTCCGGCGGGCTTGGAGAGCATTTAAAGAACCGGGCAAGAGCGTAGCCGAATTATCAACCGCAGGAACAAACCGTTAAACGATGCGCCGACAAGGCGGCGCCGGTAGTGCGCACAATCAAACTGTGTGGCCGCGGCAGGAGCGGGCGAGCGAAGGCTCTCGGCACTCCTTTCCTCAGTGGCGGCGAACCTTTTTTAACAAAGACCGTTTCCATCTCACGGACAAGGATCCGCCGATCCGCAGCTCTGTATGGGAGTTTTGAAATGGCAGGCAAGTCACTGGCCGATTTATCCGAAAAGATGCGCAAGATCGACTTTTGCATGATGTCGACGAAGACATCGAGCGGAGTAATCGCAAATCGCCCCATGAGCAACAATGGAGACACCGAGTATGATGGCGATAGCTATTTCTTTTCGTATGACAACACCTCAAAAATCACTGACATCGATCGCGATCCTTGCGTGACGCTCGCCTTTTGCGAAGCGCCCAGCATGCTCGGCAGGCCCGGCATGTTCATCTCGATTGAGGGCAAAGCGTCACTTGTCCGCGATCGCAGCATGTTCGATGACCACTGGGTGAAAGATCTGGAACGCTGGTTTCCACAAGGCGTTGAGACCCCGGGACTTCTTCTGATCAAGGTCCAAGCGGACCGGCTGAAATATTGGGATGGCGAAGACAACGGTGTCATCGAGGCGTGACTGAGACTTAGCTCCGACAGAGGCTTCGCCCTTCGTTATCGGTTCCCATCTGGAAGAGCGGGCTATTGCATCCACACTCTTTCTACTCGGCACAAGGGAAGAAGAATGGATGACAGAACTGACCTGTTCGACACTTCCGCTCTTCAGTGGCATCGACGCCAGTGCCTAGTTCCACCTGTTCGAAATTTCCGGACACGTTTCCACCGGGGACTTAATGCTTTTGAGCAAATGGACCGCATCTGCGGGTAAGCGTATATTAGGAATGTGGAAACATGGAAAAGACAAAGGTAAAGGCCTAACTCCAATCATGCGGATCCCCGCCGCAGAGGAGTTCTCTTCAGAAGTGCAAGGGGAGGTTCTCGCCCTCTCGTGAACCTCCCTCCTACTTCCACAACATGCAGACCGAGCGCCTGAAACGATTGAGATCCTGCTCATATGGGCATCTGGACGCGCTTGAAACTTTCGGCCATAACCGCTAATTCTCGAGATGCAGCGTTCTGCTGTCAGGTCCACACGTCTGTAGGTCCATGCAAAAAAGCCCGACGACCCCGTCCGTCGGGCTTTGCTTTTTCAATTTTCTCACAGAGGGCGCGTAAGCGACATTTGCAACCTTGAACCACTTCGATCTCGCTACTTTACCACCATACCGCGGCGCCCGTTACTCGGCATCGGCCAAGTGGGCCTGGCACTGTTGCAAAGGTCTCGGCGCGCAGTTCAGTCGAAAGACGGCTAGCGCAGGCGCCGTGGAGAAAATCATGAAGAACGCCACGACAACTACTCCGGCTGGTTTGGCCGTCCTCGATGGAGCCTATTCCGGATCTCGCGGAGCGGGGGTGGGCCTTACGCAGTCTGCTGACGCGTTGATCGACGCGGCTGCCGAAGATACTAGTCAGCGTAAGGAACTTCTGACGAACGACGTTCCTCCCGGCGCGGGTGGCTAATGGACCGTGTCGATTTCTCCGTCGTGAATGCTGTCCTTAAGACGATCTGTCGCGAGGAAGGAATTGCTAGGGACAGGAAAGCAGTACTTCAGATCGCCACATTGCTGTTGGCACTTTGGAAGCAAGGCGAGCACGAAAGAGCCGCGCTGGAACGCGTTGCGCGGGAAAAACTGGCAGAGGCTTCGATCATCCTCCCCGATACAGATACGGAACAATCAAGTCTGGATCGGGTTTAGCCATATACGGGTCCCCCAAGATCGCGGAGGCGGTGATGTGGGCAATCTTGATTGGCGCAGCTCTTGTTGTCGCCGGAACACTCGTCCTTTCCGGCCAACGCTTGATAGACGGCTGAGTGATCCGCATCGAACGTTGCAGGGTGGCCGCACGCTCGAACCCCGAGGCCAGTATCTCCAAAAAACTGGCCAGCATTGGCACTGATTGCGATTGGGGCGTTCATTCCGGCTTTTGCTGGGTACTGGTGACGGCTTGACCGCGTCGTGCGGCGGCAGCATGCTCCGGAAGCTGTACTTGACGCTTCTTCGCAAAGGTTTACATTCAACCCATCATGTCTCTGACGGCTGACCACGGATGTACTGGCAGTTGTTGTTGAGACAGATTACGAGAGGTCGGCGCCGAGGGAGGTGCCGGCCTTTTTGTTTGCACGCCTGACAGGTGCCTTATGGACGCTAAAGGCGCCCGAGCTCCTGATTTGCCAATGACAACCAGTATTTGACGCCGTAAATGATTGCTCTATCGTCGAAATTGTATGCAGGGTGATGAAGGTAGGCACTGTCTCCATTCCCGACGAGAATGATGGCGCCCGGGCGTTGCTCAAGCATGTATGCGAAGTCTTCAGCCCCCATCGATGGCGCATAGGCCGTCTCGACACGACCCGCCCCTACGACGTTGGCGGCAGCCGACACGGCCACGCGGGTCTTCTCCTCGTCGTTGACGGTGACCGGATATCCTGGAATCCAGGTGATCTCGGCCTCCGTTTCGAAGAGCTTGGCTGCCATCCCCACGATATCGCGGAAGCGTTGCTCGACTGCGTTGCGCGTTTCAGGCTGCATTGTTCGAATAGTACCCCCTATCTTAACCGATGCAGGAATCACGTTAAGAGCCTGGTCGTTGCCGCCGTTCATGAAGGTGACCGATACGACAACCGGATCGAAGGGATCGGTAAACCGGGACGCAATCGACTGCAGCGCGGTGATCATATGCGCACTTACCAATACCGGGTCCCGGGTGAGGTTCGGGGATGCCGCATGCCCACCCTTGCCGTTGATCGTCACCAGGAACCGGTCGGCGCCTGCCATGAAAGGACCGCTGCGTATGGCGAATGAACCAACATCGACGCCTGGCTCATTATGCATACCGTAGACTTCTTCGATCCCGAAGCGCTCCAGGAGACCTTCCTCAATCATGACGCGGGCACCGCCACCGCCTTCCTCGGCGGGCTGGAAGATCAACACGATCGCACCTGGAAAATCGCGGCTTGCGGCCAGGCACTTCGCCGCAGCAAGCAGCATTGCAGTGTGGCCGTCATGACCGCAGGCATGCATGCGGTTCGGCACTTTTGATGCGTAAGGCAGATTGGTTTGCTCCGACATGGGAAGAGCATCCATGTCGCAGCGAAAGCCAAGCGTTTTGCCCGGACCTCTTGAGCCGTTGATGACGGCCACGACACCCGACTTCGCGATCCCCGTGACAACCTCATCGCAACCGAACTCATGTAGTTTCTTTGCAACGAAGGCCGCCGTCTCAGGCAGATCGAAAAGCAGTTCCGGGTTTTGATGTATGTGTCGGCGCCAAGTCTTTGCCTCTTCGGCGACAGCTTCGATGTCCAGTTTCACGTTCGGCTTCCTTCGTGATTTCCCCGGCGTTCTGTCACAAGAAACGCTCGCATTTCAAGCGACAAGCCGCGGCTCTCTGTATTGCTTAGCTGGCAAGGGCGAGCCATTGCGTCGAGAGAGGGTGCCTCCTCCACGCCCATGCGACTGAAGCCTCGACACCGGAAGCACTGATCGGAACGTCTCGGGGAACCCCGCACATTGACCGCTAACTGGCCACCTTCCAATTGATCACGGTGACATCGGAATCTGTCGAAAGACAGGGATGGGCGGGCTGGAGTTGCTTGACCAGTGTATTGACGTTGGAAAAACCACTTTGGCTGAGCTCGTCCGAACTCAGTGCCGAGATCGATTTTCTCTGGACGGAAACGACGTACACCGGGGTCGTTGGCCAACATCCACTCGCGGATCTGATCTCGAGGGGCCCCGGCTTGACCGTGCAGTATCCAACGCGAACCGCAATCGTCTTGGTGCCGTTTTCAACGGACGCCATGTGATTGTCCGCGACAATCATGTTTTGCATCATGCCTCCGATTATCTCTACCTCGGACCAAAGCCAGGGAACGCAGACCTGACGGGAGATGCAAAATAAGCAAACGGGAATGTGAGGCAAACGCAAAAGCCGAATAGCTGCTATGCGCGCCTTCCAGATTGACTATTGGAACGTGCCGGGAAACTCCTGCCGTCTGTCTTTTGCCGCCGATACACTCGGTCAGGCAGCGACGTCGCCCCAGGCTCTGGCGCCATCCCATCGCTCAATGAACGTGGACAGTTCGGGCGCTGTCACGGGTTTGCTGAAATAGTAACCTTGGACCTGGTCGCAACCCTCTTGCCTCAGGAATTCCGCTTGCTCCGGTGTCTCGACGCCTTCGGCTGTCGTAACCATGTTCAAGCTCTGCCCCAGGCCGATCACGGATTTCACAATGGCCCCGGACTTGTCCTTGCTGTCCATGTCGCCGATGAAGGATTTGTCTATCTTGATCTTGTCGAACGGAAACGAATTCAGATAGCCCAGTGACGAATAACCGGTTCCAAAATCGTCCATGGCGATCTTCACGCCAAGGTTCTTCAGACCGTTCAGGATCTCGAGTGCAGCCGACGCATCATTGATCAGCACGCTTTCTGTGATTTCAAGTTCGAGCCGTTCAGGCGCCAAACCGGTCCGCACCAGAACCTGGCGGACGGTTTCAACCAACTCCCTGTTTCGGAACTGGACCGGGGAGAGATTGACCGCAACTCGAAGGTTTTGCCAATCGAGCACCTGGCGGCAGGCCGTCTCGAGCACCCACTCGCCGATCGAAACGATGAGGCCAGTCTCTTCGGCCAATGGTATGAAATCGGCAGGCGATACCAAGCCGCGTGCTGGATGACGCCACCTTACGAGCGCTTCCACGGCAGCAACTTGACGCTTCCCGAGATCGATGAGGGGCTGATAGTGGACTTCCAGCTCGTCCTTTAGAACCGCCTGTCTGAGGTCGTATTCCAGTGCCTTGCGCTGCTGGAGTTCGGCGTCCATTTGCGCTTCGAATATCCGGTAGGTGGCACGCCCGCTCTGCTTGGCTCTGTAAAGAGCAATGTCGGCATTCTTCAACAGGCGCTCGGGATCGGTCTCTGTGGCGTCTGCAATGGCAATGCCGATGCTGACACCAACGTGCAGATCCTGCCCTTCGATCGTAAAGGGTGCGCGCACCACATCGATCAGCTTTCGGCTAAGCTCCTCTGCTTCAAGGGGTTGAGCAACGCCCATTTGAATGATTGCAAACTCGTCGCCACCGAGACGGGTGACCGTATCGTGCTTGCGCACGCATCCGAGCAGACGGTTCGACAACTGCTGGAGAAGCAGGTCCCCTGCCCCATGTCCGAGCGTATCATTCACTTCCTTGAAGTGATCGAGGTCGAGACAGATGATTGCCACGCGTGCAGTCTGTTCCGCGGTCGCTGCCAGTGCGATGTTCAGCCGTTCGTGAAAGAGCGCTCGGTTGGGTAGACCCGTGAGTGCGTCATGATGGGCAAGATGGCTGGCTCGCTCCTGTGCTTCCACCTCCTCGGTGATATCAGTCGCCGTTCCTCTAAAACCCAGGAACTCCCCTGACGAAGCAACGATCGGGCGCCCCGCCAGCCGGCAAATGCGCCCATTGCCGTTGGCGTCCCGATAAGCACAACGCAGATCCCGGAAGGCGCGCTGATCGCTGCTACCTGCCATCAGTTGCCTCCAGCCATCTGCATCCGTATCACGCGAGAAGAATTGTTCGAACGTCTTGCCGAGAATGGCTTGTGGCGAAAGTCCCGTGACGTCGCTGAAGCGCGTCGAGAAGTAGACCAGTCGGAGATCATTATCGCTCTCCCAAATCCAGTCGGAGGAAGCTTCAGCAACATCCTTGAACCTGGTTTCACTCTCTTTGAGCGTCTGTGCATATGCTTCGACAGTTTTTGCCGAGGCCTCCAGAGCCGAGGTCGAACGGCGAGCGTTTCTGACCACCAGAACGGCAAATGCCGCGAGCACGACAAGGGCGATGCCGAGTGGTGGCAAGATGAAGCGAAGGAGCTGCTCGCCCGGTTTCGGCGGAGACCAGGAGATCGTTCCGAGGAAAACGCGATCCTGAGTCAGGAGTGGGATCGAGGCCTCGGCATCGTCAACTCGATCAAGCGAGATTTTCAAATCGGACAGCAAGTAGTCGCGCCCCATCCGATCGAGAAACTTCTGGTCCAGTCGTTCGGCGAAAACCAACATGGTGAGGTCTCTTGGCTTTACGTTCGAACGGTCAATGGAGGGCGGAAGTATTCCATTTGCCGCCACCACATAGATATCGCTCCCGGACTTGATCAAGCTTGTCGTTGGGTCGGCCTGAATGGAGGCGACATTCAGAAGATCCCGAAGTCCGCGTGGCATCACTTTCAGCGCGTCGACGTCCTTCGGCTCTCCATCGATCAGCCCATAGATCGTGCGGTTGCCTGGAGCGACGGCGAATACCAGTTCGTAGCCGAGGTCCTTGTAAATGTTCGGCCCGATATTCCCGTCCGTCGCGGCCCAGGCAATGTTGCCACTCCTGCTAATGTTTTCGTAGACATCCTGACGAATGGTATAGTTGCGCAGATCCCGTCCGACCTCTCGGGCCTTTACTTGGAGTGCGGTTGTCGCAAGTCTCGTGGACGCTTCGACTTCCAGCTTGTTTTGTTGGCGTGCCGACAAGACAAGGACGACGGTTACGATCAAGATTGCGACAACCATGACTGCTGCCATGGGATAGACGATCCGTCGAATGAAATCTCGACCGGAAAAATTAGCCACATCATTGCCCAGACCGTGCATGCCATCCTCGCTCAGGTTGAGCGACACGCTACGGCACAAGTACAAATGACGGGTTAAAAATAGTTATGCTTTTTTAGTACCGCAGTTGCCCGCTATATGTCTGAACGTTGCTAAATGTAGAAGGGAGTGCCCGCGTATCCGAACACTTGAAACCAAGTACAGCATTCAAACTACAGCGAACGTAGTTGCAAGATGCTGCACACGGGGACCGGCCCCACTGGGTCTTGTGGGACAAGACCGGGCCGATAGGGATAGTTGGGTTGCGACAATAGTAGCGTCCGCGTTGAACCAACCTATTCGCACGGGCGACCTTGTAACCAGCGACGATCGCCGGCCAAGTTCGGCGGTCACGTTCCGGGTCAACCCTCGGATCTGACGCGTTTTTGCTGACGTGGGATCCGTAAGTCGCGCCTATCGATCGCGGCTACCCGACTATCGAGCGCAACTCGTCTGTGCATGTTGCGCTCGATGACGTTCAGGCACCGGATCCTATGCTTAACATCATAGCGTTTCGAACAGCGTCAATGAGCTTTTCGAGACCGCTGGATCCAACCGCGCAGTTCTTAGCCGCTACAAGCCAGGCCCTCGTTGAAGGGTCTGCGCGCTCGAACGGCGAGCGTGCGATATCGCTAAAATTTCAGTCTGGCGCCTGCGAGCACAGCATAACTGTCTTGGACACTTGAGACTTCGTCGTCGTACGAATAAGTACGTGCACCGACAAAAAGTTCGGTCTGCCAATAATCGAGATTCTGTACGACTTGCACACCGTAGGAATCGCTATCCGTTCCCTTGCCCTTGATGTCCCGACCAAAATAGGCGTCGACGGAGAAGGCTGTCTTGCCGACTTCAAATATATCCGTCTGGTAACCAACCTTGGCATAGCCGTAGTGTCCATCGATGGACTCCTTGTCCGAGTAGCCGGCTGCAAGGGTAAGGCTCAGGCCCGTTGGCTGATGTAGCAGTGAAACCGAGGCGTCGTAGATCGAATTGCCATCGCCCGGCCTCGAAAACGCCAATGCGCCGCTGATTTTGACGTCCTCGATCGTTTGGTCGTAGCGCAACGCAATGTCCCACACGGCGACGTCACTCGGCTCAGGTACGACTTGCGTCCCAAAGGACGACGACACGCTGAATCCGCCGTAGGATGGACTGTCGTAGCGGAATCGCAATTTTCGACCGAGACCATCGTAGTTTGTGAAAGCGTCTTTGACGCGTATTGAAGAGAGCGTTCCGTCATCAAACCTGAGGAACGGTCCGCCGGCCATGTCCGAGATAAGCGAATAGCCGACGACCGAGGTGCCGGACAAATCGACTTCGGCGCTGCCATCAGACGCCATGCTACCCTGGCCGAACCAGAACTTCCCGTATTCCTTCGACTCCATATAAACTTCTGCTTTTCGCAGAAGCTGTGCTTCCCAATCGTAGTCGCCCTTGTTGAGCTGATTGACGTTCGTTGTCGAATAGGGCGTCCATTCCCATTCGAGATTTCCGCCCACCGACCAGTTGTTCTCCATCTTGGAGTAAAAGCGAAAGCCGGCACGTGTCGAAGAGTTGCCGTTGTCGACGGGGAAGTAGTTGTCGGTCGAACCGCCGTCGTCGTAAACCAGCAAGCCTTTGTTGATCTGGCCGTAAAATTCCAGGTAGGCGGTGTCATCCCCGAGCCGCAGTTTCGGAATCCAACGCTCATCCGCCTTGCTCGTCTCAGAGGGTTTCTGAGCCGGTTTCGCGACCTCCTGCCCTACCGCGATCCCGGCCGGCAGACACAATGCGAGGAGAGAGTAGATTGGCGCATGCACGGCACTGTATTTAACTCGTCGCATCACGTGTCCCCCGGGGCGTTCCGTCAGCATGGGATAAGTGTCAACGTTGCACGCGAGGGACGCCAAATGCCAATCTACTGATTCGTCTTCCACATCGCAATCACGCCGTAGCTGTCGGGCTCGACTTTCCCATTTCGATCCACCTGAGCGAAGAGCGCAGGAAGATACAAGCCATTTCCGGTATGATACCGTAAACTACGATGCCTCTATCAGTTGTGGGTCCGCGCTATGCGAATCCTGTGACCGGCGCGACGGCGGGAAGGATATCCCGCCAGCGATTTCAGGCATGCGACTGGGACAGGCGGCAGCGCCGCATCCACCGAGGATGCAGAGCAATGCATTTTTATTCTTGTCGGCCACGAAAAATCTGTTTTACATGAGCGCCTCGCTGCTTGGCTTTCGGGGGATGCCGATGAGGTGGACGCGCAGGGATATTCTGCTTGGCGGTTTGGCTTCGGTCGGAACCTTGGCGGCGGTCGAGAAGCCGACTTTAGCTGCGGCCGCTTCATATTTTTCCGGAACCAGTATCGACAACGGTGTGACGTTCCGAAGCACGAACTTTGCCAAGATCGACAGGAAGTGGCACCGCCAGGTTGTCAAATATTTCAGCAGCGAGCCGATTGGTACGGTTGTTGTCGATACGACGCATCATTTCCTCTACCTGATCATGGAGAACAAGACGGCCATTCGTTATGGCGTCGGTGTCGGCCGCGAGGGCTTCAAATGGTACGGCCGCGCGACGATCGACCAGAAGGCGCTTTGGCCGCGCTGGACCCCGCCACCGGAGATGCGTCAACGCCACCCCGAGCTGCCCGAGTCGGTAGATGGAGGTTCACCGAAGAACCCACTTGGGCCGCGCGCGATGTATTTGCTTCGCGACGGCGTCGATACCGGCTATCGTTTCCACGGTACTCTGGAGCCAGGCAGTATCGGCAAGGATGCCTCCAGCGGCTGCATTCGCATGTTCAACGAAGATGCAATCGATCTTTATCAGCGGTGCCCCATCGGCACCGCGGTACAAGTCCTGCCCCACATTGCCGATCAAGCTCAAAATGCCGCGCAGACGAACCAAGCGGTTCCGGTCGAATGAGGAATATCACCCTGATGTCTGTTTTAACCGGATGTTCTAGGCCTCTCGTCGCTGCGGCCATGCTCTTGACGCTTGTCGCATGCAGCACCACCGATATCGCCGAGGTGGAGGAGCCTGCCGTGGCGCCGATGACCGGACAGACCAACGACCCGGCGCCCGGCTTCGAGAACGTCGCGGCCGGAAGCGAACAGGACTTCATTCTGAATGTCGGCCGACGGACCTATTTTACGCAGGACTCGGCCACGCTTGATACCGTCGCCAAGGCAACGTTGGATAAGCAGGCAACCTGGCTCAACAGCAACCCGCAATGGCTGGTCAAGCTGCAGGGATTTGCCGACGATTCCGGATCTGGTTCAGCAATGACGACACTTTCACAGCGACGCGCCGATGCAGTGATGGCCTATCTGGTTTCGAAGGGCGTGGACGCCAGCCGCGTATGGGCCAAGGGCTACGGCAACGATCGCGAAGTCCGCGACTGCACGAGCCGCTCGTGCAAGGTGCAAAACCGGCGCGTTGTATCCAATCTTCGTACTCAGCGCGACTCGGTCTGACCGCAGTATCGCGCCCAGTTCGCATTGGCCGCGGCACGCGTGAAGGCCGTTGACACGCCGCTATGGGCTGGTCATGGATAAATGGCTGAACCTATGCAACTTCACCATCGCCCGTTTCGGCAAGGGATCCTATTTATCTGCGGCAGAGCTGGTAGACATGGCGATTCTTGGTAAGATCACACATGTTACGACCTACAGGTATGCCAAGCCTGTTACCTTCGGCACGCACCGAGCAATATTTTTGCCGCGACGTGGCGCATGGGCGCGTCTGCTCGGTTGGTCGGCGAGAACGAGCGTTCCCTCAAAGATTCATTGGATCAGCGATCCCCGTTCCAACACTGTGACCGTGATGGAGTTCAGCGAGGCCGGAGCCGAACTGACGTTTACGTTTGAGGTTCAAGGTGTCTTTTTCGGAGTAAAGGGAGTAGAGGCCTTCCCTTTGGAACCGCGCGCCGACGAAATCCCGGTGCAATATACCCCCGACGAATGGACCGATCTCGCTGGCTATTTGCGTCCGCATACTGAAGATCCTGATGGAAGCGTAGCCGCCTGGACCAAGCGCTTCGTCGCGCGCGACCAGGACCAAACCATCGATGTGTTGCGTCGGATGCTGAACACGTTCCAGGATGACTTTACCTACTGTGCGAGAGAAACAGAAGGAACCCAGTCACCTGGCGAAACCCTTCGCACCAAATCAGGATCATGCCGTGACTATGCCTGGTTGATGATAGAGGCATTGCGCCGGCTCGGGATCGCCTCCCGCTTTGTATCAGGTTACTTGTACGACGCGGCGTTGGACGGCGGCGCGGTCGGAACAACGGGCGCCGGCGCTACACATGCCTGGCTGCAGGTATTTCTCCCCGGTGCAGGATGGCTAGATTACGACCCGACAAACCAGATCACCGCGGGTTTCAATCTGATCCCGGTGGCAGTCGCCCGACATCCAGCTCAGGCAATACCATTGGAAGGCTCATGGTTTGGAGAAGCCAAAGACTATCTGGGCATGACGGTCGACGTCGCCGTCAACAAGATTGGTGAGATCCCGGATTTGTCCGAAGTCAGGGACTAGTTCGATCCATGCGCATTGTCCCGTTGTAATTCGGGGTAGCCTGCGACGGCAACCGCAACTATGTGTCGCTCGACGGAAAAGCGGTCAGCTTGGCAATACACGTTCCTTGGATCTGCGCCATGGCGCAGTAGAAGACCGTCACGGGTGCGATTGTGTAACGTCGCAGAAGAATACCCTGTTCGGTCCTAATCAAACAACATGACACCACCGAGCAGCCACAGCTCGTGAAAATTTCGTTTTATCGGCGCATCTCTGATTTGCCGTAACAACTCGCCTGCGACTGCCGCTGTTGGTGTGATCAGGACGAGATCGTCAGAGCGACGCCGAGCAGAACGGGCAAAGTTCGTTGCCATACGACCGGGGGGCGCGGCAATCGTTGGCGTGCGTAAGATTTCCTAGGGCAGGCCTCAACCGTCATTCCACGTTCGACGTTACCCTGCCGCCTGAGCCGCGCGTACTGAGGTCGAAAGGTCACAGTCATACACGGCGCAAAACGCTTTCGCTCCAAAGGGTTATTTCCAAGCTTCACAATCAGGTCGACCTGTACAATGATGAAGCCACTGCTGGGGATCCCTTAACTGTATGCCGGAGAAGCGCAGGTATGACGAAATGGAATGCATCATCGAAGTACCGTCGCATATCTTTTCCTTCTCTCCGCAAACAAGCTCTTCCTCCCCTAGTCAGCATCCTTAGCTTCTTCATAACTCTGCCGGCGTTCGCGGATTGCGAACCGCCAAGTCCCGGTTCCGGTCAAACGGTGACCTGCACGGGCAATCCTTCCGGCTACAGCAGCACTGCCAGCCTTGGCACGCTCACGGTCGATATCCTCACCGGTACCAACTTCAACGGTCCGCTCACCCTTTCCAATATCGGCACTCTTGGCGTGACCACCGCAGGAAACCTGCAGAGCGTCACGCTCGACAACAACGGTTTCATCACCTTCGTAAATTCCGGGAACATCAACAGCGGCCTGGTGATCACCGGCAATGGCACCTACTCGGTGACCAACAACGCCAACGCCACGGCCTTTTCCTTCACGGGCAACAGCAACAACACGATCACCAACAACGGCAAACTGAACCAGGGCATCACGGTCAACGGCGACGGCACGACGGCGATCCTGAACAATGCAGGATCCTTCATCAACAATGGCGTCCTCATCAACGGCGCAAGCCGGACCCGCATTGACAACTACGGCACCATCCAGAGCAGTACGTTGCTCGGCGCCGGTAACGATACCATCGTCAATTACAAACCGGGGGAACTCAATGGCACCGTCGATCAGGGCGCCGGCAATGATCTCTTTCAAATGCTGGGCGGCCGGGTGAACACATCGGTCAACCAATCCGCGGGCACAGACCGGTTCGAATTGTCGGGCGGCGAAGTCACGGGCTTTCTCAATGCAGGAGCCAACGACGATTCGATGCTCTGGACCGGCGGTCTGATCGGCGGCATCGACATGGGTGATGCTAACGATGTGGCGGTGTTCCAGGGGCTCACCGATACACAGTTGAAGACGATCCAGATCAATGGCGGCCAGGGTAACGATACGCTGACCTGGCAGGGTACTCAGGGCAGCAACCCGAATCGATTGATCAACTGGGAACTGATCTCGCTCGAGCAGGGCTCAACCCTCAAGATGAACAACAATCTTGTCCTCGGTGATAGCGGTACCGGCAGCGGCGCACTGAGGATCGACTCGACCAGCGTGCTGAACGGCAGCGGCTTCCAGTCTACGATTTCGCCAGCAACCGCAGGCGGACTTGTGACTGTAACCAACGCCGGTGTGATCGACCTCACAACCGGTTCGAACTCCACCTCGGACTCGCTGAAGATTGTCGGCAACTACGTCGGCAATTCTGGTCAGTTGTGGCTTCAGAGCATTCTTGGCAACGACAGCTCGCCGGCAGACAAGCTCGTGATCGATTCAGGAACGGCGTCTGGATTGACGGGAATTGTCGCAACGAATGTCGGCGGCGCCGGTGACGAGACAAATCGAGGGATCTTGGTTGTCGAGGCGATCAATGGGGCCACGACCGCGAACGGATCATTCTTTCTAAGTCGCCGGGTCAGCGCGGGGATCTACGAATATCTGCTGTACAAGGGCTCGTCAGTGCCGGGCACGGAAAACAATTGGTATCTGCGCAGCGAGTCGGGTGACAACGGTGGCAACGGCGGTGGTGGCGACAACGGCGGCGGTGGCGACAACGGCGGTGGCGACAACGGCGGTGGCGACAACGGAGGGTGGCGACAACGGGGGGAACGGTGGCGACGGTGGCGACGAACTTGATGGAGATGGCGGCGATCCGGGAACCTTCGATCCCGGTCCGACGATCCGACCCGAAGTTCCGATCATGACGGTCGCTCCAGCAGTGTCACGCGGCCTACTCAGGACGACGCTCGGCACCTTCCACGAGCGCCACGGAGAGCAGGATTGGATGGCCCGTGAGCAGGCTGGCAACGCAGTCTGGACGCGCGTCTTTGGCGAGAGCTACGATCAGGATCTAACCCGCCTACTCGACGAAACGTACGATGGGCAGGCCTTTGGCTTCGAAATTGGGGCGCCGTTCTACGAGCGCGAGGGCAAGGGCGTGCTGGATACGTTCGGCGTCTTTGCCGGCTATTCTCGTGCGTGGGGCGACATCACGGCGGACGCGCTTAATCTCAACAGCATCCACGTCGGCGATCTTTCGATCGACAGCTATAGCATTGCCGCTTATTGGACCCGAACCTGGGACAATGGTAGCTACATCGACGGCGTCCTGATGAATTCATGGCTGGATACCGACACCCACTCGATAGGCGCGTATGACAGCAGCTTCAACGGCGATGCAGTGACGGCGTCACTGGAAACGGGGACCAGGTTCAAAGCCACCGATCACTGGGATATCGAGCCGCAAGCGCAAATCATCTGGCAGTACCTGAATTTCGACCAGGCCCACGATCCGGGCGGCACAATCAGCTATGACGACAACGACGCCTTTACCGGTCGGCTCGGCGTACGCCTGCAGGGCAGTTACGACTACGATGGCAAGCCGGTCTCGCCTTTCTTGCTCGCCAACCTCTGGCACGAGTTCGAAACGACCGATGTCGTGACGTTCAACACAATCCCGGTCGATGCCACTCGCAAGGCGACAATGCTGGAACTGGGCGGGGGTGCGACGGCGGATCTCTCCGAGAACGTGCGGGTCTATGCCAATGCATCCTATTATTTCAACCTGGGGGGCGAAGACTTCAGCGCCGTTTCCGGGCGGGTTGGGTTGAGGATCGTCTGGTAGCGGCTGATCAGCATGACACGACTGGATGAAATTTCCCGGGTTGCCGCGCAAGCTGCCGTGGATGCCACTGTGCGCCAGTAAACGGGCGAGCGGCAACAATTTCGCTTCCGGCCAGACCGGACACCTTGCGTTGACCCGTCGAGCGGGAAGGAACGGACAAACTTGGCTCATGTCCCGCCACGCTGCGGCGTCAGGTGTATCTCGATCAGATCGCAGATGCGTCGCCGATCAACCTAGCGGGGATAGCCTGCCCGAGTACCCGACAGACGCCTGTGATACATATGTGTCGAGGCATTAGGAAAGGACCCGATCCTTATCCTGCCCGATGCGCTGCGTCGGCCTGAAGACCAGGCTATCATCTCGAAAACGCGTTCGGTGGCGGGACGAAAGCTCCGCAAGCCGATCGCGCTCCAACGGCCGGCTGACTTTGCAAAGTGCGATGCGGCAGCATATTGTTGCAATGCATCAATCGTGTTTAAATCCAGCTCCGGACAAGGAGGTGGCCTTGAACCAGTCAGCAACCGGGAAAGAAGATTCGCACAGGATTCTCGTGGTAGAGGCAGACGCAATCCTGCGCACGGCGATGGTTGCAGCTATCGGGGCCGCGGGCTTTCGCGCGATTGAAGCTGAAACTGGTGACGGGGCCTTGCGATCTCTCGATCACCACGGTGATATCGCACTGGTGTTCACCGCGATCAACATTCCTGGCAATGTGGACGGTGTCGCCTTGGCAGTTCAAATTCACCGTCACTGGCCGGACATTGCGATCGTCATCACATCAGGGATCGTCAGCCTCAGGCAATCGAGCCTTCCTCGCCACTGTCGTTTCCTGAAGAAACCCTACCGCCTGGATGATGCCATCGTCTGCTTCAGGCTGCTGTTGGAACTGGACAGAGAGATCCCAGACTTTGGGCTTCAGTCGCGTCATGCTGACATCATTGGCGTAGGAACGAATTGACTTCCAATGGCCCATTGGCGGGGCCGACGCCGAGTTTGGGCTGCCTACTGAAATGCCTTGCCTTGGTCCCACCGCATCGATCTTGACTGCAGCCTTGATCCATTCCCGACTGAAGCCGTGAAGCGGACCTCTCGTTTGTCAAACTCGCTTCACGATCGCCCACTAGGACGAAGCCAGAGGTGACATTTGATGACCAAGCCGTGGACTTACAGTCGTGGACCGATTGCGGCCAACGAGTCCGATCTTACCAAGGCAGGAGAAATCAACGCGCTGCTGCGCCAGCCCATTGATGTTTTGCCCGCGACGATCGGCGATCCGATTAAACCGTTTGCAGTTGGTCTCTGGAACGAAGTCCGTCTACTGTTGAAGCCGGATATCTCCGTAACGACGCTCAGGAAAGCGACCGGAGCCTACATCCACTCGAAGCGATATTTCTTTGCGACTGCGCAACCGGACTCAATGCGTTTTGATCTCCAGGGCAAGCCGATCGAACCTGTCTCCACTGCAGATCGTCTGTCCGCTCAGGCACGCTATCAGCGTATCAAACGATGCGATTTGCAGCTCGACCCTGACGCCGACATCGCTCCCTCTCTCCCCTCGAAGGTAGACCGTATCCGTGCCGGTTTGCTCGCCAGGCGGCCAACTTAGCCACTGTATCGGTGAAGCTCCGCTCTTGCGGCATCGAACCGACCTTGATGAGTAAGGGGGGCAAAATCGGTGGCAGCACGTTTGTCGTTGAAGACGACGGTGATTGTTGGGATGTACTGCCTCCGAACTAATCGGAGGGAAACATGTTTGCAACTGCGGCCACATGACAGACACGGCGGCAAGTCGTCGAGGCGTGGCGCGTCGGATGCACGAGCATTCGCCTGCTCACCTAGTGCTTCTTGATTAATTGCAGGACATCGCAAAACGCTTTATTTTCCCTTGCAGGGTGCCTCGACGAGACGAGACGAGACGAGACGGGACTGGGCATGCCAGGCCGGGCCGCTTCGGTTTCCGCACCAATCCCAGATGCTGTTCGATGATACGATCAGGAGGAGAGGTACGATGGGCGAAACGACGCCGGACAACATCATGCAGCTCGGCATGGGGTTCTGGGCCTCCAAGGCCATGCTCAGCGCGGTCGAGCTCGGCGTCTTCACCGCACTCGCGGCCGGCCCGGCCAACCTCAGCGACCTGCGGGCCAGGCTGCAACTGCATCCCCGCGCGGCCCGCGACTTCTTCGACACCCTGGTGGCCCTGAAGCTGCTCGAACGCGAGGACGGCCGCTATCGCAATGCCCCTGATACAGACCTCTTCCTCGACAAAGGCAAGCCCTCCTATATTGGCGGCATCCTCGAAATGGCCAATACCCGGCTCTACGGTTTCTGGGGCTTGCTGACCGAAGCCCTGCGCACCGGAGAGCCGCAGAATGAAGCCAAGCACAGCGAAGACTTCTTCGCCGCGATCTATGCGGAGCCGGCGCGGCTGCGTGGGTTCCTCGAAGCGATGAGCGGGATCAGCGCCGGTGCGGCACAGGCGATCGCCGCCCGGTTCGACTGGTCGAAATACAAGACCTTCGTCGATGTGGGCGCGGCGCAGGGCATGGTGCCGGTGGTGATCGCGCAAGCGCATCCGCATCTTCAGGCCATCGGCTTCGACCTGCCGGCCGTACAGCCGATATTCGACGAGTTCGTCGCCCGACAGGGTCTCGCTGACCGTATCCGCTTCCAAAGCGGCAACTTCTTTGACGGCCCGATGCCGAATGCGGATGTGATCTTGATGGGGCACATCCTGCACGACTGGGATCTTGCCGAGAAGAGGATGCTCTTGGAAAAGGCCTTTGCCGCGCTGCCGAACGGCGGGGCCGTGATCGTCTACGATGCCGTCATCGATGACGAGCGCCGCTTGAACGCTTTCGGCCTTCTGATGAGCCTGAACATGCTGATCGAGACCCCCGGCGGGTTCGACTACACCGGCGGCGACTGCCAGGCATGGATGCACGACGCCGGTTTCGTGGCGACGCGCGTCGAGCCGTTGCTGGGGCCGGACTCGATGGTGATAGGCTTCAAGCCTGACTGAGTGCAAACCGCGACCGCGGCCGGTGGTCCGCAAGATCGACCAAAGATGTCGATCGCCTGGCGTGCCGGGGGGCAAAATCGGTGGCAGCAGTTTCGGTGAGCGAGCATAGAAGTGTGCATAACCCGGCGTTTTGAGTCTAGATCGATAGCCCGTGAATTCTCCTGCAGGGGCAAATGCATCGCCTCGAACGCCCATTTAGAGGCGTGATAGAATCCGATGATCGGGCTTGCGACGAGGCCTGCCACACTGGAAACGCCGATGATATGGCCGCTCCCCTGCTTGCGCAGCGGCAGAGCTGCCTGGATCACGCGTAGCGTGCCGAAGAAGCTGGTTTCAAATTCCGCCTTGATGTCGGCCTCCGCCGTTTCCTCGACTGCACCCACAAGCGCATAGCCGGCATTGTTCAAGACGATGTCCAATCTGCCGAAATGGCCATCCGCGCGGTCGATCGCGCTGCGAACCTGATCGGAGTCGGTTACATCTAGGGCGAGCGGCAGAACCGCGTCGCCATACCGAATGGCGAGGTCGGCGATACTTTCGAGCGAGCGTGCCGTGGCAGCGACTTTGTCGCCGCGGTAGAGGGCAGCTTCCGCCCAGATGCGACCGAAACCGCGGGAGGCGCCGGTGATGAACCACACTTTGCAGACATTCTGATCTCCTTGAATCGATTGCTTGCTTCAGATGCCCCCGGCATTTTTTAAAGCTTGTCGCATCTAAATCGCCTCATACCCTGCGGCCTTGAAGTAGTTTCGACATTCGTCAACGGAGAACAATGCGCAGATGTCGCTGAGGGCATTCGATATTGCGTCGAAGCTCCTTGCGGCTTTCTTTCGTAGGAGCGACTTGAGTTTCGAGAAGGCCATCTCGATTGGGTTCAAGTCGGGCGAATAGGCCGGTAGGAACAGCAGCCAGGCACCTTTTTGTCTGATGAGATTTTCGGCCTTTTGGCTTTTGTGGAAACGGACATTATCGGCAATGACGATGTCGCCCTTTGATAGAGTTGGGACAAGTTGCGTTTCGATCCAAGTCTCGAATATCTCGGCATTCATTGGTGCGTTGACAATCCATGGCGCGACCATGGAATGCGATCTGAGGCCAGCGATAAACGTCTGCGTCTTCCAGGATCCGAAAGGCGCATGACTGCGGTAACGGTGACCCCGTAACGACCAACCGGAGCGTTTTGTCAGCTTTGTGCTCGTCGACGTCTCATCGATAAAAGTGAGGCGTGCCAGGGCCTTATCAAAAAACGGCTTGCGCCTTTCGATCCATAGACTTCTCGCCCGGGCGATTTCCGGACGAAGCTGCTCGCTTGCCATCAGGCTTTTTTTTGTGGCTTAACCCGAGCCGGTGCAACATGCGGCCGACGCTCGAGCGATGCACAATTACGCCGCGCTCGGCAAGCTCGACGCACAAT
Organism: Rhizobium sp. 57MFTsu3.2; assembly: GCF_012932765.1. Classification (NCBI taxonomy): domain Bacteria; kingdom Pseudomonadati; phylum Pseudomonadota; class Alphaproteobacteria; order Hyphomicrobiales; family Rhizobiaceae; genus Rhizobium; species Rhizobium sp. 57MFTsu3.2. The sequence continues at coordinate 61,043 of NZ_JDWI01000033.1, forward strand.
TCATCAAGCGTCAATTCACCCTTCTCAGCCATACGTTCCCGAAACCACGCACCGTGGTCACTTAACTTGCCGCCACCAATATGCCCCTGTCGTCTCGGCGACAGAGAGCCCGTCTCCCGCTTCAGGATAACAAGGTTATTCACAAATCGAGGCGACACCCGGAAATGACGGGACGCCTCGCGATGGGTGTTGCCCTCTTCAACGAATGCAATAACACGGGAACGCAACTCGATCGGATGTGATTTGCCCATGATCGGTCTCCTTCCAGCTAAGAAGGAATCACAAATCGGCCGATTCGAGAACCTGAATCAAAAAACGGGCGACGCGCTTTAGTACCAGCGAGGGCGTGCCGGCGCAGTCACCGACGGCGCCAATCGGATTGCGGGAGGCGCCAAAGGGTTTTTACTGTTCAATACTGGAGGATGGTTTCGCCGTACGCTGCGAGGAGTGGAGCGTGTCCACTTCCGTCTGTATCAATGCAATGAAAGGATCGCTGGCGCGTCCTGCCCGTTCAATTCGCGCCATTGCAGCGGTGTCAGCCCTTCCCAGTCGCGAAACGCACGATAGAAGGAGCTGCGGTCCTGATAGCCCAGCAGACATGCAACCTCGTCAATGTCGGTGGCCGGATTGGACAGGAGCTGGCGTCCGAGGTCCTGGCGCGCTTCCGACAGCAGCTCACGGAATGTCTTGCCCTCGTCGGTGATGCGGCGCTGGAGTGTTCTTTCGCTCATGTTGAGGTCCTGGGCGACCTGCGACAGCTCGGGCCGTCCACTTGCCAGGCTTCGTTTCAGCACGACCTTGACCTGGTCGCCGATGGAACTGCGGGCCTGCAGTTCATCCATAGCAGCGGCAAGCGCAGGCGTCAGAATATCCAGGAGTTCGGGGTTGTGCCCCGGAAACGGCCGGTCGAGATCGGAGGATTTCAGAACAAGTTTGTTTCGGGTAGCACCGTACTTGATCGGACATCCGAAGAAGGCTTGATGGAGATCGCTCTTCGGCCCCGCACTCATGAACTCGACGCGAAGAGGCGCTAGCGGCTGCCCGGTCCCGCGACGGCCGAGCTCAACCAAGAAAGCAAAGGCGACGTCGGTGGCGATACCCGGTTCCGGCTCGCTGGCGTATATCCAGTCGCTGGTGATCGAGACTTCGCCTTTCTCTTCGTTAAAACTTAACTGCTCGGGGGTGCAGAGCCGTTTAAACCGCGCGACACGGTAGAGACCATCGCGATAATCCCTGGCATGAAAGGCCGCCAGGGTGGATGGTGGATGGACGGTTGTATCGGCTTCGCGGACCAGCCGAAGCCCAAGGGCAGGCTCCGGCGCCAGTTCCTCGAGCGCCCGGAAAATCGCGAAATACTGCGCCGTCGTCACCATGCCATTTTCGCTAAGGTGCAGCGTGGCGGGAAGCCGGGCCTGACGCAGAACCGCGGATGGCGGCAGGCCGATCCTTTCGACCGCACGCCAGAACGCCAGGGGAACCTTGCATTTATCCGCCGGTATTGCCGTCATCCGGGTTAGCCTTTTCGCAGTACTCATAAAGGATGCCGGGTTCGATTGGCCGAAATTCTATCGCATCTGGCTCATGATGATACGATCGAACATACGGTCACCAAGCCATTTGCGGATAGCGATCATCGGTTTCGCGTATTTGCCGGCAACATAGCGCGTACGTGGCCTTCTTTTGCTGACGGCCGTGGAGACGACATCAGCGATCACCTTCGGATCCGTGCCGCGACCATGACCATAAGTCGCCTTGGTGGTCTTTGCGACGGCCTGCGAGACCTTGGCATAGGCGCCGGCGCCCGAGCGCTTGACCAGGCCGTCGGCAACCACATCGCCGAAGCCGGTCTCGATCAGACCCGGCTCCACGATCACCACATTGATGCCGAAGGGTGCCAGTTCCAGCCGCAGGCTGTCCGACCAGCCTTCGAGGGCATGCTTGGTGGCATGATACCAGGCGCCGAGCAACGTATAGATCTTGCCGCCCATCGAGGTGATGTTGACAATGGTGCCCGCCCCCCTTTGGCGCATCGCCGGCAAGAGAAGCTGGGTCAGGCGAGCCGGGCCGAAGACGTTGACCTCGAACTGGTATCTAGCCTCGTCGAGCAGAATGTCCTCGACCGGTCCGTAAAGGCCGAAACCGGCATTGTTGACCAGGACATCGACACCGCCACTTTCCGTCAGAATTGTGCTGACGGCAGCCTGGATCTCGTTGTCGTCGGAAATGTCCATCTGCAAGGCACGCGCGCCGATTTTCTCCAGATCTGTCATCTTGTCGACGCTTCGTGCGGCCACGTAGACCCTGAAGCCGTCGGCGATGAGGCGCTTGGCAATTTCCTTGCCCATGCCGGAGGATGCACCGGTTACAAGTGCTGTTTTCTTGCGGTTGTCGATCATGTTTGCCTCTCTGTTCGTGAAATCACAGATAGGGCCTCGCCAGCATAAGGTCATTGACGGAACATGCCATCACTGTTGCATATTGCGCCAATGGCATCGATGGCGCCAAGAAAATTGCCGTTCGGAGGAACAGCACCATTCTTAGTCGAGAGACAAGCCAGCAGCGGTTCCGTCTCATCCCAGGAAGGCAGGTCGGTTATACTCAACAAATCGGGCGGGTGCCGCCTCATGCGGCATCCGCCCGACGCCGAACCGGCGAGTTCTCACCATGTGCGGGGGCGCTACTTATGTTGGAAACCCGTCGGCTGAGCTCATGTCCGCAATCACAGAGTTAGCCGCCCACGCGGTGGAAGGCCCACGTTTGTCCGAGTGCGGAGATACCGATATAACCGCGGAGATTCATTTTGCCGCCCTGCATGGTAATCTGGCAATTATAGGTGCGGCCCGAGGAGCCATCGCAGAGCGCGCCGCCGGTCCAGCTCCCATCATTCCAATGAAGACCGGTGATGAAGATGACATTCTTCATGGAACGGGAGCGCAAGGCCGGATCAGGGTTTTTGGCGTCCTTCTTGAAAGTAACGTTGTCTGCTTCCATCAATTGATTGCCATAAAGCAGGCGCGCCCGGAACTCCGTTCCTTCCTTAAACATATCCAGTTTTACGCTGCCGTCGTTGGCCTGCCATGTTCCGACGATAGCGTCGGCCGGAGAAGCCTGCTGCGCATGGGTCGCCGGCACCGAGGCCAGTCCGATTGTTGCCACTGCCAGGAAGATGGCAGATCGCCTTGAGACCTTTGACACGTTCATAAGGTGAAACCTTTTCAATAAATCGATGTTGATGCATCCGCACAGGAAAGACGAGGACCTTCGTTCCGGCTGCCATCTCTGTCGCGACCACAGTACCGGCCGATTTGCATCGGCCTGGGGCAGTCCGATGTTGTTTGTTGTCGTCGGACGCGAGGAAGACTAATGGCCTGCCGGGCACTCAGCAGTGACCGAGCACGTCAATCCAGTTGCGCAGTCCGCCAATGAGTTATTTGCCAGGCCTGCGGGTGGTAATCCGATAGACCGCGGCCGGTGGGAGGTTCCGAAAGGTTCGGTCCACCTGCGTTGCGTTCAGATCAAGATGATCAAGAACTGACTGGGGGACAGGACACTTGCTCATGTAAGTGAACTGGTAGAATGCGCCGCCGGGCCGCAGGTGCCGGAAAGCTCCTTCGAGGATCTCCATCACCTTGCCTGCCGGCATGGTCAGTAGCGGAAGGCCGCTAACGACGGCGCCCACCGACGTCTCTGGGGGAAATTTAAGATCTTGCAGACGTGCAGCGTCCATCGACAGTACCCGGGCACCTGGAAAGCGGCCCTTGAGGCGTTCAACAAACTCTTGACTGTACTCGACCAAAGTGAGGTGTTGGGGCCTGACGCCGCGTTCGATCATCTTGGTCGTAAACACGCCGGTACCCGGCCCGAGTTCGATGACATGCCCCGTTTGTGGTGTGATCTCCCGCGTAATGATCTCGGCAAGCGCCCGTCCTGACGGTACGATGGCGGCTATCTGAAACGGTCGCGCGACCCAAGCCCGAAAGAAAACCAAGCTATCGCTCTGCATCTCGCCTCCTGCGAATGTGGCGGAAACGGAATGCGGTTTGAATGAGTGTGCCGCTACCAACCTGCTGCCGCTTCCAAAGCTGTTCGACAAAGCCTCGATGTCACCGATCCAAAACGGATCGATCATCACCGAGGGCGCGGAAAAGGTAATGATTGGCTGCAGGGTTTGCAGTGACAGGGTATGCCAATCGAGTGGCAGATTCTGCCAACCAACTTCATCGAGCACTTTCGTCAACCGCGTGGACCGCCAGATAAGGCAACAACCAACCGGGAGAGTGCGTCATGACCCGGCATGGCAGATCCATTCATATGGTCTGCTCAAAAACAGAGCGGGCCAACGGGAGGGCCTGCGCCAGTCCCAATGGCGACGGCTATCAGCGTGTCAGGCGTGCTCTCAATCACCACGAAAATCTCGGCAATCACACCTGCAAACACCACTCTCGGCTTGCTGGGACCGACAAGCGCCGCTGCCATCAGCGGCCCACCGGCAGAGCCGATACACAAAACCCCATAGCCAGAGAATGCCGACCGCGGGTTCCTGCATGGGAGGCTTTCGTATGCCTGACGGCACCCGAAACCTAAACCTTATCGGACGTTTCTTTCTTCTTTAGACAGGCCACCGAATCAGGCCGAAATCGCCCTCGATCGGTGGAAATTTGCGCTTTCACCCGCTGGAAAACAGGTATATATGGCTAGACAGTCTAGCTAGTTTGGAGCAAAGCAATGGAGTGGCAACTGCAGGACGCCAAGAACCATTTCTCGAAAGTGGTGCAAAAGGCACGACACGAGGGGCCGCAGATCGTCACGCTTCGTGGAGAGCGCACTGCCGTGGTACTGTCCGCCCACGACTATGACGCTCTGCGCGCCGGCCGACCGACGCTGGTCGACGATCTGCTTGGCGGTCCCGCTTGGGACGATGAGCTCGCCGATGCGGTCGAGGCGCGCGCCAAGACGCAAAGCCGCGACGTGGCCTTCTGATGTATCTGGTTGACACCAACATCGTTTCGGAGGCGCGACGCGGCACGCCGCAGGCGGTTGCTTGGCTGCGCTCGGTAGACCCGCTTAGCATCCATCTGAGCGCGCTGACCCTCGGCGAAATTATGCGCGGCATTGCGCTGAAACAGAAGTCGGATCCGAAGGCCGCCGCTCACCTCGCCGAATGGCTGCGCAAGCTGCGCCACGACCATGGCGACCGCATCCTGCCGGTGACCGACCAGATCGCCGTCGAATGGGGCCGCATCGCCGCGATCCGGCCGCGTGGCGATATTGACGGGTTGATCGCCGCGACCGCCATCGTCCACGACCTGATCCTCGTCACGCGCAACGTCAAGGATTTTGAAGACACGGACGCATCTGTGATCAATCCCTGGGAGACACCGGGGTGAGCGGCTCAGCGACGGGCTCGGAACCGCAAAAAGTCGATCTCTTCCACCCGGGTGGTGTAACGGTCGACGCGAATCCTGGTGGCACTGCACTCCCCTCCCTTGTTCCAGAAACGAGCGCCGCCCTGCCGGCGCGCCTCGAGCGCCTCGCCGATCGGGCCCGCGGTTATGTCGAGGCCTCCAGCTCCGCCAACACCCGCAAGGCCTACGCCTCGGACTGGAGCCATTTTGCCGCCTAGTGCCGCCGGCAGAACCTTACTCCCTCCCCCGGATCCCCAGGTCGTCGGCCTCTATATAGCCGCCTGCGCGTCAGGCGCCACAACGGCCGACCGCAAGCCCAACTCGGTCACAACAATCGAACGCCGTCTCTCTTCGCTGTCCTGGAACTACGCCCAGCGTGGCGGCGAGAAACTCGATCGCAAGGACCGCGCCATCGCCACGGTCATGGCCGGCATCCGCAACACCAATGCTGCCCCTCCCCGGCAGAAGGAAGCCCTGCTTCCGGAAGACTTGCTCGCCATGCTCGACACCCTCGACCGCGCTACATTGCGGGGCTTGCACGATCGCGCCATGCTGCTCATCAGCTTTGCCGGCGGCCCGCGCCGCTCGGAGATCGTCGGACTCGACCTTGGTCGCGACCAGACGGAAGACGGCCGCGGCTGGATCGAGATCCTCGACAAGGGCCTGCTCGTCACCCTGCGCGGCAAGACCGGCTGGCGAGAGGTCGAGATCGGCCACGGCTCGTCCGACACGACCTGCCCGGTCGTTGCCGTCGAGACCTGGATCAAGTTCGCCCGGATCGCCAGAGGTCCGCTCTTCCGCCGGGTCCGGGGCTAGGGCAAGGACGTTGGGCCGGACCGATTGAATGACCGGGAGGTGGCACGTCTCGTCAAGAAGGCGACACTTGCCGCCGGTGTTCGCGGAGATCTGAGCGAGGGTGATCCGGCCGAGATATTCTCGGGCCATTCGCTGCGTGCCGGCCTTGCGTCCTCGGCCGAAGTAGACGAGCGTTACGTCCAGAAGCAACTCGGCCATGCCAGTGCGGAAATGACCCGCAAATATCAGCGCCGCCGCGATCGCTTCCGGATCAATCTCACCAGGGCGTCGGGGCTTGAAGGCCCCACCCCTATTGGTGTTGCGACGTCGTTAGGTAAAATTCACGCGTCTGATTTTCAGCTCAGCGCTCCAATTGAAATCGGGAAGTAAAAGCCACACTTGGTGGGCGGTTCTGGACTGGCGTGACGTGGTCGTGAGCATTTTCTGGTCGGGTCTAACATCCTTGACATTCCAAGAAGTCGCGCTTGTTGCGGAAGTAAACCAAGTGTTCTTTTCCGTTGCTGGTTGGTGGCCAAACTCCAGGTATACGTTGATGACTTCGGCGAAAGGGCAAAAGCGCTGCCTTTTGGACGTCATTCGTGGTTCGTGATGATGCTTTGTCTCGATGCAATAGGCAGGTTTCTACGTGATTGTGCGAGCGCGGCCCACTGCGCCTGAATTCGCGCGCAACAGGGCCATCAGCATCGGCGTGGGCGAAAATGCTTTCTGGCGAGCGCGTCGGGTCAAATCCCTCAGATAACCGCCGGCCGAGTTGATGTGGCGTGCGCGCTCAAGGATACAGGCGAGAGTGATGGCAGTGTTTTCCGGTCCCATCACATGGCAGGCATCCTCGAAGGTGGCGGAGCTGACGCCGAGCATCGATCTGACGACGGCCGATGCGGCCATCAGGTCCCGCCAGGTGGCAATGGTTCCTCCTGGTCCGTAGGCGCCAATGTCTGTGCACGCCCTGAGCACCATGCTCAGTGGCACGTTCTCTGCGTGGCTTCGCGCAGGTCCGTGATGGGCATCTGGTTCGCAAGCGAGAGGTTTGCGGTCACGTTCAGATTCAATATGAGATTCAGTATTAGAACTCTGTGTGTGGTGCTCACAGTGAGCATCATTGGTGCTTGGATTATCGGAATCTGAGTGGAATTTCAGGATATTGATGACTTCGGACAACAGAAGGCCCATATCGTTCAGAACACGATTGATGGTCTCAAGGCTGGCCGAGTGGTTCAGTGGTTTCAGCAGGTCGGTGCAGGCTTCGCTGATGCTGTCCCAATCGCCACTGACACCTTCCTCGGCGGCCATGGCGATGAGCTTGCGAACATCGCGCCGGCAGATTGTAAGCTTCTCCCTGGCTCTGCGGATCGCGGTTCGTTCTGCGACAACCTGATTGGCAAACGCTGCGAGCTCATCTGCGCGCGCGAGCAGCGGTGACAGATCGAACCCGAAGGCACTTTCGATCTCCCCTCCCCTGCCCCGGTGGGCGTAGCGCTTGCCGTTCGCACTGTCCTTGCGCAGGATGAGACCTGCCTCGACGAGGAAAGCGAGATGCCTGCGAAGCGTTGCTCCGGCGATACCATGGGCGCGAAGCGAAAGCTGCGCATTGGAAGGGAAGACGACAAGCTGTGCGTCCTGCCTTAGCTCATTTTCCGGGTAGAAACTCAAGAGGGCATCGAGGACAGCAAGACTGCGGTCCTTGAGGTCAAGCATCACCTTGGCCTCGGAGACGTCGCGGAAGATCTTCCACTTGTTTGCTGATTTGCCTTGGCTGATTTCGGAAACGATTGTCTGGCGTTTCACGAGCGCAAGCGTCATCGGCCGCCGCCCAAAGGGCGTCGTTATGTGTTCACCGTGCATTTTCCTTCACCTTTCAGAAGGCAAAAGAAAATTGCTCACCAAAACGGTGCCAAAGACTCTTGACTGCGATTCGAGGAAATGCGATTCTCTAAGTGTCTAGTTCAGAGGAAGGCTTCCACGGCGGCAACGTTGAGGGGGCCTTTTTCTTTTGCTGTTCAGTCTCCCGTTTGCTGTTTTTCGGTTGATCTTGAATACTGCTCGAAGAGGCTGTCCATATTGCCGGAGAGCCACAGGCCGAAGGATTTGCCCTTCGGATTTCCAAACTCCATCACAAGGCCGTTGGCCTTGGGCTTTGCCGTCACGCTGACAGACTGATCTACCGGAGCCCAGGCCGAAACGGCGGGCTTCTGCTTGGACGGACGACCTGACTTGCTTGAGCTTTTCAGGGCCGTGAGAAGATAAAGAAATCTCGCGTCGTCGCTCGTGAGGGCGGCAAAGCCGTCCTCCTTCACCGTCTGGCACGCTCGCTGGGCCACAGACGGATTGAGAACGAGTTTCTTCAATTCCTCCCACCGATCTCGGCCGACGCCCTTGGCAGCCCCCAGAGCGTCTAGCACGCTGTCAGGAACGACTTCGGCAACGGAAAGCATGCGCGACAAAAGGCTGTCATCGACGGTAAGCGCTGACTTAAGGACGTCGCGGGACATTCCGCTTCGCTGCAGCTTGCTGGCAAAGATCGCCTTTTCGATAAAGGTCAGATCGGCGCGGGCCGTATTTTCCTGGCCTTGGGCGATGACGTGCTCGATATCGGCAAGCGGCTTGACGACGGCACGGACCTTCAAACCAAGCTCGCGTGCAGCACGCGCACGACGATGGCCGAACACAATCATGTATCGGCCGTCATCGGTTGGATGCGGCCGCACGAGGATTGGGGTGGATTGGCCTGAGAGCCGAATGGCGTCCCGAAGACTGGTATATGCCTCGTCGTCGTCGCCAATCCGATCGGCAACGAAAGAACCATCGAGATCGCCTGGATCGAGCGATATGACGGTCTCGCCGTCAAGCACCCGCATGGAGGTCTCGGCAAGCTCGTCAAGGGACTGGATCATCGAGCGTGACGCCCCTCGCCGCGTATAGGAGGCGCGTGCTTCAGACGCAGTGACGGCGGCGCGGTCGACATCGTCGCCCAGCGTCGCCGTTACGCTCGCAAAGAGGTTCTTTCTAGCCATTTCCATCTCCGCCTTTGGTATTCATCTCCCTGAAAGCAATCGACTTTTCGATCGTTTGCACGGCTGTCAAAAACGTCACTTCCGTCCCCACGCGCCGTGGATCAAGGAAACTATCTCTCCATTGACCGCATTCAGGCTCTCTACCGCTCGTTCATAGGTGGAGCGGGTAAATTGCGACTTCTCAATTTCGTACAAGGTTTGCTTGGTGATGCCGGCATCCGAGATCGCGGTGGACTTCAGCATCTGGTTCTTCAACATGCGTTTGTTAAACAGCGCCTGGAGAAAACCGACCATCTGCGCCTGCGGCTGGTCCATCGGCTCATAACGCGTTACCAGGTAACGGAACCATTTCAGCTTGACCGAGGCCCCTGCCCCCTTGATCGATTCAAGGATGCCGCCAAGCATCAACAGGAACTGGCTCATTGACATGACGTCGAGCATCTGCGGATGGACGGTGATAAGAACCGCCGTCGAAGCGCTGAGCGCCGTCAGCGTGAGGTAGCCAAGCTGCGGCGGGCAGTCGATGACGACGACATCGTAGTCAGCATCGACTTCCTTAAGGGCCTGCGAAATGCGGGTGAAGAATAGCTTGCCTTCCTGCTGGCTCTTGGATGAGGCGGCAAGAGGCGTCTCATATTCGTATTCCTGCAGTTCGAGATTTGCTGGAACGATGTCGAGGCCTGGGAAGTTCGTGGGCCGGATCAGCTCCTTGATCGACTTGCGCTCGCTGTCGTAGCGGAGAGCCTCGTAGAAGGATGGATTGCGGTCGAGCTCGGGCTGGATGCCATGGAGCGACGTGAACGATGCCTGCGGATCGAGATCGACGGCAAGCACGCGGTGACCGGTTAGGGCGAGATATTGCGCGAGATGGGCTGCGGACGTCGTCTTGCCCGAACCGCCCTTGAAGTTGACGACGGAGATGACCTGCAGCTCCTCGCCATTGCGGCGATGCGGCACATACTTCTTGAAATCCGATCGACCATGCTTGTCGAGATAACGACGCAGTTCCATCATCTGCTCGGCGGTGTACGAGCGACGGCCAGAGCCCGACAGCTGAGGCGCAGGGCCCTTGCCTTCGAGATGGAGCTTCTTGATATGGTTCTGGGTGACGCCGAGGTACTCGGCAACCTCAGCCAACGAGAAGTGCCTGAGGCCCTTCATAGCGTTCGGTGGGTACTGTTCCAGCCGAAGCATGTTCAGCTTGTCGGAGATGAGTTCGCCTTGTTCAAGGATTTCCTTGTCAAACTCAAGGTCTTCGATGAAGACTGGTGCCATGTTCATATCTTGCCATTTTCCGGAATAACGCTTTTCTCAAGCGATTTGCATCTTAAGCGTGATTTAGATGCGATTCTCTGAATGGCGCAAGAAGTTTTTAGTTAACAAAGGCTTAATATGCCCGGTTCTCCGGCAGAAACGCCTTCCAATGGCAAAGTGCGCACGGCAGAGCCGCTAAAAGCGAATCAACCCGCTGATTTTGCGAGATATTTTTGGTGTTTGCACGGCTGTCAAAAGATTCGCGGCCACACAGTTCCAGAAATCGGTGTTGTCCACCGAAAATTGTTTAGAGAGCAATTCGGCGCGACCCGGCGCGGCGTCCATGCGATCGACAATTCCTGCGCAGGGACCTCCGCCGCTAACCCTAAATCTATCGCCCATCAGAGCTTCGGATCAACACCAGGGCATTGAAGGACACCGGATGGCGAAGTCTCAAACTACGCCATCCTTCCAAAAGCGGGACCGGCAGATCAGTTGTTATTGTCCGCGCAAGTGTCTTCGGCATTTTCTGTGTTGCTGTTACCGCCCTGGGTCTGCAACGAATTCTTTCCTTTGATCGACTTGCAGTTTTCCTTGTTGACGTTCTGGGTCGTGCTGCCGGTGGTCGACCTATCAACCTTCTTCATCTTCATGGGTTTGGTCGCGCTTGTGGTGGCACCATGGTTCTTGTCCACGGTGGAGCCCGCCGGAGCCGGGTTTGACTGTGCAAAGGCCGAACTGGCAAGTCCGATGGCCAGGAGCGACGTGGCGACTAATTTCAGATGCATGACTGCCTCCATAAAACCGCTGCGTGAATGAAACTAACTTTGAAACGGAGGTGAAAAGCCGTTGTTCCGAGATCCGATCGACAAACCGATGCGGCACTCTCGTGACCACAGCGATTGGGGCGCCCCGTGGCGCGAATCGTCAGCGCCTTTGATTCAGGTCGACCTTCGCAGTAATTGCCCGTCGCAATTGTTGTCAGGATGGGTTGAGGTCCTGCAGGATGGAGAAATTTGCACAGCTGGCGTCTACATTTCCGATCCGGATCAGATGCTCGGACCTTGCCGTCAGAAATGCTAGTCGCACGGCCTTTGCATTCTTGGCACGCATCAAGAGTTCTTGGTGTGCGAAGAGAAGTCCCGAGCGGCCTGAAAGCTCGAATGCGACGTGCTCGCTATGGCCATCATCAGCAATTGTAATCGTCGCCAGGCCGGATTGCATTGTGAGTTCCCCTCTGATTCCGGGCCAGCATCGTCGACTTCGTTGGAGGCTACAACGGGTCGCGGCAGGCAACCCACAGGATCGTGGTGCACCTTGAACCGCACCGTATATTGATGGGTCAGGACGGAGGTCGGAGAAGTCTCCGGACGCGCCCGCCTCGACGTCGAGTGGCGGGCTGGCCGATGGCGAATCGGCTGGCTCAAGGTGCGTCGAATTGAACGAAGCGTTCTTCCGGCTCAATCGAACTTGATCTTTCTGTTGGTTGTGATCCTAGAGCAGGCGGGCGGCGCGCCCCCGGCGCCGCGACGCGTTGTTGTAGTATCTCGACGCCTGTTGGACGGATCGATGGCGCGATTGCTCCATCGCCTCAGGGAGCGGAACGCCGCGATTGGCGGCTTCGGTCAAATACCCCGACCGCAGCCCATGCGCGGAGAAATCCCGAGGCTCCAACCCAGCCATCGCCACCCTTTGCTTGACGATATCGTTGACTGCCTTCGGATCGAGTGGACGGCGCGAAACATTGCCCCAGCGATCGATAGCCCGGAAAATCGATCCCTTGTTGATGCTGGCGGCGTCGAGCCAAGCGTTCGACGCCTCGACCGGCTGGCCAGTGAGATAGACGACCTCATCCTGCTCGGCACCTGATGTTTTCGTGCGGCCGAGATGGATGGCGAGAGAGGGCAGGGGAGGGCCGTCGTCGACCTCGATTGCTGAGTCCGCTGATACGGCAGCCCTGCGGGAGCTGATTCACCGGCGGTTAAGCGGAGCGTCTATGTCTGAGGAGGCAATGGCAGGCGCGGTCGACGATATGATCGCGCGTAAGCAGAGTGCTCTTCGTGTGGAGTCTTGAATAGTCTGTCGAAGCGGAAATGCGCCGGATCGCCAAGGAAGAGGCTGAGCTCGCCGAGATCGCGGAGAGCTCGAGGCGATAAGGCAGAGCGCCGGCTTTGGGATGTTCTGAGGTTGCAAAACGTTTCTAGACTCCCGTGCGTTTGTTGCGTAATGTGCAACTGCTTAGCTACTCTGCAAGAACCGCGGAACAATTTGTCGTCGCCGCAGTTGGCCAAAGCATCCAGATCGGATGGACCCGATTGGATAAAGGGGAAAGTCGATGATCATTCGCCATGTTGCGCCTTCGCGGGTTGTTAGCAATAGTCCTACCTACGAGCCTCGTCCTCAGACGACGGCAGTGGATTATGCTGCCCTTGGCCAGCTGGCGATCAAGCGCTTCCCAAAGGTTCTTGCTGAACTCGCCAAGTGATCGAGCCCTTATGGCTGCCCATCGAGGCAGTAGTTCTCTTCAACGAGCAGGCTATTGACGCGTCGCCGCATCTTAAGGAGCGGCACCTCGTTAAAGATATGGCCAAACTTGAGGGCGCCATGAACCGCCCTCAAGCGTCCTACCACTATGCCCATGAGAGCGATATCCTCGTGCTCACCGCCGATTACATGGTGGCGATCGGTGAGTGCCACGCATTTGAGCAGGGTAGCAAGCGCACCGGCTTTATCGCAGGTTACGCCTTCCTGGAATCGAATGGCTACACCCTCACCGACGAGGCCGATGACGAACTCGTCGCCGTCGCTCTGCTAGAGGTTCTGACGAAAGATCGTCCCTTCGACAGCTTCAGGGATTACCTCGAGCAGTTCGTCGTACCCAAAGACTAGCAACCCAGCTCTCGCCAGCCGCATTCCGTCATCGCTCTTGCTATATTGCATCATATAGTCACGAATGACTTAGGAGCGACATATGCGTCGTCGTAGGCGAACACCTACGAGCACATGTGCTTGTGGAAGGAGCATCACCAGGAGCGGCTACTCGAAAGATAATCCAATTGCGCGACAGCCTGTCCTCGCTCGTCAAAAACCTCGCCCATACGAAGGCTACGAGATACAGACCCCACATTAGCGCCAGTATTTTACACTGTGTCTCCGACATGCGATTTCCCGACCCTCGCCGGCGCAAAGATCGCACATCGTGGTTTCTGTCACGGCGTATCTCACTTCCAATAAGCGCGACTTATCGATGGTTAGAAGCCAACCCAACAACGTCAGCAGCAGCGGAAGCAAATGGTGCTATCACTTCCGGTTAATGGCGCGTTTTTCATGAGTTCAATGTGTTGTGATCTCGAAGAATACCCTTTAAGAGCCTGTGACGCGGTGACGCTGTGGCTTTTACTTCCCGATTTCCATCGGAACCATAAGCTGAGAACTCGGCCATCGAATATGATCTTACAGCTTCCCAGATTGGGAGGGTTCTTCATCCCCGACCCAGCTCCAGGCGTGTCGCCATACCTTGATCGCCGAGATCAGCAAAATCACCGCGAGCAAAGGTAACAAGACTCTCGGAACGCTGCCCATCAGCAGGCCACCGATACAAGTTTCAACGATCGATCCGGCCGCAACGTATTTCCAATGCTCGGCCAGAGGGTGAGGGGCGCTTGGTCAATCAGCGACCGTGCCCGCAAATGATGGTGATCATCGCAAAACGGAACGTCTCGATCAGCGTCCGTATCACAGCCGAGACACGGACAGTTAACACAAACAACGTGGTTAGCCTGACGCTGGACACCAGATGTGCCAGGCACCCATTACTTGGGACGCTTCGAGAACTTTGAGCAGAATCAATGCGGCGCTTTAGCCGATTGCCGCGTAGCTACAATGCGCGGGTGACCTGAAGCGAGCTTCCTAATCTCGTCGGATGCGCCTGGAGGGCTGCATAGGCGGACGATTCCGCTTTCTTTTTCAGCTTGCGCAGAACTGGGGTTTTCTCAGCAGCGTTCTCCTCGTCATCGGGATCGTAGGCGGAGCCGACCTCATCCATCCTGTGTTTTATGGCGAGCGCGTAGATGGTATTCAGGATATTCGGATCCCTTACATGGGGATCGGTAAGCGCCAGAAGCGAGGCACGCACAATCTTCTTGCTGGTCGCCTTTGGGCAACGTTTCAAAACGAAATCGTAAAGCCCCTTGCCGGAAAGACCTTCTGTGGCGCCATCCAAAAGCGCTTCATAGACTCGTTTCCGTTTTTCACCCATGTTTGCCCTCCTCTTGAACGTGATGCGACAAACTCTGTCATAAAAACGTCATATGCAATAGACTGCATCGCGC
>NZ_JDWI01000034.1:0-71390 GCF_012932765.1 Rhizobium sp. 57MFTsu3.2
CAATCGCGACAGTGGCCTGATGCGTGGCAAGAGGATGATTGCCGGCGGCCGCAAACCAGTGCGCGACGCCCTTTACATCGCCGCCTTGCCCGCCATCCGCTTCGATCCAGCCATGAAGGCCGTCTTCGAACGACTGAAAGCGAAAGGAAAGCCCGGAAAGGTCGCTCTCGTCGCGGTCATGCGAAGGATGATCATAATCCTCAATGCCAAAATGAGAGACTATCGAGCAACGGTGATTGACGCCTAACACCGTTGCTTTTTAATTGCCGAGAGACACTTAGCAATTTGCGGCCTATCTCAGCGGTTAGAGGCTTCCCCGCACCGAGACCCACTATAAACGATATGCCGGCGGCTGGGACCGCCGGTTCTTCTTATTGTCGATGCTCACGCCGCCTGCGGCACCGGCCCGACATAGATCGACCGAGGACGGATCAATCTGCCTTCCAGCGCCTGCTCGCGCGCATGCGCGATCCACCCCACGGTCCGGCCGATCGCGAATACGCCGGTGAATGATTCGCGCGGAAAGCCCAGCGCATCGAGCAATAAGGCGGTGTAGAACTCGACGTTGACGTCCAGCGGCCGGTCTGGCTTGCGCTCCCTCAGGACAGCAAGCGCCGCACGTTCGACGGCTTCCGAGAGCTCCACGCGCTGGCGATCGACCTGCCCAGCCAAGACGAGCGGTCGCAGCGCCTTCTTCAATGCATCGGCGCGCGGATCACGCACCCGGTAAATGCGGTGACCGAAGCCCATCAGGCGTTCGCCGCGATCCAATGCTCCACCGAGCCACCCGCGTGCATTCTCGCTGGCTCCGATCTCATCGAACATATCGAGCACAGGCCCCGGCGCGCCGCCATGCAAAGGTCCTTTAAGCGCACTTATCGCCGCGAGCACTGATGAAGTGAGGCCGGCCCGCGTCGAGGCGATGACGCGCGAAGCGAAGGTCGAGGCGTTCAAGCCATGGTCGGAAATGGTCACAAGATAGGCGTCGAGAGCAGCCTTCTGCTCCGCACTCGGCATCCTGCCTGTGAGCATGCGCAGGATGTCGGCTGCCTGGGGTAGCGAAGCGTCCGGGGCCACGGGTTCGTTGCCGGCCTGCAGACGGAGTATCGCCGGCAGGAAAACTGCGGGCGCTGCCAGCAATCGAAGCGCCGCTTCGAAGTCCTCGCCATCTGGCAGGCGAGCGATGAGAGCGCGCATCGCGTCCACTGGCGGCAAGGCCAGCAGGTCCGATTGGAGGGCCGCCACATGGGCAAATATGCGCACCCGCATTTCACCCAACCAATCGCCGAGTTCTGCAGGACCAAAATGCCGTTCCGTCAGGCCGTCGAGCAACAGCGCGGCAACACTTTCATAGGTTGCTGTCGATACGAGATGATCGAGCGACACGCCACGGATGATCAGGCGGCCCGCTTCGCCGTCGACATCGGAGAGCTGCGTTTCCGCTGCGATAACATCTTCCAAACCGTTTTTCATGGTGTTTTCTCCTTTACGTGCAACAGGATCAAGCTTAGATTGATTGACGTCAATCTTGATGCAAATGATCAATGTAAAGAGGACAAAATGCTTTGGCTGACAGCCGAGCAGGCGCTCGAGAAACTCGGAACCAAGCCACAAACGCTGTACGCCAATGTGAGTCGCGGCCGTATCCGGGCCAAAGCAGATGCCAGCGATCCACGGCGAAGTCTTTACAATGCGGTCGACGTCATGCGGCTTGCCGCACGTCACGCTGGCCGACGAAAGACCGAGACAGTTGCGGCAGACGCCATCCAATGGGGCGATCCCGTGTTGCCATCTGCCATTTCCACCATTCTGGATGGCCGACTCTACTATCGCGGCCGTGATGTGGCGACATGGGCGGAACATGCGACGCTCGAGGAGACCGCGGCACTTCTGTGGAAGTCCGGACCGATTACAGCCGCAGCAAGCGAGTCTTCTGAAACTGCACCGTCGTTAGAGCGGGCATTTGTTTTGCTCGCACAGCGCGTGACCCGCGACTTACCGACTCTCGGCAGAGCGCCAATCGTACTGCAAGCCGAAGCAGAAAGTATTCTTTCGATCGTGGCCAGTGTCCTTGCTCCAGATGCGGCAGCTTCACCATTGCATCTGCGCCTCGCCACCAGCTGGTCCAGGCCAGAAGCCGCCGATTGCATCAGGCGCGCGCTTGTGCTCCTTGCCGATCACGAGCTCAACGCGTCGACCTTTGCCTCGCGAGTGGCTGCTTCTTCAGGCGCAACGCTATCGGCCGCGGTCCTGTCGGGCCTATCGACTTTGAGCGGACCGCTCCACGGTGGCGCCTGGCATGGCGTCGCCTCGTTGATCGCAGAGGTCGACGCGCTCGATGCCAGTCAAGCAATACGGCAGGCGTTGACACAGGGAAGACCGCTGCCGGCGTTCGGCCATCCTCTGTATCCGGATGGAGACATCAGGGCAAAGGCGCTGATGGCTCAGTTCGACTTGCCGCCGAGCTACGCCGAACTGGCGACCGCGGGACAAGAGATCGTCGGGGAAGGCGTCAACATCGATTTCGCGCTGACAGCCATGAGCGCCGCCTTCGATCTTCCCGATGATGCGCCCCTCGTGATTTTCGCGCTCGCGCGAACCGTCGGGTGGCTCGCTCATGCCATGGAGCAGATCGAGAGCGGCCACCTTATTCGCCCGAGGGCGCGCTATACTGGACCGGCAATCGAAAGACCGCTTAAGACATAGACAATGTCGGATAGGCGTTGACGTTTTGACATGCGTGCTGCAGCTATCAGCGTATGATGCCGTCGCACGCCCGGGCTGTCCGGCCATGCATTCAGGTAGGGGACGAATATGCTTGTGAACTCCAGAATGCTCCTGGCGCTGGCCGCGTGGGCAAGCGCTGCCTGTCTATTCAGCTCAGATCCGGCACTTGCGCAAGCGAACGGATGCACGATGGCGCGCGTGGCGGGAACGGCGCGACAGATCATGCGGTGCGCGGATGGCGTGACGATCACCGCCGAGGCGGGGGCTCGCTTCAACGTCGTCGACCGCAATCACGACGGGCGACCGGACACGGTCTCGTTGCGCAACAAGGCCGTGCTCGTCGATGTCGACCGGGCGCGGCACCCGGACGGATTCGAGGTCGTCACACCACAGGCAATTGCCGCCGTCCGCGGCACACGTTGGGTTGTCGATGTCAAGAACGGCACGACCTCTGTCTTAGTCGTACGCGGACGCGTAGCGGTCGGCCGTCCTTCGGCAGGAGCAGCAGCACGCGTCGTGCTGAATGAAGGCGAGGGTGTTGATGTCGCGCCGGGCAGCGCACCGCTCACCGTCCGCCGCTGGCCGCCGGCCCGTAGCGCGGCCCTGCTCGCCCGCCTCGGCCAATAACGCCGATGCAGGGCAGACGGCTCCTGGTCACGATTGCTCTGCTGCTATCCGCGCTCTGGGGCGGCCTCCTCGGCTATATGCATCTTTCGGGAAGCATGAGTTTCCTCGACCGCCTCGAAGCTTCCCTTACTGACGTGCGAAGCACGGTGATCGGCGCAAAGGAGCCTCCGCCGGTTACCAGCATTGTTGCGATTGACGACCAGACTGCCGTCGACAACGGCTATCCTCTCAATCGGGCAACGCTTGCCCGCGTGGTTGCCGCCGTCGGCGCCTTCAAGCCGAAGGTCATCGCACTTGATCTTTTGCTGGTTGATCCCGGACCAGAAGAGGGAGATGCGGCGCTTGCCGTGGCGCTCCATCAGAGCCCCAGCGTGATCGCCGCCGCAGGCGTCTTCCCGAAAGACACACAGGCGGTCGATCACGACGCCAATGATCCGCTGGCAGCGATACCGGCAGCCAGCCAGATGCTGTTGCCTCTAAGTCGCTTTTCCGACGTTGCTGCTATTGGCGTCGTCAACGTCGCCACCGACGAGTCAGGCACACCGCGTTTCATTCCGCTGATCTCGCGTGGCGGCGCACGAGTCGATGCCTCATTTCCGTTGCGGGTGGCGTCACTGGCACTGGGTATCAATCCGGCATTCTCGCCTGGCGGGCTTGCGCTCGGCGATCGGCATCTGCCGACCGACAACGGGCAGCGCCTGCCGATCACCTTCTATGGTCCACGCGGCACCATTCCGACATTCAGCGCGGCGGATGTGCTGGCCGGCAACCTCCCCGCCAAGGCAATAGAGGACAAGATCGTCGTGATCGGCTCCACGGTGACGGGCGGTGGCGACGTCTTCCCAACCCCATTCGATCCGGTATTGCCGGGCGTCGAGGTGATGGCGACGGCAGCGACGCATCTGATTGCTGGCGACGGCATCATCAGGGACCGCAATGTGCGCCTGCTCGATTCGCTGATCGCGGTGGGTCTGCCGGTGCTGTTGATCAGCCTGCTTGCGTGGCGACGCAGCGCCATCGGCTACGCTATCATTGCGTCGGCGGCGCTTGCATGGGCCGCCCTGAACGTTGTCGCCTTCGCGCACGGCTATTGGTTCAGTGCGGCATTGCCAATCGCAGCGGCGCTGCCGCCCGTGCTGCTTTTCGGCGCCGCCGAGATCTGGATGGATCGTCGCCAGGCCGCACACTTTGCGGCGCAAAGCGACCTCCTGCAGCGCATCGAGGCCCCGGGCCTGGGAGAGTGGCTCGCCCGCGATCCCAACTTTCTCGCAAAGCCGGTCCGGCAAGACGCCGCAGTCGTCTTCATCGACCTCTCCGGCTTCACCGGCTTGAGCGAAGCAATCGGCGCGACGAATGTCCGCGAAGTTCTCAGCGACTTTTTTGAACTGGTCGACGAAGAGGCGCGCTCGCACGGCGGCGCGGTCACCAGCTTCATGGGCGATGGAGCGATGATTCTTTTCGGCTTGCCGCAACCGGCCGATGACGATGCCGCGCGAGCCGCCGCGTGCGCCGTTCGCCTGTGCGGGCGAATGCGTCCCTGGCTTGCAATACATCCCGCGCTGAGCGGCCGAAAGACTGGTTTCAAGGTTGGAGCTCATTGCGGTCCGGTCGTTGCCTCGCGCCTAGGAACCGGCAGCCGCCAGCAGATTACCGCAACCGGTGACACCGTGAATGTCGCCAGCCGCCTGATGGAGGTCGCGGCAGAGCGTGGTGTCGAACTGGCGTTGAGCGCCGCACTGATGAAGGCGGCAGGCGCCGATAGCGCGCCGCTTCGCGCCGGCCGGCTCGAGGGCCCTGCAAAAGCACGCATTCGTGGCAGAAGCGAAGGCATCGACGTGTGGCTATGGCAGGGACATCCGCTTTGACATTTGCCGCCTGACCAAGTAGGAACGGCCAACTTCTCCACCGGCAATTGCCGGCCAGGGCGCAACATGCGCGTGAGACTTCCGAAAGATAGACAACATGACAGATTTTAACGGCGTCGTTCCGGCGATCGCCAAGGCGTTGGTGAAGCGCGGTTACACCGAGCTGACGCCGGTTCAAAAGTCCATGCTCGACCCGGCGCTCGCCGCGTCGGACGCCCTCGTTTCGGCCCAGACCGGCTCCGGCAAGACCGTAGCCTTCGGCCTCGCGCTGGCGCCGACGCTGCTCGAGGACGCGGAACGCTTTGGCCCTGCAGCCGAACCGCTGGCTCTTGTGATCGCACCGACCCGCGAACTCGCGCTGCAGGTCAAGCGCGAACTCGAATGGCTTTATGAAGCGACGGGCGCGCTGATTGTCAGCTGCGTCGGCGGCATGGACATCCGCAGCGAGCGCCGTGCGCTGGAGCGTGGCTCCCATATCGTTGTCGGCACTCCCGGTCGCCTCTGCGATCATATCAGGCGCAATGCGCTCGACATTTCCGGCCTCAAGGCTGTTGTACTTGATGAAGCCGATGAAATGCTCGATCTCGGCTTCCGCGAAGATCTGGAGTTCATTCTGGATTCCTCCCCCGATGACCGTCGCACGCTGATGTTCTCGGCGACGGTTCCGGCAGCCATCGCGAAACTCGCGAAGAGCTATCAGAAGAACGCTGTCCGGATCGCAACGGCCACCGAGGAAAAGCAGCACGGCGACATCGAATACCGGGCTCTTGTCGTGTCGCCGAGCGACCGCGAGAACGCGATCATCAATGTCCTGCGCTACTACGAAGCGACCAACGCCATCGTATTCTGTTCGACACGCGCGGCGGTGAACCATCTGACGGCCCGCTTTCACAATCGCAACTTCAACGTCGTCGCCTTGTCGGGCGAGCTGACGCAGAACGAGCGCAGCCACGCGCTGCAGGCAATGCGGGATGGACGCGCCCGGGTCTGCATCGCAACGGATGTCGCCGCCCGCGGTATCGACCTGCCGGGTCTTGACCTTGTTATTCATGCCGACCTGCCGACCAATCCCGAAACCCTGCTTCATCGCAGCGGCCGCACCGGTCGCGCCGGCCGCAAGGGCGTCAGCGCGCTGATCGTGCCGCTGAACCTCCGCCGCAAGGCAGAGCGTCTTCTCGACAACGCCGGCATCTCGGCCGCCTGGGCTCGTCCACCGTCAGCGGAGGAGGTCACAGCACGTGACGAAGTCCGTCTGCTTGCCGACCCCATCTTTGATGAAGCCTCGAGCGAGGAAGCCCAGGACCTGGTCAAGCGGCTTCTCGATACGCATGGCGCCGAAAAGCTCGCTGCTGCCTTCGTCAACCTCTATCGTTCGAACCAGTCCGCGCCGGAGGATCTGATCGAGGTCTCGGTCCAGGACAGCCGTGGCGGCAAGCGCCGCGAGCATGCCGAGGGTTTACGGGAGCCTTATCAGAAAGGTCCGCGCGACGACTTCGGCGCGAGCGTCTGGTTTTCGATTTCGGTCGGTCGCAAGCAGAATGCAGAGCCGCGATGGTTGATCCCGATGCTTTGTCGGAATGGCAATCTGACCAAGCGCGAGATCGGCGCGATCAAGATGCAGCCCGAGGAAACCTACGTCGAGATTTCCGCGGCCAGCGCCGACAGCTTCCTGCAGTCGATCGGTCCAAACAAGACGATGGAGCGCGGCATCCGCGTGACGCCGCTGAACGGCACGCCTGATTTCAGCAAACCTACCGCCGCAAAACCCTATGCCGGCAAGAAGGCCTTTGGCGAGCGTCGTGAATTCACGGATGAGCGCCCCAAAGGCAATTTCCGCAAGGAAGCCCGCGGCGAGGGCGGGAGCGACGAGCGACGCGACTCGAAGCCTTGGGGCAAGAAGCCGGGCAAGCCGAAGTTCGAGGGCAAGGGCGGCAGCGGCCCCAAGCCCAAGTTCTCGAAAAAGAAGGCATAATGATCCCACCGGCGGCGCGGCCTTGCGTCGCCGCTTGAACCCGCGGAGAGGACAATGGCAGATACCATCGTTTTAACGGTTCCTGTTTTCAGTACCCTTTGCAATGAGGCGTTCAAGCTCCGGCGCGCGGTCTTTGTAGCCGAACAGAATGTACCCGCCGATGAAGAATTCGATGCGCTTGATCTTACTGCGCATCATGTCGTCGCGGTTGCAGGCGGTGAGGTCTGCGGGACGCTCAGGATCATCCATGCGAACGAGCATGTGAAGATCGGCCGCGTCGCCGTCGGCAAGGCATGGCGCGGACATGGTGTCGCAAGCGCGATGTTGACCTATGCGATGAACGAGCACCGATCTGCCCGTGAGAACCGGTTTTATCTGACGGCGCAAAGCGATAAAATAGCACTCTACGAACGCTTCGGATTTGCCGCCTTCGGCGACGAATTCCCTGATGGCGGCATACCGCATCTGGCGATGAAGAATTATTGATCCGGCCGAGCGGAATGAGCGGACACCGCCATCCTGAGGCTGAACCAAATCGCGATGCTTTCTTTCCGCGGGATGTCCGCGCCTTTATCGTCGAAAACCTTCACCTGAAACCCGCACCCGGCCTGCAGGAGATAGTTCTCTACACGGCTCATCCCGGCAGTGGGCTGTCGCGCCTCAGAACCAGCGACGCGGTGGATGCGCCGCCGTACTGGGCCTACAACTGGGCTGGTGGAACGCTGCTCGCTCGGCATATTCTGAATTATCCGGACATCGTTAGTGGCCGCCGCGTCCTCGATCTCGGCGCAGGGTCCGGCATCGTCGGGATCGTGGCCCGAAAATGCGGAGCATCCCTCGTGATCGCAGCCGAGATCGACACGAACGCTATCGCGGCGATCGGCCTCAACGCGGCAGCGAACGGCGTCGCGATCGAAGTGACGAGCGCTGACGTGCTTGCCGGCCCACCGCCGGATGTCGATGTCATCCTCGCTGGGGACGTCTTCTACAATCCCCAGCTTGCCGGGAGGGTTTTGCCGTTCCTTGCGGCCAGTCGCAAGGCAGGCGTCGATGTGCTCATCGGAGATCCACGCAGGCAGTCGCTGCCACTCGCAGCCCTAAAGCTGGTCGCTGAATACGCTGTCCCCGATTTCGGCGACGGTTCGACCGGGCAGGGGGCGATCGGCGGCGTGTTCACTCTGGCGGACGCCGGCTGATCAAAGACGACGCCTAGGCCGACGACGTTTCTTGTAGTTTAAGCAAGATCTCGAGCGCCAAATCCGCCATGGCGACTGGAACGAAGACATGATCGTGATGGTAGGCCGCTACCATGTTGCACGGGATTGAGCGGGCTGCCAACGCAGAAGCAACCGCGGCCGTCAGGCCGACACCTTCCAGCGACGAAAAGACTTCAAGAACGATACGCCGCATCGGCGCATCGCAATTAAAGCCGAGTTCCGCAGCTCGGCCTCTCGAGAGGATCAGGGAGATCCCTTCTTGCTCCCGAAACCATGCCAATGCATCGGGACCCACAAGCCGAGCCACATCCTCGTCTGAGGTCACGCAGAATACGAATTCACCTGCCATCAGCGCAGGCGTCATGCCTGACAGCATTGCCTGCGTGTCTTTGACAGACTGCTTCGTCATCTCAATCCTGCTTTCTATTCCCAAGAAGTAACCAGGGCAGACTGGACGGCCTCAGTCCAGAAGGTCCGGCCTCAGCATTATCACTGGGCAGGGACTTCCGGCGGGCAGTTCCGGTGCATGCGGTGGACGAACGATCAAGCAGTCGGCCTCGGCGAAGATCTTCATCATGGACGAGTCCTGCTTGGTGAACGGCCTTGTCGCCAGCGCGCCAGATGACGATCGCGACAGCGTGGCTCGGACATAGTCCTGCCGCTGGTCGTTGGCACGAAGCGTCGCAGCCGCCTCTACGGTCGCCTCGCGTCTGACTGGTGGCAGCGAAGCCAGTTTTCGGATCAACGGTTCAAGGAACAGGATCCCGCAGACCAGGCTCGACACCGGATTACCAGGCAGGCCAATCACATGGGTTTCGCCGAGGCTGCCGACCATCAAGGGTTTGCCCGGGCGCATGGCAATCCGCCAAAAATCGAGCTTCATGCCCGATGCGACCAGCGTTGCCTGCACCAGATCATGGTCGCCCACCGACGCTCCGCCGAGCGTCACGATGACATCGACCTCGGCCCGCCTTGCGCGCTCGACCGCCGCCGAAATCGCGGCTTTGTCGTCGGGGACGATTCCGAGGTCAAGAACCTCGGCGCCCGCCTTGCGGGCCATGGCAGCGATGCCAAAGGTGCTAGACGCAATGATCTGCGCGGGAGCGGGCGAGCTTCCAGGTGGCAACAATTCGTCGCCGGTCGCAAGCAACGCAACCACCGGCTTGCGCCGGACCTCAAGGGTCGCGTGGTTCATTCCGGCCGCTACGGTCAGGCGAGAGAAGTCCAATACAGTGCCGGCCTTCAGCACCGCTTCGCCTTCGAGAAAGTCCTGGCCGCGAGGCCGGACGTGCTGGCCGGGACGAACTGCAAAGGTCGTGCGGATGCCACCCTCGATTTTTTCCGCATCCTCCTGCAGCAAGACGCTATCCGCACCGGACGGAACCGGGGCGCCGGTGAATATACGGACGGTCTCGCCCTTGCCGACAACGCCCTCAAACCCGTGCCCGGCGGACGACATCCCTATGAGCTTCAACTGACTGCCGGGCTGAGGGGCGTCGTCACCGCGCAAGGCGTACCCATCCATCGCTGACGCGTCGAAAGGCGGCTGGGTCAACCGGGCTGCAACATCGGTCGCGAGCACACGACCGTCGGCCTCCGGCAAGGGGACTGTTTCAAGGGTCTCGATTGGCTCAGCACGCGACAGCAGGCGATCCTGCGCCTCAGCAACCGGCAGCAAGCTCATTTGCCGTACTCCGGATGACGAAAGTCTCCAGACTTGCCGCCAGATTTTTCGAGTAGCCGGATGCCTCCGATTTCCATGGCCTTATCGGCGGCCTTGGCCATGTCGTAGATCGTCAGGCAGGCGACGGAAACGGCTGTCAGGGCTTCCATTTCGACGCCCGTCTTGCCCGTCAGCTTTGCCGTTGCGGTGACGCGCAAGCCAGGGAGATCGGCATCCTCCGTGATGTCGACCGAGACTTTCGTCAACATCAGGGGGTGGCAGAGCGGGATGAGGTTGCTCGTCTGCTTGGCCGCCATGATGCCGGCAAGGCGCGCCGTGCCGATCACGTCGCCCTTTTTCGCGTTGCCCGCGCGAATGAGATCGAGCGTTGCCGTCGCCATCCGCACGTGCCCCTCGGCGGTCGCGATCCTTGTGGTTTCGGCCTTATCGCCGACATCGACCATATGCGCCTCGCCGGAGGCATCAATGTGCGTGAGACCGGATTGGCCGCTCATATCACTCGGCCGCCTGAGCGGCTTCGGCGAATAGGAGCGCGCGCGTCGCCGCCGTAACATCTTCTTTGCGCATCAGGCTCTCGCCAACCAGGAACGTGTTGATGCCTACCGCCTGTAGGCGCTTGCAATCCGCGTTCGTGAATATGCCGCTTTCGCCAACCAACAGGCGATCCTCTGGAACCATCGGCGCCAGCTTTTCGCTGACTTCGAGGCTGACTTCGAATGTCCGCAGATTGCGATTGTTGATGCCAACGAGCGGGGAGGAGAGCTTCAGCGCACGCTCCATTTCCTCGGCATCGTGAACTTCCACCAGTACATCCATGCCGAGGCCGAAGGCCTCGTCCTCGAGACGGTTTGCATCGTCATCGGAAAGCGACGCCATGATCAGGAGAATGCAATCGGCACCCCAGGCGCGGGCTTCTTGCACCTGATAGGTCTCGAACATGAAGTCCTTGCGCAGCGCCGGCAGCGAACAGGCGGCACGTGCCGCCATCAGAAATTCCGGCGCGCCCTGGAAACTTGGCGTGTCCGTCAACACCGAAAGACATGCCGCGCCTCCGAGTTCATAGGCCTTGGCCAGCGACGGCGGGTCGAAGTCGGGTCTGATCAGTCCTTTGGAAGGACTGGCCTTCTTGATCTCGGCGATCAGGCCGTACTGGCCGGCCTCACGTTTTGCAACGAGCGAGCGGTGGAAGCCGCGCGGCGCCGATTGATCCGCCTGCATCGCCTTCAGGTCGGCCAGCGACACTTTCGTCTTTGCGGCGGCGATCTCTTCCCGCTTGTATAGTTCGATTTTCTTCAGGATGTCGGTCATGGCTCTATCCTAGTCGATGTCGTTCGACACGGCGACGAGTTTATCGAGGGCTGCCGCCGTCGCACCGCTATCCAGCGATTGCGCAGCAAGCCGCATGCCATCCTTCAGCATCTCAGCCTTGCCGGAGATCACCAGCGAGGCCGCTGCGTTGGCGAGCGCGATATCGCGGTACGCGTTCTTTGCGCCGCTCAGGACGTCGCGCAGCGCCGCCGCATTCACCACGCCGTCGCCACCCTTGATG
This sequence comes from Rhizobium sp. 57MFTsu3.2, assembly GCF_012932765.1. NCBI lineage: Bacteria > Pseudomonadati > Pseudomonadota > Alphaproteobacteria > Hyphomicrobiales > Rhizobiaceae > Rhizobium > Rhizobium sp. 57MFTsu3.2. Next base: position 11,642 of record NZ_JDWI01000034.1, read on the forward strand.
GCTTCCAGCCGGCAAGGTTCTACGCCGAAATCCGCGGGCGACAGTTCGAAGGTGCGGATCTTGCCGCCCTCGAGTGCCGCGACGCTCGTCTGTCCCGTCGTGGTGATTTCGTCGAGGCCGTTGCCGTGGACAACCCACACGCTTTCCGAGCCGAGATCGCGCATGACCTCGGCAATCGGAACGACCCACTGCGGCGCGTAAACGCCAAGTAACTGGCGGCGGACACCGGCCGGATTGGAGAGAGGGCCAAGCAGATTGAAGATGGTGCGCGTGCCAAGTTCGACACGCGTGGGTCCAACGTGACGCATCGCAGAGTGATGCTGCTGGGCAAACATGAAGCCCACGCCAGCTTCGCGAATGCAGCGCGAGATCACCTCGGGCGTTACATCCAGCTTGACGCCGAGGGCAGCGAGGCTGTCGGCGGCGCCCGATTTCGAGCTCAGTGCCCGATTGCCATGCTTTGCAACAGGGACACCCGCACCGGCCACGATAAGGGCAGCCAGCGTCGAGATATTGTAGGTCCCGCTTGCGTCACCGCCGGTCCCGACGATGTCGATTGCATCCGCCGGGGCATCGACGGTCAGCATCTTGGAGCGCATCGTCGTCACAGCGCCGACAATCTCGTCGACCGTCTCACCGCGTACGCGCAGTGCCATCAGGAAGCCCCCGATCTGCGAAGGGGTTGCCTGACCGGACATCAGTATGTCGAAGGCCTCGCGGGCCTCCTCACGTGTCAGAGGCTCGCGGCTTGCAGCCTTCGCCAAAAGCGGCTTCAGATCGGTCATGCGCTTAATGTTCCCCTTAGCGGACTGCCGCCTGTTCGGCGAGAGGTTGATTGACCGATGCGCCGTACTGCGTCTGCAGCAAGTTGACCATCTGATCAAGAATGTCGTCGCCGGCAGCGTTTGCAGTTGACGTGATCTGTTGGTCCTGGTTGTTGAGAACGTCACCCGTCGGTTCCGTGTTGACTTCAGTGACCTTGAGCAGAATCTGCGTCGTCGGGTCGCCACCAACGGCGCTGGCAATGGTGTCGATCGGGCCGGAGAACGCGGCAATGACACCGGCCCTGCCGAGAACGGCGTCGTCGGTGCCGCGGGTGATACCACTCTTGCTTTCGACCGTAATGCCGAGCGGTGCAGCGATATCGGCCAGCGACGTTCCCTTCTGCGCCTGCTGCTTCAGCTCTTCGGCTTTTTTGGCGAGTTCGAGCTTCTGCTGTTCGGCGGTCCAGTCGGCGATTGCCTTATCCTTCACTTCGCTGAGCGGCCGATCACGCTCCGGCGTGATGTCGCGGACGTCGAACCAAAGATAGCCGTCGGTGCCGATCGAGAGGGAAGGAGCGTCTGCCCCAGCCTCAGTCTTGAAGGCAGCCCCAAGAACCTGCTGCTTGGCCGGAATATCCTTGACCTCGTTGCCGTCCCTATCGAGACCGGTCGCATCGACGGCGTCGATCACGATCGCCTTGAGCTTGAGCTGCTCTGCAATCTGTTCCAGCGTCGAGCCCGACCCGCGCAGATCCTCGATCTGATCGTGAACGTTGATGAGTTCCTGCGAGGCGTTGGAAACGGCCAATTGCTTGCGGATCTCTTCCTTGACCTCGTCAAGGGTCTTGACGCTCTCGGGCTTGATGTTGCTGACACGGACGATGACCGGGCCGAAGGTGCCATCGACAACGGTCGTCGTTCCGCCATCCTTCGAGACGGCGAAGGCCGCATCCGCGATCGCCTGATCCGGCACCTTGTCCTTGGAGAACTCGCCCAGGAACACGTCCGCTGCCGTCTTGCCCTGATCGGTCACCAGTTGATCGAACGTCGTGCCGGTCTTCAGCGCGGCCAGCGCGGCATTGGCAAGATCCTTGTTCTGGAAGGTCAACTGCTCGATCGTACGGGCCTCTGGCGTGCGGAAGCTCTCCTTTCGCTTTTCGAAATCCTCGCGGATCTGGTCGTCCGTAACGGAGGCGGCATCGGCGATGTCTTCCGGTTGCAGCTTCAGGAACGCGATCTTGCGGTATTCCGGCGCGCGGAAGCGCGTCTTGGCGCCTTCGAACCACTTGGCGAGGACATCCTCGGCAGGCGCCTTGATCGGCTCGATATTGGCGTTGGTCAGCAGCAGGTACTCGATACCGCGACTTTCCTGGCGGTAAAGCTTGAGCGCATCGACGAGCGTTTTCGGCGCCGTGAAGCCGTTCGATACTGCATCGACGATCTGGCTCCGAACGGCGACCTTGCTGCGCTCCTTGATGTAATCATCTTCGCGGATGCCGGCATTGCGCAGGCGCGACGTAAAGAGGGTACGGTCGAACTGGCCATTCACCGCCTTGAAGGCTGGATCGTCGCCGATCAGCTGCGCAAGCCGATCCTGCGACAGGCCAAGGTTCATGTCTTCCGCCAACTGATCGAGCGATGCGCCGGCGACCAACTGTGCCAGAACCTGCTGCTCCACACCGAAGGCCCGGGCCTGCTCGGGTGTCAGGCGCATGCCGAACTGCTGGCTGAGATTTGCGACCTGCCGCTGGTAGGCCAGGCGAAACTCGTTGACGTCGACGTGCTGGTCTCCGACGCTGACAACCGTCGTGCTCGTGCCGCCCGATATCAGTGAGCGCGACACGCCCCAAATACCAAAAGAGGCGACAAGTAGCAGCATGAGGAGCTTGGCAACCCAGGTGTGAGCAGCTCTTCGCAGAAGATCGAACATCGAAACGCAAACCTCGCATTATATTCGCCCGTTCGCGGGCAAAGCTTTTGACGTTCCTTAGAACAAAGCCAGCAGGAAATGAAGGGTTATCGCACGAAAACATCTGCACTATATGTGCAGTCATACTGGAGCGCCTGGCGCCGCAAAAGAGACCGGACATCGGAACCTTTCCCAGCACTAATTCGTTGAAGAGCATCCGGAAAAAGAGGAGCAGACCATGGCCGATATGAAAACCGCCTCCGCCCAGTCCGCAACCGCGCGTGTGAAGGCGGAGATCGCGGCAGACGATCTTTCCGCACAGGTCGCCGCATTGCGCGAAGACCTTGCACGCCTGTCCGAAAGCGTTGTGGCGCTTGGACACGGCGCCAAGACCGCCGTCGCCGACGAGGCATCGGTCATGACGGAGCGGCTGCGCGACAAGGTAAGGGAGGAACCTATCTTCGCGCTCGCCGTGACAGCCGGCGTCGCTTACCTTTTCGGATTGATGAGCCGTCGATAGATCGAACGGCGTTTGACCAGGCAAGGGCCGGGCGTGTTGGCGCCCGGCTTTTGGTTTTTAACTAGCGACGAATGACTCGCCCAACGGCAATGAGCAGGCACGCGCCGACGAAGCCAGCAATCAAATACCCGAGCCAGCCGGCAAGCGCGATGCCCAGCCCAGAGAGGATGGCGTTCGCAACGATCGCGCCCACAATGCCAAGAATGATGTTCATCAACAGGCCCATGTTGCTGTTCATGAACTTTTCCGCCAGCCACCCGGCAATGCCGCCGATAATGATAGCTGCTACCCAACCTACGCCTGCGTCTTCCATATGATTTTCCTTCCAGAGAAACTACGAAGTCAACGCTCGAGGCGGAAATTGAGGCCTCTGTAACGGCCGGGGCAGTGCATGGCAGAAGAGGTATGCTTTTGGCAGCGTAAGGCAGGTCAAACGCAAAGGCTGCGCAAATGTCCAATGCCGGCAGTCAGACTCAATTCCCCCGAGAGAAAAGATAGGCGATCCGTTTGGTTGCGCAACGCAAATGTGTTCGCCCTAAAACGAGGACAACGGCGGCAAAGTCCGTGCGATCGACCTCACATCCCTTCAAACACACTTTCCGAACAATCTTCGACGGCCCCCCTTAACCCAGCCACAACCACTGGACGTCCTTTTGCAAAACACTCGACGTGGTGTCGAGTGCGCCTTGAGAGATGCTGAATGGTTCCGCCAGGCAGGCACAAATTCATCAGCTGGCAAGTCGCGAACAAAACACCATATCACGGGGTCATCACGTTTTGACGACAACGTCGGAAATGCATACCAATCGTCGTACTTTCCGGTATATCAGTCGCGTAGGAATAATACCAATATGCGATCAGTTTTGTTCCGGAAGACGAGTCCGGAGCTCTCTCGTCGGATGGCGCCCGCAAAATCCATCACACTTCCGTGATGGTTTCAGATGGCTGATTATACCGTGAATCGCTTTGCCGACCCCCCTTGTGTCATCGAAAAAGCTCATTCTCAACGAAATCGCGCGTTTCCTTAAGCATTTGCTTGCTCAACCTGCAATCTATGTCATGGTAGCTTCCTCACATGAGAGGGGTTCTAGCTATGATTAATCTTCAATCGGTTCGTAATGACACTACTCATGATCAACGCCTGCTCGATTGCCGCGCCGATGTTGAACCCGCGCTCCATCAGATCATCCGCGATGCGCAACTAAAGGGGTGGGCGCCGGCGGAAGTGGCGATGGCAATAGCGGATGCAGCGGATGACTACATTCTGTTGTTGGCCAGCAGGAAGGCGACGTCGCATTGATAGGCGTCACATTGCTAATGGGGCGAGGACGAGGACACCGGATCTGCGGGCAAGGCAGCAGCATTTGCCCGCAGGAAAGATCTCCGCACATCCAGGCATCGCGGCACCGGGGTAGTGAATAGCGTTTCAGCACGCCAGTAGAGTGATGACATCACGGAGTGGAGTTCAACCCACTACCTACAGGACGAAAATCTGCGACCTGTCGGATAAAATCAGGTGAGTTTCGCTTCATCGTGCCTCACGCCGCATAGCGATGCCCCAGAGGATCTGGAACTCGCCGGCGGTAGCGGATTCGTGAACTGTGCCTGGCAAAGGGCGCCGTAATTCTCGCCCGGGCTTGCGATGACACGCTAGATTGCGCGCGCGGCGGTGAGCAATGGCCCTCCCGGAGGAGCGCGGACGCACATATTTCTCACATTTCTGGCGGCCGTGGCGCTGATCGGCCTTTCCACAATCACCTCAGCCTGCACCACAAACCCTGATCAGACCTCATCAATCGGGTCGTCATCGGCCTATCTACGCGATCGCTCTGTAAATCCAGCCTGTGCAGATGGGTTCAGACCTAGTAACGGCCGCCCGTGCAGCTATTAGACACGAACGTGGTGCGAGGACGCAAGGCAGTCGCCGTCCCAAACTATACTAAGTCTTTGATTTCATGGTGAGAGCGTCGGGGTTCGAACCCGAGACCTACTGATTAAAAGTCAGTTGCTCTACCGGCTGAGCTACGCTCTCCCTGAAGCCGAGCGGTGCGTCCGGCTGGAAGTGCGCGGAACATATGCAGGTGCCCCATTGCGGTCAACCAAAAAATCACCGTTCCCTGTGCATTAGGCACATTTCTTGCGACTGGGCCTGAAAAGGCGGCCCCCTGGAAACGGCCAAAAAGAAAAGCGCCCGAAGGCGCTTTGTAAAAGTTGGGGGAAACGAGGTCATGAACCGGGCGGACGAAAGTTCGAATATAGTGTTGACGACCCGGAGAAAGCGGAAAAATCCGGGTATACTTTCGCGCCGCCGAGTCCGCTTGGCTCGGCTCACAATCTCAGCATATAAATGCGCGACGGATCAGAAGGTTCCACCGAAAAAGATTTAATCGAATCAATCCTTTCCGAGGCTGGTCGATACCTTCACAAAGTCACATGACGCTCTAGCTAGCTTCTTGTACAGACAAGGAGACTGCGATGACCAGTGTGACCACACCCACAACGACCACCCGAAAAGTGTTGCGCGGGCGACCTTACAGCCTCGGTGAGTTTGCCAGGAAGTATAGACTAGAGGAAACCGAGGCAAAGCGGCTCTATGAGAAGTTCGGGCCATCGGCCACGGAACTCGATCTGCTCATGGCCGCCAAGCGGCGTCTACCGGTTCATTGATGGTTCTATCAAACGCATAAGGACTGCAGCAAATCGAGTTGATTCGCTTTTGTCGCCGTTGCGGTGTGGCCATCACTCGGTCAGTCCGGCGAGGGGCTGCAGCTCTCCACGACGGTTCTGCAGTTTCAGCGGCTGCAGATCGAAGAGGTCGAAGGCCAGCTTAAGAGCGACGGCCAATACAAAGCGAATCCTCTCGGTCCCATTTCAGCCTACGGAAACTGAACTTTCATTACCAAGATTTCATTTCATTCGACCGTCATTTCGTGCCAATCCGGGCCGATGCTAATCTGCCGTTCAGCTTCGACATGATCATCTTGCTGGCGGCTGCGTTGGCAGCATGTTGATCGAGGCCGGAATGAACGACGTCAAGACTATGCACGAAACCAAGCCGACCAAGGCGAGCGCCGACCTGGCGACCGTCCTTGCGGCTTCACGCAAACAGTCGAAGGGCCGTTGGCGTGGTCGCCTATTGGTATTGCTTCTGCTGATTCTTGCGGCCGGCGGGGTGGCCTATTTCTATGCGCGGCAAGAAGGCAACCAATACAGCTACGCCACTCAACCTATCAAACGCGGCGACCTGACCGTGCTGGTTACGGCAACCGGATCCGTGCAGCCGACAGAGCAAGTGGATATATCAAGCGAGCTGTCGGGAACGGTTCGCGAAGTGAACGTCGACTATAACAGCGAGGTCAAGGCCGGCGAGGTTCTTGCCGCTCTCGATACGAACAAGCTTGAGGCGGACGTCAAGAGTTCGCGGGCGAAACTCGATTCGGCCAAAGCGAATGTCGTGAAGGCGACCGCCGACCTCGAGTCGGCCCAGAGCTCGTTCCAGCGAGCCCGCAACCTCGTTCAGAGCAACGTTTCTACGCAGCAGAGCCTCGAAGATGCGCGCTACAAGTTCGATTCCGCGGTTGCCGCAAAGGACATCAACGTCGCTGCCGTCCTCTCTGCGGAGGCCGATCTGCGGCTGGCCGAAGTCAACCTCGCCAAGGCGAAGATCGTCTCGCCGATCAACGGTGTGATTCTCACGCGTTCGGTCGATCCCGGCGCAACGGTCGCAGCGTCCTTGTCCGCGCCGGTGCTGTTCGTCATCGCCGGCGATCTGCGGAAGATGGAACTGCAGGTCGATGTCGACGAGGCCGATGTCGGTCAGATTGCCGTCGGCCAGAAGGCGACGTTCACGGTTGATGCCTATCCCAACCGGACCTTTCCGGCCGAGATCAAGCAGATTCGATTTGCATCCGAGACCACGAACAACGTTGTGACCTACAAGGCGATCCTGTCGGTCGACAATGCTGACCTGTTGCTGCGTCCTGGCATGACCGCGACGGCTGATGTCACCGTTGAGGCAGTCGAGAATACCCTGATGATCCCAAATTCGGCCCTTCGCTATGCCCCCCCGGCTGCAGAGTCTCCCCGCGGCCGCGGCATCTTCGGCCTGCTCCGACCACCGCGCATGGGGCCACGGAGCGGCAACCAAGGCGAAGCCCTGACCGGAGCAAAGCGGCGCGTATGGCTGCTGAAAGCAGGCAAGCCGGCACCAGTGATCATCCAGGTGGGGTCTTCCGACGGGCAATTCACTCAGATCGTTTCCGGTGACCTGAAGGAAAGCGATGCGGTGATTACCGACGCTACGCAGGCGAAGTAGGCGAGGCTCACGATGCAGAGCCCGGCACTTATCGAATTCAAGCAGGTCTCGAAGATCTATGGTCAGGGAGAGGCGGCCATCCGCGCCCTCGACCGGGTGGATCTGTCGATCCGCGAACACGAATTCGTCGCCATCATGGGACCTTCCGGCTCGGGCAAGTCGACGGCCATGAACATTCTTGGTTGTCTCGATGTGCCCACCGACGGCGACTACATTTTCCAAGGCGTCTCAACACAGGGCTTCGACCGCAGCCAACTGACATTGCTGCGCCGTCATATGCTCGGCTTCGTATTCCAGGGGTTCAACCTGCTGCCGCGCACCTCGGCGTTGGAGAATGTCGAGTTGCCGCTGATCTATCGCGGCATGCATGCAAGCGAGCGCCACCGCAAGGCCAAGGAGGCGCTCGGGCTTGTGGGGCTTTCCGGGCGTGAGCATCACAAGACGCAGGAACTGTCCGGCGGCCAGCAGCAACGTGTCGCGATTGCCCGGGCGATCGTGACCGAGCCCTCGCTGCTTCTCGCGGATGAGCCAACCGGCAATCTGGACACGAAGACCAGCGTCGAGATCATGGACCTGATGACGCGACTGAACCGCGAACAGGGCATCACGATCGTCATGGTCACGCACGAGCCCGATATTGCTGCCTACGCTCAGCGCCTGCTGCGTTTCATAGACGGCAAGCTCGAGACCGAGGTCGAGCATCGCGGGAGGGCGGATCATGTTCTTTGAGACGCTGAAACTTGCGCTGCGTGCGATCAGCCGGAACATGCTTCGTTCCTTCCTCACGGTGCTCGGCGTGGTCATCGGGGTGGCGGCCGTCATCGCGTTGGTGACGATCGGCAACGGTACGACCGCCCAGGTTTCGGCCGAGCTTTCACGGCTCGGCACCAACATGCTGTTTGCGCGCCCGGGTCAGTTCGGTCCTGGTCGCCCAAGCTCGGAAGCACGCCGCTTCACGATCAAGGACGTCGACGCCATTCGCGATCAGGTCAATGGCCTGCGCGCCGCGGCGCCGCTCAATCAGACGACCGCGACCGTCATCTACGGCGGGCAGAGCCACTCGACGACCGTGATGGGGACGAACAACGACTACTTCATCGCGCAGGACTGGGACATGGCGATCGGCCGCACCTTTGACGCGGCGGAAGAACGCGGACGCCCGCGCTGCATCCTCGGAGAAACGGTACGCTCGCAACTCTTCGGCGCCGCCGATCCCACGGGACAGCAGATTCGCGTCGGCAAGGTTTCGTGCAGCATCATCGGCGTCCTTGCCAAGCGCGGCCAGTCCGGCATGGGCAACGATCAGGACGATGTCGTCGTCATGCCCGTTAAGGTCTATCAACGCCGGGTCGGCGGCAAAGCGAACGCCAATGTCCAGATGATCGTGATCTCGGCGCGCGACGGGGTGTCGACATCGAAAGTTCAGACCGAAACCGAAAACCTGCTTCGGGAGCGGCGCAAGATCGTACCGGGACGTGACGATGACTTCAGCGTCAATGACATGACGCAGATTGCTGACGCAATGACCGGTACCACGACACTGTTGACCAGCTTGCTCGGAGCGGTCGCCGCGATCAGCCTGCTTGTCGGCGGGATCGGGATCATGAACATCATGCTGGTGTCAGTGACCGAGCGCACCCGCGAGATCGGCATACGCCTGGCGATCGGCGCACTGGAAAACCAGGTGCTGCTGCAGTTCCTTGTCGAGGCGGTGGCACTCTCCGTGTTTGGTGGGATCGCAGGGATTTTGCTGGGGGTCAGCCTTGGTTATGGAGCAGTGACCGTGCTGAAGGTGCCGTTCGTGGTCAGCCCCACGATGATCGCTGTGGCGTTCGCGTTCTCCGCCGCGATAGGGATGGTCTTCGGTTACTTCCCCGCTCGCAGTGCGGCGCAGCTCAACCCGATCGACGCGTTGAGGCACGAGTGAGCGGAGGCGCCTGGTTTCGGCCGGGCCGCTGCTCTGCATGCCTCATAGGGTTAGGCGCTCGGCGCTGGCCAGCGCTCTTGCGTCACCACTCGCTGCAAGGCCATTTGCCATTTCACCGTGATTGAGAAGACGCATCGCCGGAAGATCCAGGCGCTCCCGCGGCTTGCCGTTCGAAAGAACGCTGATATATCATTAACGTTACAGTCGCTTCGCAACACGCATACACTTTCTGGAGCCGAATACGCGGATGCAGAACTCACTCAGCCACCGTGCCTATCTCACCCTGGAACATGCGATCGTGACGCTGACGTTGCAGCCGGGCGCCTTGGTTACCGAGAAGCATCTGATCGACCTTGCCGGTCACGGACGCACGCCGGTGCGCGAAGCGATCCAGAAGCTGGCGTGGCAAGGGCTCATCGTGGTGAAGCCGCGTGTCGGGCTGCAGGTGGCCGAAATCAAGCCGACGGACCATGAGAACGTCATGCAGGTTCGCCGCGAGCTCGAGCCGATCGCTGCCGCCCTGGCAGCCGACTTTGCGACATCAGAGCAGCGCAGGGAACTGGGTGAATGTGCCCAGACGATGGAAATGTCCGCCACGACCGGCGACTTGGCAGCATTCTTCGCCGCGGACAAGACCTTTGACGAAATCCTGGAAGAAGCCTGCCCGAACAGTTTCATAACATCGGCGCTCGGACCGGTTCAGACCCATTCCCGTCGGCTCTGGTCTGCATCCAGCAGTCCCGACAGGATGGATCAATCCATCTCTCTGCACGTCGAGGTCATACGGGCCATTCAGCAGGGCAGATCCCAGGACGCCAACCGGACGATGGGCGCCCTCATCGAGTATCTCAGTGGCCACAATTGAAAACGGCCCCATTTCGGGGCCGTGAACGCTTCTATCTTGGCTGATTTAGCCGACGAATGCCCGCTCGATAACGAACTCCGCCGGCTTGCTGTTTGCGCCCTCGTTGAGGCCAGCCTTTTCCAGCAGTTCCTTGGTATCTTTCAGCATCGCCGAGGACCCGCAGATCATACCGCGATCGATTGATGGATCGAGCGGCGGAACGCCGAGATCGGTGAAAAGCTTGCCCGCCGAGATCAAATCCGTGATGCGGCCGCGATAGGCGAAGTCTTCGCGGGTGACCGTCGCGTAGTGGCGCAGCTTGTCGCCGACTATCTCCTGCAGAAGTTCGTCGTTCTTGATTTCCTCGACGAGATCGAAGCCGTACTTCAGTTCCGCTACGTCGCGGGTCGTGTGCGTGAGGATGACTTCCTCGTACTTCTCGTAGGTTTCTGGATCGCGGATCAGGCTCGCGAAGGGGGCGATACCGGTGCCGGTCGAAAACATATAGAGACGACGGCCGGGCGTCAGCGCGTCAAGCACCAGCGTGCCCGTCGGCTTCTTGCGCATCAGAACCTGGTCGCCTGGCTTGATCGCCTGCAGATGCGAGGTCAGCGGACCATCCGGGACCTTGATCGAGAAAAACTCCAGCTCCTCCGCCCAAGCGGGGCTTGCGATCGAATAGGCGCGGAAAATCGGCTTGCCTTCGACCATCAGCCCGATCATCGCGAATTCGCCGGACCGGAAACGGAAACCCTGCGGGCGCGTCATCGTGAACCGGAACAAGCGGTCCGTATAATGCGTCACGCTAAGCACGGTTTCGGCATAGACTCCGGCCGGAATCGGGGAGGCGAAGTCTTCGGTTTTTGCAGGGGCGTTCATTTCGGTATCGGATCCCGTATTCATCGCACAATGTTATCGATGCCAGCGAGATATTACAAATAGTGTCGGGATTAAAGGTAATCCATTCTTTCTCATGCGACTTGCACGAAATATGCGTGTCATCGTCAGGATTCCTGCCCCTTGCGTCGCTTCGTCGCTTTTGCGCTGGCGAAGCGAAGCAAAGGATGCATATTAAGCCAAAAACCGCGTCTGCCATGCGCGGACGCCATAGGCTGCTCGGGGAAACATGAAGATTTTCAATTACAAGCGCGTACCTTACGCGGAGATGCGCGCATTTTCCGTCCATATTCTGACGGCATCCGGATCTTTTCTCGCGTTCCTCGGCGTGGTCGCTGCTGCCGAGCACCGGTTCATCGACATGTTCTGGTGGCTCGGCCTTGCGCTTCTAGTTGACGGTATCGACGGACCGATTGCCCGCAAGGTGAGCGTCAAGGAGGTGCTGCCAAACTGGTCGGGCGATACGCTCGACAATATCATTGACTATGTCACCTACGTTCTATTGCCGGCCTTTGCCCTCTACCAGAGTGGCATGATCGGCGAACCATGGTCCTTCGTGGCGGCAGGCATGATCGTCGTATCGAGTGCAATCTACTACGCGGATACCGGAATGAAGACGGACGAGTACTTCTTCTCCGGCTTCCCAGTAGTCTGGAACATGATCGTCTTTACGCTTTTCGTCATCGATGCCAGCGCGATCACAGCACTTGTCGTCGTCATCGTTTCCGTCATCCTGACCTTCCTGCCGATCAATTTTCTCCATCCTGTCCGCGTCCAGCGCCTGCGTCCGCTCAACCTCGGTGTTTTCTTCCTATGGTCGGCGCTCGGAATGTATGCGCTTCTGACGCATTTCGTGATCCCGCAGTGGGCGCTTGTCCTCTTTATCCTTAGCGGTATCTACCTCTACTGCGTCGGCGCCGTGCTGCAGTTCTTCCCGGCGCTTGGACGTAGAGCCTAGGAGAAGACGATGGCAAAGACGCAGGCGGTCTCATTCAGCAGGACCGGTGGACCCGAGGTTCTTGAATATGTCGATATCGACCTGCCGCCGCCCGGCGCAGGCGAAGTGCAGATCAAGCATGCAGCCATCGGCCTTAACTTCATAGACGTCTACTTCCGGACAGGTCTCTACAAGGCGCCGCATACGCCTTTCGTGACGGGCAAGGAAGCGGCTGGCACTGTCATCGCTGTCGGGCCTGATGTAGAGGATTTCAAAATTGGCGATCGGGTCGCCTATGCCGGTGCGGATGGCGCATACAGCGTCGAGCGGAACGTCGAGACCAAGCACCTCGTCAAGGTGCCGGATGGAATTCCCCTGGAAACTGCAGCCTCGATGATGTTGAAGGGAATGACTGCGGAATACCTGCTCAACCGGACATACAAGGTTGGCCCGGATACGACGATCCTGTTTCACGCCGCCGCCGGTGGCGTCGGCCTCATCGCAGGCCAATGGGCCAAGGCGCTCGGGGCAACGGTGATCGGCACCGCGGGGTCAGATAGCAAGGTGCATTTGGCACTCGAGCATGGCTACGACTACGTTATCAACTATAACACCGAGAATTTTGTAGAGCGCGTGCGCGAGATCACCGGTGGGGCAGGGGTCCACATCGCCTACGACTCGATTGGCCGCGACACGTTTCCGCAATCGCTCGACTGCCTGCGACGGTTCGGCATGTTCGTCTCGTTCGGCCAATCCTCAGGACCGATCGAGAACTTCACCCTTGCCATGCTCGCGCAGAAGGGATCGCTCTTTGCAACACGGCCCACGCTTTTCGCCTACATCGCAACACGCGAAGAGCTAACCAATTGTGCAAACGCGTTATTTGATGTTGTTTTGAGCAACAAAGTGCGTATCAATATCAACCAAACCTATCCATTGCGTGAAGTCGGACGGGCTCACATGGATCTGGAGTCCAGAAGAACTACCGGAACTACGCTGCTGATCCCATAATGACCCGAATGGGCAGGGTCGGCAGAGAGAAATGAGGGGAACGTGTCGTTATCTGATGTGCCGGGTTCCGGCGCGTTATTGTCTGTCCAGCAACTGACGAAACTCTTCGGCAGCTTTGCTGCCTGCAACCACATCGACCTCGATATCGCCCACGGCGAAATCCATGCTCTCCTTGGTGAAAACGGCGCCGGCAAATCGACGCTCGTCAAGATGCTGTTCGGCGTACTCGAACCGACCGAGGGCCATATCCTGTGGGAGGGCCAGCCGGTTTCGATCGGTTCGCCGGGTGATGCCCGCAAGCTCGGCATCGGCATGGTCTTTCAACACTTCTCGCTCTTCGAGGCGTTGACGGTTGCTGAAAACATCGCGCTTTCCCTTGATGACAGCATTCCGATCGGCAGGATTGCGGAAGAAGCAAGGGCGCTCTCGCGCGCCTATGGATTGCCGCTCGACCCTCATGCCCACGTCGCCGATCTTTCCGTCGGCGAACGCCAGCGCATCGAGATCGTGCGTGCGCTGCTGCAAAACCCCAAACTCATTATCCTCGATGAGCCGACTTCGGTGCTGACGCCGCAGGAGGCCGACAAGCTTTTCGAAACACTCTTCAAGCTGAAGGCGGAGGGCAAATCGGTCCTCTACATCAGTCATCGGCTCGAGGAGGTTCAGCGCATCTGCGACCGGGCGACCGTGTTGCGCAACGGAAGCGTCACCGGCGCCTGTGATCCACGCCAGGAAACGCCTGCCTCGCTTGCCCGCATGATGGTTGGCAGCGACGTCGCAACCGTCACTCATCCCGATCGTGGCAACAAGGGCGACGTGCAGCTTTCCGTCAGCAATCTTTCCGTCTCCGCCCGCACGCCCTTTGCCATGCCCCTCAAGGACGTATCCCTGACGGTTCGGTCGGGCGAGATCCTGGCGATTGCGGGTGTCGCCGGCAACGGCCAGGGCGAACTTTTCGATGCGCTCTCTGGAGAGTATCCCGTGAGCTCGCCGGATGCGATCACCATCCGCAAGAAGGCGGTGGGCACCCAGGGTATCACGGCACGGCGTCTGCTTGGCGCCGGGTTCGTGCCGGAAGAACGCCATGGCCATGCGGCCGTCTCAGCCATGAAGCTTTCCGACAACCTTGTGCTGGCGCGAAGCCAATCCGACCGCAGGGGCTTCCTCGGTGGTTCTTTTCTCAAGGTGATCCGTCGCGGTGCCGTCAAGACCGCGACAAAGCGGATTGCCGACGCGATGGACGTGCGCAAGAGCGGAGAGGACCCTGCGGCAGGATCGCTTTCTGGCGGAAACCTGCAAAAGTTCATCGTTGGGCGTGAACTCGACCGACAACCGGCGGTTCTCGTTGTTAATCAGCCGACGTGGGGCGTCGACGCGGGAGCCGCGAGTCGCATTCGTCAGGCCCTCGTCGATCTGGCGCGCAACGGCTCGGCAGTCGTCGTCATCAGCCAGGATCTTGACGAAATATTTGAAGTCGCAACGGAGATTGCCGTGATTTCTGAGGGGCGACTTTCGCAACCCTTCCCGGCGGGAGAACTGTCTCGAGAGAAGATTGGCCTTCTGATGGGCGGCCTGCACGAAGGCAAGACCGCGTCGGAGACGGCCAATGCGCATTGAGCTCGAGAAGCGGCCGCAAGCGTCGAAGCTCTATGGTTTCGTCTCACCGTTACTGGCATTGGTGCTGACGCTGATTGCCGGCGGGATCATGTTCGCCATTTTGGGCAAGAACCCCGTCGAAGCGCTGGATGCCTTCTTCCTCGAACCCTTGCTGGAAGTCTGGTCGCTGCATGAGCTTGCCGTTAAGGCAGCGCCCCTGATCATGATCGGCGTCGGGTTGGCGGTCTGCTATCGTTCCAATAACTGGAATATCGGCGCCGAGGGTCAATTTACGATCGGCGCGATTACTGGCTCGATCCTGCCGATCGTATTTACAGAATGGCATTCGCCTCTCGTGCTGCCCTTGATGCTTGTCATGGGTGCGATCGGCGGTGCGTTGTTTGCGGCCATTCCAGCGCTGCTGAAGGCGCATTTCAATACCAACGAAATCCTGACGAGCCTAATGCTTGTCTATATTGCGCAGCTGTTTCTGGATTGGCTGATCCGCGGCGCCTGGCGCAATCCGCAAGGCTTCAACTTTCCCGAAAGCGTGCCGTTTCCACCCGAAGCCACACTGCCGGCGATCTGGGAAGAGTCCGGCCGCGCCCATTGGGCATTCGTGTTCGCGATTGTTGCAGCGCTTCTCGTCTGGTTCATGCTGAAATACACGCTGAGAGGATTCGAGATCGTGGTGCTCGGCCAGTCCGAGCGGGCAGGGCGCTTCGCCGGCTTTTCGTCCAAGAAGATGATCTGGTTCAGCTTTCTGTTCTCGGGGGCACTTGCAGGACTTGCCGGCATCTCCGAAGTATCGGGATCGATCGGACACCTGCAGCCTGCGATTTCTCCAGGCTACGGCTTCACGGCGATCATTGTCGCGTTTCTCGGACGCCTGAACCCACTCGGCATCATCGCATCCGGCCTTGTGCTCGCGCTGACTTACCTCGGCGGCGAGGCGGCGCAGCTTTCGCTCGGCGTATCCGACAAGGTCACCCGCGTCTTCCAGGGCTTGCTGCTCTTCTTCGTGCTCTCCTGCGACACGCTCATCTACTACAAGATCCGTATCGTCTGGTTGCGGGTCCGGGGAGGCGTCGCGTGAGCATCTTCGAAGCTATTCTGCTGACCGTCATCACAGCGTCCACACCTCTCGTTATTGCAGCCTTGGGCGAACTCGTCGCCGAACGATCCGGTGTTCTAAACCTCGGCGTCGAGGGCATGATGATCATGGGGGCCGTCGCTGCCTTCGCCAGCGCTCAGATTTCGGGGTCTCCCTATATCGGGCTGCTGGGCGGCATTGTCGCCGGCGCACTGTTTTCACTGCTGTTCGGTTTCCTTACCCTCACGCTGGTCGCAAACCAGGTGGCGACTGGCCTGGCGTTGACGATCCTCGGCCTTGGGGTGTCGGGAATGCTGGGTGAGGGCTATGTTGGCGTACCGGGCGTTCGCCTCGCGCCGATCGTCATTCCCTACCTCTCCGACATTCCGCTCATCGGATCCGTCCTGTTCAGGCAGGATCTGACATTCTACCTGTCGCTGGCTTTGCTCTTCGGCGTGAGCTGGTTCCTGTTCCGCAGCCGCACCGGCCTGAAGCTGCGCGCGATCGGCGACAGTCACGGTTCAGCGCACGCTCTCGGCATCAGGGTCATCCGCACGCGCTACCTCGCCGTGATGTTCGGTGGTGCCTGCGCGGGGCTCGCCGGAGCGCAGCTTTCCCTCGTTTATACGCCGCAATGGGTGGAGAACATGTCTTCCGGCCGTGGCTGGATCACACTCGCCCTCGTCGTCTTCGCATCCTGGCGTCCATGGCGGGTTTTTGCGGGTGGCTACCTCTTCGGCGCGGTCACGATCCTGCAGCTTCATGCACAGGCTTTTGGCGTTGGAATTCCGGCCCAATTTCTGTCGATGCTCCCTTATGCTGCCACTATTGTGGTCCTTGTCATCATTTCTCATAATCGCCGTACGACGTTGATCAACACGCCTGCGTCGCTGGGAAAACCGTTCGTGCCGGAGCGCTAAACAGAAGAATGAGACGCGCTTCCGGAAATTACAAACTAACAGGGGTTATCATGAAAAAACTCGCATTTGCATTTGCCGCATCAGCTGCCGCGGTCCTGAGCGTCGGTTCGTCCGCGCAGGCCGCTGACAAGACCAAGGTCTGCTTCGTCTACGTTGGGTCACACACGGACGGTGGTTATTCCCAGGCTCACGATCTCGGTCGCCAGCAGATCCAGAAGGAATTCGGCGATAAGATCGACACGCCCTACCTCGAAAACGTACCGGAAGGCCCCGACGCCGAGCGTGCGATCGAGCGTCTGGCGCGTTCGGGCTGCAAGCTGATCTTCACGACGTCCTTCGGCTTCATGGATGCCACCGTGAAGGTCGCCGCCAAGTTCCCGAACGTGAAGTTCGAACACGGCACCGGCTACAAGTCCGGCCCGAACCTCGCGACCTATAACTCGCGCTTCTACGAAGGGCGCTACATCCTCGGCCAGATCGCAGCCAAGACGTCGAAGAACCACGGTGCTGCTTACATCGCCTCATTCCCGATCCCGGAAGTGGTCATGGGCATCAACGCCTTCGAACAGGGTGCCCGCTCCATCGATCCGGACTTCAAGCTGAAGGTCATCTGGGTGAACACCTGGTTCGACCCGGGCAAGGAAGCCGATGCAGCAAAGGCCATGGTCGACCAGGGCGTCGACGTGCTGACGCAGCACACGGATACCACCGCTCCGATGCAGGTTGCCGAGGAACGCGGCATTCATGCGTTCGGCCAAGCCTCCGACATGATCGCAGCCGGCCCGAAGGCTCAGCTGACGGCGATCGTCGACACCTGGGGTAACTACTACTCCAAGCGCGTTCACGCGCTGCTCGACGGCACCTGGAAGTCCGAGCAGAGCTGGGACGGCCTGAAAGACGGCATCCTCAAGATGGCCGACTACACCAACATGCCTGACGACGTGAAGAAGATGGCTCAGGATACCGAAGCCAAGATCAAGTCGGGCGAGCTTCACCCCTTCACCGGCCCGATCAACAAGCAGGACGGCACCCCGTGGCTGAAGGCTGGCGAAAAGGCTGACGACGGCACGCTGCTCGGCATGAACTTCTACGTCGAAGGCGTCGACGACAAGCTGCCGAAGTGATTTCGTCAGGCAATTAGCACGTGCGAAAAGGCGCTCGTTTTGAGCGCCTTTTTTTATTTGCACCGCATACCAGAAAGTGCATTTACAAAAGTAATACTATATGATTTTTTCTCGGTGTGCCGCGTGGAGGCGGCTTTGGGAGGATATAATGAAATTGAAGACTGCACTCTTGAGTGCTACGATTCTGGCTGCCTGCATGTTCGGTTCTGCATCGGCTGCGGAACTGGTCGTCGGCTTTTCGCAGATCGGTTCTGAATCGGGTTGGCGCGCTGCTGAAACCACCGTCACGAAGGAAGAAGCCAAGAAGCGTGGCGTTGACCTGAAATTTGCTGACGCTCAGCAGAAGCAGGAAAACCAGATCAAGGCGATCCGCTCCTTCATCGCCCAGGGCGTCAACGCTATCTTCCTGGCGCCCGTCGTCGAGACCGGCTGGGACGCTGTTCTGAAGGAAGCAAAGGAAGCTGAAATCCCCGTAATACTGCTCGACCGGACGATCAAGGCGCCTGAAGACCTCTACCTGACCGCTGTCACTTCGGATCAGGTTCATGAGGGCAAGGTTGCCGGCGACTGGCTGGTAAAGACCGTCGGCGACAAGGCTTGCAAGATCGTCGAACTCCAGGGAACGACCGGCTCTTCCCCCGCCATCGCTCGTAAGAAGGGCTTCGAAGAAGCCATCGCCGGCAAGGCAAACTTCAAGATCGCTCGCAGCCAGACCGGTGACTTCACCCGCACCAAGGGCAAGGAAGTCATGGAAAGCTTCCTGAAGGCCGAAAACGGCGGCAAGGATATCTGCGCCCTCTACGCTCACAACGACGACATGGCCGTGGGCGGCATCCAGGCGATCAAGGAAGCCGGTCTGAAGCCGGGCAAGGACATTCTGGTCGTCTCGATCGACGCCGTGCCAGATATCTTCAAGGCCATGGCAGCCGGCGAAGCAAATGCGACCGTGGAACTCACGCCGAACATGGCTGGTCCCGCATTCGACGTCCTCGACGCATACCTGAAGGACAAGAAGGCTCCGGCGAAGTGGATCCAGACGGAATCCAAGCTCTACACGCCGGCTGACGACCCGACGAAGGTCTACGAGTCGAAGAAGAACCTCGGCTACTGATTTTTGACGCTCGAACCGCACCGGTCCATCATGGACCGGTGCGGAACTGCCGCCTGCCAATCAGGACCTCATGTCCTTCAATGCCGCGGCACCGCAAGGCCTGTATCAGGAAAAGCCGCACTCATGATTCACGATTTTGAGACCGTTCTAGCCGCTTCCGGTATTTCGAAATTCTTCCCGGGTGCCATTGCGCTCGATAAGGTCGACTTCTCGCTGCGTAAGGGCGAGGTGCATGCGCTTCTCGGCGAAAACGGCGCAGGAAAGTCGACGCTGATCAAATGCATCACCGGTGCCTACCACCGCGACCAAGGCCGGCTCGTTCTCGACGGCGCTGAAATCAGTCCGTCCGATACGCTCGCGGCTCAGAAACTGGGCATCGGGACTGTGTATCAGGAGGTCAATCTCCTCTCCAATCTGAGCGTCGCTGAGAACCTCTATCTTGGCCGCCAGCCGAAGCGTTTCGGCATGATCGATGTGCGTGCGATGAACCGACAGGCACGGTTGCTGCTTGATCAGTATGGGATGGACATCGATGTGACCGCGCAACTCGATCGGTTTTCGGTCGCCGTGCAGCAGGTCGTGGCGATCGCGCGGGCTGTCGATTTATCCGGCAAAGTTCTCATCCTCGACGAGCCAACCGCAAGCCTCGACACGCAAGAAGTCGCGATGCTCTTTCGCATCATGCGTGACTTGAAAGACCGCGGCCTTGGAATTGTCTTCATTACACATTTTCTCGAACAGGTTTACGAGGTCAGTGACCGCATCACGGTCCTTCGAAACGGCAAGCTCGTCGGCACCCGTGAGACATCCGAGCTGTCTCGCCAGAGCCTGATTTCAATGATGCTCGGCCGTGAACTGGCAAAGGCCGAGGCCACCGCCCGGGCGCACTCCGTTGCTGCCGGTCCCGTGAAATACAGCTTCGAGGGTTATGGCAAGCGCGGCAAGGTGAAGCCGTTCGATCTCGAGGTCCGTGTCGGCGAGGTGGTGGGCGTTGCCGGCTTGCTCGGGTCGGGACGCACGGAGACCGCCGAATTGCTGTTCGGGATCGAGCATGCCGACAGCGGAACCGCTAAGGTCGACGGTAGGCAGGTTAGTCTGTCGAACCCGCGTGCTGCGATCCGCAACGGCTTCGGCTTTTGTCCGGAGGATCGTAAGACGGACGGGATCATCGGCGACCTGTCCATTCGCGAGAACATTGCGTTGGCGCTGCAGGCGCGTAGAGGCTGGGCCCGACCGATTTCTCGCGCCGATCAGAACGCCTTGGCCGACCGCTACATCAGCGCACTCGACATCCGTACGACGGACAGGGAAAAGCCCATCCGTCTGCTGTCAGGCGGCAATCAGCAGAAAGCGATCCTTGCACGCTGGTTGGCCACCAATCCCGACTTTCTCATTCTCGACGAGCCGACCCGCGGCATCGACGTCGGAGCGCATGCCGAGATCATCCGCTTGATCGAAGAACTGTGCGCGAATGGCATGTCGCTGATCGTGATTTCTTCGGAATTGGAAGAGCTTATCGCCTATAGCTCACGTATTTTGGTGCTTCGTGACCGCGAACATGTCGCTGAGCTGACAGGTGACAATGTCAGCACCGCGCGCATCGTCGACGCAATCGCCGCAGCCCAGAAAGAGACGGAGGACGCATGAAGTCGTCACTCAATGCCTTGTTGACCCGGCTTGCGCCGCAAATTATCGCGCTTGCGGTCATTCTCCTATTGAATTTCATTATGTTCCCTCAGTTTTTTAATGTTGTTATTCAGAATGGCCGGCTTTACGGCAGCCTGATCGACGTACTGAACCGCGGCGCGCCGGTCGCTTTGTTGGCAATCGGCATGACCCTCGTGATCGCTACGAAGGGGATTGACCTCTCGGTCGGTGCCGTGATCGCGATCTGCGGCGCGGTTGCCGCATCATCCATCGTGTCCGGCCATTCGCTTGCTTCGACGCTGCTGGTAACGATCGGCGTCGGACTGCTTTGCGGTGTATGGAACGGATTCCTGGTCGCGTTGCTCAACATCCAGCCGATCATCGCCACGCTTGTGCTGATGGTCGCTGGACGCGGGATCGCGCAGCTCGTCACCGAGGGTGTAATCATGACCTTCAACGATGAAGGGCTGATCGCACTCGGCAGCGGCGCATTTGCTTTCCTACCCATGCCCGTTATCATCTGGCTGGTCGTGGGGGCCCTGGTGATCCTCCTCGTGAGACGCACAGCGCTTGGCATGCTGATTGAAGCAACCGGTATCAATCGACGTGCAAGCACGTTGTCGGGTGTGCGCACGCCTGTGCTGCTGATGGCCGTTTATATGTTGAGCGGCCTTTGCGCCTCGATTGCCGGGATCATTGTCGCAGCCGATATCAAGGGCGCAGATGCGAACAATGCCGGTCTCTGGCTTGAACTCGACGCGATCCTGGCGGTCGTGGTCGGAGGCAACTCGTTGCTTGGAGGGCGTTTCAGCATTCTGGGTTCTCTGATCGGTGCAATGATCATTCAGGCGGTCAATACTGGCATTCTTCTCTCGGGCTTCCCGCCTGAGTTCAACCTGATCATCAAGGCGGTGATCGTCATCGTGATCCTCGTCATTCAGTCGCCTGCGGTCCAATCGGCCGCCGTGGTCCTGAGCCGGCGATCGAGCCGCGTCACGGAAGGGCAGGTTCAATGAACTCGAAATATCTGCCGCTTCTGGCAACGGTCGTGATCTTCGTTCTCTCTTATGCGATCTGCACGCTGCAGTATCCCAATATTCTGTCGACCCGCGTAATCGGCAATCTTTTGACCGACAACGCCTTTCTCGGGATTGCAGCAGTCGGCATGACCTTTGTCATTATCTCCGGCGGCATCGACCTGTCGATTGGCTCTGTCATTGCGTTTACCGGTGTGTTCCTGGCAGTCGTCCTCCAGAACACGACCATCCATCCGCTCGTCGCGTTCGCATTGGTCCTGATCATCACGACCGTGTTCGGCGCCGTAATGGGTGCTATCATTCACTATCTGGAAATGCCGGCCTTTATCGTGACGCTCGCAGGCATGTTTCTTGCGCGTGGCATGGCTTTCGTTCTGTCGATCGACAGCATTCCGATCAATCACGACTATTACACCACGTTGACGAGCCTCTATTACAAGCTGCCAGGTGGGGGGCGTTTGACGCTGATCGGCGGCATCATGCTTCTGGTCTTTGTCGGCGGCATATTCCTGGCGCACCGCACCCGCTTCGGGACCAATGTCTACGCACTAGGCGGCGGTTCGCAAACAGCGCAACTCATGGGCGTCGCCGTGGGCCGCACCACGATACAGATCTACGCATTATCCGGTTTTCTTGCTGGCCTATCCGGAATCGTTTTTTCGCTCTATACGTCAGCCGGTTATTCTCTGGCAGCAGTCGGCGTTGAGCTGGATGCGATCGCAGCAGTTGTCATTGGGGGGACGCTGTTGACCGGAGGGGCGGGATTCGTAGCGGGTACCTTCATCGGTATCCTGATACAAGGCCTCATTCAGACCTACATCACCTTCGACGGGACGCTGTCGAGCTGGTGGACGAAGATCTTGATCGGCCTATTGCTTTTTGCATTTATTCTAATGCAGAAGGTTATTCTCTTCCTTTCCAGTATGAATAAGAGGTATGCCTGAACGGGGAGGTATTCGTTGCGTAACAGATTGCTTGAGACCGGAAGAACAGCGCGCAAATCGCGAACGAGCCACGCCCAGGTCGTGGATGGCCTTGGCAGGGCGATTGTTGCCGGAACCTATCCTGTCGGAAGCATTCTGCCGGGCGATGCCGAACTCGCGCAACACTTCAAGGTCTCGCGGACGGTCCTTCGGGAAACGATGAAGACGCTTGCCGCAAAAGGCATGATCATCGCCAAGGCCCGTGTCGGAACACGCGTGACGAAGAAAAACTTCTGGAACATGTTCGACAGCGAGATCATAGCTTGGCATTTCGACTGTGGCGTGACGGAAGAATTCCTGTTGCAGCTTTACGACATTCGGATGGCCTTCGAGCCATTTGCCGCGGGTCTCGTAGCGGAGCGGGCGAGCAAGGAGGATATTGAAAATCTGCGCGCGCTAGCGACGGAGATGGCAGCCCCGGGTCATACCAGCGAAAGCCTCGCCTTGGCCGATCTGCATTTCCACCTCGCCATAGCCGATGCCTCTCACAACCCGTTCATGCGAACACTAGGGAGCTTGATCGAAGCTGCGTTGGTTGGGATGTTTCGTATCAGTACGCCCCCCTCGCAGAACGGCTTCTCAGATATTGCGGACACGCATATGCGCATCGTGGAGGCGATCGTTGCCGGCGACATCGATGGCGCTCGAAAAGCGATGGAGGCCGTGATTGTCGACGGCCGGGATCACGTCCGCGAGGCCTATGCGGCGATGAGCAGAGAATCCGCCTGATCCATTTTTGATCTTTGTCCTGCCTTTGTCTTGCTGCTATGAGGCAGCAAAGGCCGCACATAACGGATTCTCGGAGCACATCATGGAACGCACTTGCCTCGCCATCATTCTCGCTGCGGGTGACAGCACGCGAATGAAGTCGTCGAAATCGAAAGTGCTGCATCCAATCGCGAACCGCCCGATGATCGCCCATGTCTTGGATGCCGTGGCAAAAAGCGACATCTCATCGGTCGCGCTGGTCGTTGGGCGTGATGCCGACGAAGTGGCGAAGGCGGCCCAGGTCGAAGGTGTCAAAATCGAGACCTATCTGCAAAAGGAGCGGCTCGGCACCGGTCATGCGGTGTTGGCAGCGCACGATGCTATTGCTCGCGGATATGACGATATCATCGTGACCTACGGCGATGTGCCGTTGCAGACCGAAGGGCCACTCAAGGCAGCACGTCAGGGCCTTGCCGAGGGCAGCGATGTCGTAGTCATCGGTTTCCACACCGACAAGCCGACCGGCTACGGCCGGCTGCTCGTCAAGGACGGCGAACTGATCGCCATCCGTGAGGAACGAGATGCCGCCGATGCCGAGCGTGCCGTGAAATGGTGCAACAGCGGCCTGATGGCGATCAACGGCCGTAAGGCGCTCGAGCTCCTGTCTCGCATCGGCAACGCCAATGCCAAGGGCGAATACTATCTGACCGACTTGGTGGAAATCGCTCACTCCATTGGGGGCCGCGTTACGGCTGTCGATGCTCCTGAAATTGAGATGACTGGCTGCAACAATCGCGCGGAGCTCGCCGTGATTGAGCGGCTCTGGCAAGAACGCCGACGCGACGAGATGATGATATCAGGCGTGACGATGATCGCGCCGGAGACTGTGTTTCTTTCCTACGATACAACCATCGGGCAGGACGCGCTGATCGAGCCGAATGTGGTATTCGGTCCCGGCGCGACGATCGACGGCGGCGCAATCATTCATGCCTTCTCACATATCGAAGGCGCGCATGTCAGTGCCGGCGCAATCGTTGGTCCCTTCGCCCGCTTGCGGCCCGGCGCCGACCTCGCCAACGGCTCGAAGGTCGGCAACTTCTGCGAAGTCAAGAATGGGAAGATCGGTGAGGGCGCCAAGGTCAATCACCTGACCTACATCGGCGACGCGAAGGTCGGAGCTGGCGCGAATATCGGTGCAGGCACGATCACCTGCAACTATGATGGCGTAAACAAACATCAGACGCTGATCGGCGCGAACACCTTCATTGGATCAAACTCCTCGCTTGTGGCGCCCGTCAGCATTGGCGACGGTGCCTACATAGCCGCTGGCAGTGTCATCACTGCGGATGTTCCTGCCGATGCGCTGGCCCTTGGCCGGGCGCACCAGGAGCTGAAGCCGGGCAGGGCTGCCGTGCTCCGCGAACGCGCATTCGCGATTAAGGCTGCAAAGAAGGCCAAACCATAGGCTTCCGCGTAACGCGTGGAAACCGAAAGTGACCGCCGAGGCCATTGAGAAAAAAGACGGAATCGTTACGAGTGGCCTCTGAACAGAAGGCTTTGGGGGTGTTTATGTGCGGTATTGTTGGAATCGTTGGCAGCAGCCCGGTTGCGGGGCGTCTCGTGGATGCGCTGAAGCGGCTCGAGTACCGCGGCTATGACTCTGCGGGCGTTGCGACGATACATAACGGCGAGATGGCTCGTCGTCGCGCCGAGGGTAAACTCTTCAATCTCGAGAAGCGCCTGGACGGTGACCCTCTGCCGGGAACGATCGGCATTGCGCACACGCGCTGGGCTACGCATGGCATTCCCAACGAGACCAACGCTCACCCGCATTTCGTCGAGGGCGTCGCGGTCGTCCATAACGGCATCATCGAGAACTTCTCCGAACTGCGTGAAGAGCTGATCGCCGAAGGGGCCGTCTTCGGGACGCAGACCGACACGGAAGTCGTCGCCCATCTTATTGCGAAGTATCTCCGTGACGGCCTCGAGCCGCGCGCCGCGATGCTAAAGATGCTGAACCGGGTAACAGGCGCATATGCTCTTGCGATCATGCTCCAAAGCGATCCGGGCACGCTCATGGCGGCACGGTCCGGCCCGCCGCTTGCCGTGGGTTATGGCTCCGGCGAAATGTTCCTCGGCTCGGATGCGATTGCGCTTTCCCCCTTCACCAACGAGATCACCTATCTCGTCGATGGCGATTGGGCCGTGCTTACGCGAAACGGCGCGACAATCCTCGACTTCGCAGGTAACGAGGTAAAGCGCCCCCGTCAGATATCACAGACGACCGCCTATGTGGTGGACAAGGGCAATCACCGCCACTTCATGGAAAAGGAAATCTATGAGCAGCCCGAGGTCATCTCGCATGCCCTCAGCCACTACGTAGATTTTTCCAGCAACACGATCAGCGACAGCATCAATGCGATCGATTTCAAGGCGACCACCGGCCTGGCGATCTCCGCGTGCGGAACCGCATATCTCGCGGGGCTTGTAGGCAAATACTGGTTCGAGCGTTACGCCCGTCTGCCCGTCGAGATCGACGTCGCCTCCGAGTTTCGTTATCGCGAGATGCCTCTGTCGCCTTCGCAGGCTGCGCTTTTCATCTCGCAGTCAGGCGAGACGGCGGACACGCTGGCGTCGCTTCGTTACTGCAAGGAGAGCGGGCTGAAGATTGGCGCAGTGGTCAACGTCAAGGAATCGACCATTGCCCGTGAGTCGGATGCAGTCTTCCCGATCATGGCAGGCCCGGAGATCGGCGTTGCCTCCACCAAAGCCTTCACCTGCCAGTTGGCCGTCCTTGCCGCGCTCGCACTCGGCGCAGGCAAGGCGAGGGGAACGATCGGCGCAGAGCAGGAAAGGGAGCTGGTCCGCCATCTCGCCGAAATGCCGCGCATCATGAGCCGCGTGCTGAACCTCATCCAGCCGCAGATGGAGAGCCTGTCGCGCGAACTTTCGAAGTGCCGGGATGTCCTCTATCTCGGTCGCGGCACGAGCTTCCCGCTTGCGATGGAAGGGGCGCTTAAGCTCAAGGAAATCTCCTATATCCATGCTGAAGGTTACGCCGCAGGCGAACTCAAGCACGGACCGATTGCGCTGATCGACGAAAACATGCCTGTTATCGTGATTGCGCCGTTTGACCGCTTCTTCGACAAGACTGTCTCGAACATGCAGGAAGTTGCCGCACGCGGCGGACGCATCATCTTCATTACCGACGAGGCGGGCGCGGCGGCATCGAAGTTGCCGACTATGGCGACGATCGTGCTTCCCGATGTCAACGAGATCATCGCGCCGATGATCTTCTCCCTGCCGATCCAGCTGCTTGCCTACCATACGGCCGTTTTCATGGGCACGGACGTCGATCAGCCGCGCAATCTGGCGAAGTCGGTCACGGTGGAGTGACCGCTTGTTCGCCTCCAGGAGGCTTGTATGGCTTGGTAGTTTCTGGCAGCTTTCTGATAGGAAAGCACGGGGGAGCTGATTTCTGATAGCCGGCCTGCTCAACGGAGTTATCAGTACGCGATGAAGGAAAAACTGCCCCGATTGCCTATAGCCACTCGCCTTAGGAACGACTTCCTGGCGGGGCTGATTATTTGTGCGCCGGTCGCGATTACGCTTTGGCTGACGTGGTCGGTCGTGCGGTGGGCGGATAGCTGGGTCAAACCCTACCTACCGGCGCGCTATGACCCGGATAACTACCTTAACTTTGCGGTGCCAGGGTCCGGCCTGCTGATAGCACTCGTCGCGATCACGCTTATCGGATTCCTCGGCAAGAACCTCATCGGCCAGAGCATCGTTCAGTTCAGCGAATCGCTTGTTCGCCGCGTGCCGCTGGTGCGGAGCATCTATCAGAGCGTGAAGCAGATTTTCGAGACGGTGCTGAAGGACAAGACGAACTCCTTCAAGAAGGTCGGCCTCATCGAATATCCCAGCCCCGGCCTCTGGGCGCTCGTTTTCATTTCGACGGATGCCAAAGGCGAGATCGCGACAAAGTTCAAGGCGATGGGTCAGGACATGGTCTGCGTGTTCCTGCCGCCGACCCCGGTGCCGACGGCCGGATTTCTGATCTTCACGCCGCGCGAAAAGATTGTGCCGCTCGACATGTCACCGGAGGACGCGGCGAAGCTCCTGATCTCCGGTGGTCTCGTCACGCCCGAAGAGCTTGCCGGGCGCATGAAAAAACAGGAGCGGACACGCAAGCCGCTGCCGGCGCCGATCGAAATGTAACTTCCGCTCCTGCTTGGCCCGTACGCGAGATCACGTCTGTTGGTTCCGCCATGTTGCCATGCGATGGCGGTTGAAGGATGACATACGCAATGCTGATCAGACCAGCCACCGCGGAAGACCGTTCCACCATATGGACCATCATCGAGCCGACGATCCGCGCGGGGGAGACCTACACGCTCGATCGCGACATGAGCCAGACCGATGCCCTCACTTACTGGCTGGGGCCGGACAAAGAGACCTTCGTCGCCGAAGACGAAAGTGGCGAGATCCTCGGTACTTATTACCTCCGCGCCAACCAGGCGGGCGGTGGTGCACATGTCTGCAATTGTGGCTACATGACCGCTGCTGCCGCGGCAGGCAAGGGCGTGGCGCGACAGATGCACGAGCACTCGCTCGTCCGCGCCCGCGAGCGTGGTTTCCGGGCGATGCAGTTCAACTTCGTCGTCAGCGCCAACGAACGCGCCGTTCGTCTCTGGGAAACATTGGGCTTTGAGACGGTCGGCCGCTTGCCCGGCGCCTTCGAGCACCCGACAAAAGGCTACGTTGACGCTCTCGTGATGTTCCGGACGCTGTAAGACGGCTTCGGCGCGCTGTGGGCCGGGCTCGGCTCACCCTGCATGCAGGAAGCGGATCGCCTCGTCGCGGCGGAAAAGGTAGAGCAGGGAGCGTACTGCCTTGCCACGCTCGCTGGTGAGATCGGGGTCGCGCTCGATCAGGTAGGCCGCATCGCGGCGGGCGATTTCCAGCAGGTCGGCATGTGCCTCGAGGCTCGCGATGCGAAAGCCTGGGGTTCCCGACTGGCGCGTGCCGAGCAATTCGCCTTCGCCGCGCAGTTTCAGGTCTTCCTCAGCGATGCGAAAACCGTCTTCCGTTTCACGCATGATCGACAGGCGCGCATGACCAGTTTCGCCCAGTGGCCCCTTGTAGAGCAGGATGCAGGTCGAAGCCTCGTCACCGCGCCCTACGCGTCCGCGAAGCTGGTGAAGCTGCGCCAAGCCGAAGCGCTCGGCATGCTCGATCACCATGATCGTCGCATCGGGAACATCGACGCCGACTTCCACCACTGTTGTTGCGACTAGGAGGCGGATTTCGCTGTTCTTGAACGCCATCATTACGGCATCCTTCTCCGGGCCGCTCATGCGGCCGTGGATCAGGCCGATGGCGCCGCCGAGCGACGAAACGAGCGTTGCATGACGCTCCTCGACCGACATCAGGTCGCTCTCCTCGGACTCCTCTACAAGCGGGCATATCCAATAAGCTTTCTTGCCCTCCGCCAAGGCGCTCTTAAGGCGCCCGACGATCTCGCCGATACGTTCGGTCGGCACTGTGATCGTCTGGATCGGCTTCCGTCCGGCCGGCTTCTCCGTCAGCTTGGAGACGTCCATGTCGCCGAAGGCAGCCAACACCAGTGTGCGCGGTATCGGCGTCGCGGTCATGACGAGCATATGAGGTGTGATGCCCTTCGCAGTCAGCCGCAGGCGCTGGTGGACGCCGAAGCGGTGCTGCTCGTCGACGACAGCCAACATGAGGTTGCGGTAGTTGACGCTGTCCTGGAAGAGGGCGTGGGTGCCGATGACGATCTGCGCCTCTCCGGATGCGATCCTCTCGAGAATATCTTCACGTTCGCGGCCCTTGGTGCGGCCGGTAAGAACCTCGATTCCGAGGCCTGCGGAAGCGGCAAATTTGGAGATCGTCGCATGGTGCTGGCGGGCTAGAATTTCCGTCGGCGCCATGAGGACGGCCTGACCGCCACTTTCAATCACGGCTGCCATCGACATGAGGGCAACCAGGGTCTTACCGGAGCCAACGTCGCCTTGAAGAAGGCGGAGCATGCGGTCCTCGCCGGCCATATCCTTCAGGATGTCGGCGACCGCCGCATTCTGGCTGTTCGTCGGCGAAAACGGCAGAGCCTGCAGGATCTGCCTGCTGACTTGACCGGTGGCGTGTACGGGCTGGCCGGCAACCTTGCGCAATCGTTGGCGAACGAGGCTCAGCGATAGTTGGCCCGCGAGAAACTCGTCATAGGCAAGCCGGCGGCGGGCAGGGGCTTGTGCATCGATATCCGAGGGATCGCGCGGTTCGTGTAGTCCATGGAAAGCGTCTGATATCGAGGGCAGACCCTGCTTCTGCGCAAGAGCGAAGTCGATCCATTCCGGCATTTCCGGCGCGCGCGGCAGCGCCGCTTCGATGATCTTGCGCAATGTCTTCGGCGAAAGACCAGCTGTGAGCGGATAGATCGGCTCGACGAGGGGCAGGTTCTCAGCTTCGCTGGCCTTCACAATGTAGTCGGGATGGACCATCGACGCGCGACCGTTGAACCAGTCGATCTTGCCGCTGACGGTTACCTCCTCGTCCAACGGCAGCTGCTTTTCCAGCCAAGCCGCCTGGCCGCGAAAGAAGACAAGGGTCAGTTCGCCGGTTTCGTCGTGCAGCGTGACGCGATACGGAATGTTGCTCTTGCCGCGCGGCGGCGCCTGGTGACGATCGACCCGCGCCGTGACGGTGACGATTGCACCTTGCGGGGCGCGGGCGATACCCGGTTGGTTTCGACGGTCGATCAGCGAGTGCGGCGCATGAAACAGCAGATCGACGACGCGCGTATCTTCGGGCGTCTCGCGCCCAAGCAGCTTCACCAGCAATTCGGCGATCTTTGGGCCGACGCCGGGCAGGGCGGAAACGGGCGAAAACAGCGGATCGAGAATGGCTGGGCGCATTGCCGCAAAATGCGATGAACAATGCGGCCTTGGCAAGGCTGACAAGCTGCTTTCGAGGGTCTATAGAGGCGCATCAACAGGAAGGTAAAGCCATGACGGGTGTGTCACTCTCGAGCGCCGATCTTGATCCGCGCCGCCGCCGAATCCTCTTTCGCTGCTGGCATCGCGGCATCCGCGAAATGGATCTGGTCTTCGGGCAGTTCGCCGAGAAGGAGATCGCCACCCTGTCCGAGACCGAACTCGACGAGTTCGAAACCATCATGGCCGAAGAGGACAACGATCTCGTGCGCTGGATCATGGGAACATGGCCGGTGCCTGAGCGTTTCCAGACGCCGATGTTTGCGCGCCTTGCCGCTTACAAGCCCGATTTCGAATATCCAGCCGACGCCCTGCCCAGGAATGCCTAATGACCTCAGGTTTTGACGTAAGGAAGCTGTCAGCCGTCGCCGAGCCGCTGACAATCGGCAATGTGCCGACAGGTATGGAAGCTTTGTTGCTGGCCGACCTGGCGCGCGCCGGAGAGCCGGTCGCTTACGTGCTTTCCGACGGCCAGCGGATGGTGGACCTTGAGCAGATGCTGGGCTTCGTTGTGCCGGAGATCCCGGTTCTGACCTTGCCGGCCTGGGACTGTCTTCCTTACGACCGCGTTTCCCCGAGCGCCGATACGTCGGCACGCCGTCTCGCGGCGCTGGGCGGCCTGATCGCGCATCACAAGAAGCCACATGCCGCGATCGTGCTGGTGACAGTCAATGCAATGCTGCAGAAAGTCGCCCCACAAGAGATTATCGAAAGCCTTGCCTTCTCAGCTCGCCCCGGAAATACGGTGCGCATGGACGATGTTGCCGGGCGCCTTGAACGCAACGGCTTCGACCGCGTCGCAACGGTTCGCGAGGTCGGCGAATATGCGGTGCGCGGCGGTATTCTCGACGTCTTCGTGCCGGGCTCCGAGGAGCCTGTTCGCCTCGATTTCTTCGGCGACACGCTGGAAAGCATCCGAAGCTTTGACCCGGCAAGTCAGCGCACCACAGGGCAGGTGCGCTCCCTCGACCTCAACCCGATGAGCGAGGTCACACTGACGCCCGATACGATCAGCCGTTTCCGGAAGAATTACCTCTCTTCCTTCGGCGCGGCGACACGCGACGATGCGCTTTATCTCGCCATATCGGAGGGCCGACGCTACCCAGGCATGGAGCATTGGCTGCCGCTTTTCTACGAGAAGCTGGAGACGGTATTCGACTATCTCAAAGACTTCCGGATGGTCACCGATCATACTGTGCGCCAGGCCGCCGAGGAACGGTCCAAGCTCGTCTTCGACTACTATGACGCCCGCCTCAGTTCCGGGCAGCCCAGCAAGGGACAGATGGCGCAAGGGACACCCTACAAGCCCGTGACGCCCAGCCAACTCTACCTGGACGGAAAGACGTTCGCCAGCACGCTCGACGCGTTCAACGCGATGCGAATCTCGCCCTTTAACGAGCATGAGGGAGAGGCGCGGCGTGTGATCAATCTCGACGCGCGGCAAGGCGAGCGCTGGGCACGCTCGAATGCCGAGGGTGGCGGCAATGCCGAGCGGATCAATGTGTTCGACGCTGTCGTGAAGCATATTGCCGACAAGCGCTCGGCTGGCGCGAAGGTCCTGATTTCCGCCTGGTCGGAAGGTTCGCTGGAGCGTCTGCTGCAGGTGCTGAGCGAACACGGGCTCGAGCGCGTGAAGCCGGTCGGCGCGCTGAAGGAGATGGATGGCCTTGCCAAAGGCGAGGCGGCTGCCGGCGTGCTCAGCCTCGAATCCGGATTTGAAGTCGGCAATCTCGTCGTCATCGGCGAACAGGACATTCTCGGCGACCGCATGGTGCGGCGTTCGAAGCGACGCAAGCGCGCCGCCGATTTCATCTCCGAAGTTGCCGGGCTCGACGAAGGTTCGGTCGTCGTCCACGCACAGCACGGTATCGGTCGGTTTGTCGGCCTGAGAACGATCGAAGCGGCGGGCGCACCGCATGCCTGCCTCGAACTGCAATACGCAGACGACGCGAAGCTGTTCCTGCCGGTCGAGAACATCGACCTTCTGTCGCGCTATGGCGGAGAGGGGACGGAAGCGCAACTCGACAAGCTCGGCGGCGGCGCATGGCAGATGCGCAAGGCCAAGCTCAAGAAGCGGCTGCTCGATATGGCGGATGCGCTGATCCGTATCGCAGCTGAGCGACTGACGCGGCATGCGCCCGTGCTAACGACGCCGGAAGGGCTTTACGACGAGTTTGCCGCGCGCTTCCCTTACGACGAGACGGAGGATCAGGATAATGCCATCGAGGCTGTGCGCTCCGACCTTGGAGCCGGTCGGCCGATGGATCGCCTCGTTTGCGGCGACGTCGGTTTCGGCAAGACTGAGGTGGCGCTTCGTGCTGCCTTCGTTGCGGCGATGAACGGCATACAGGTTGCCGTCGTCGTGCCGACCACACTGCTAGCGCGCCAGCACTTCAAGACCTTCGCCGAGCGGTTCCGCGGCCTGCCGGTTCGCATCCAGCAAGCCTCACGCCTCGTCGGGTCGAAGGAATTGGCGTTAACGAAGAAGGAAGTAGCAGAGGGCAAGACGGATATCGTCGTCGGCACCCATGCGCTTCTTGGTGCCGGGATCAAGTTTGCCAATCTCGGGCTGCTGATCATCGACGAAGAGCAGCATTTCGGCGTCAAGCACAAGGAACGCTTGAAGGAGCTGAAAAGCGATGTCCATGTGCTGACGCTCTCGGCGACACCGATCCCGCGCACGCTGCAGCTCGCGATGACTGGGGTGCGCGAGCTGTCGCTGATCACGACGCCGCCGGTCGACCGCATGGCGGTTCGCACCTTCATTTCGCCCTTCGATTCGCTTGTCATCCGCGAAACGCTGATGCGCGAGCACTATCGCGGTGGCCAAAGCTTCTATGTCTGCCCGCGGCTTGCCGATCTGGAGGATGTGCATGCCTTCCTGCGGTCGGATGTACCGGAGCTGAAGGTTGCGGTCGCGCACGGCCAGATGCCCGCCGGCGAGCTTGAGGACATCATGAACGCCTTCTACGAGGGCCGCTATGACGTGCTGTTGTCGACGACGATCGTGGAATCGGGACTCGACGTGCCAACGGCCAATACGCTGATCGTGCACCGCGCCGACATGTTCGGCCTGGCGCAGCTCTACCAGCTGCGTGGTCGCGTCGGACGTTCGAAGGTGCGCGCCTTTGCGCTCTTCACGCTGCCGGTCAACAAGGTGCTGACGGCGACGGCGGAACGGCGCCTCAAGGTGCTGCAGTCGCTCGACACGCTCGGCGCCGGCTTCCAGTTGGCCAGCCACGATCTCGACATCCGCGGCGCAGGAAACCTGCTCGGCGAAGAGCAGTCCGGCCACATTAAGGAGGTCGGCTTCGAGCTCTACCAGCAGATGCTGGAAGAGGCGGTGGCCGAGGTGAAGGGCGTCGACGAAATCCAGGATACCGGCTGGTCGCCGCAGATCTCTGTGGGCACGTCGGTGATGATCCCCGACGGTTACGTGCCGGACCTGCATCTGCGCATGGCACTCTATCGCCGCCTCGGCGAGATCACGGAACTGAAGGAAATCGATGCCTTCGGCGCAGAAATGATCGATCGCTTCGGCCCCATGCCGATCGAGGTCCAGCACCTTCTAAAGATCGTGTATGTGAAATCGCTCTGCCGGGTCGCCAACGTGGAGAAGCTGGATGCAGGTCCCAAGGGGGTGGTCATCCAGTTCCGCAATAAGGAGTTTCCGCATCCAGCGAACCTGGTTGGCTACATCGCCAAGCAGGGGACCATGGCAAAGATTCGGCCGGACCAGAGCGTCTTCCTCACACGCGATCTGCCGACGCCGGAAAAGCGGCTGCAGGGCGCAGCCGTTATCATGACGCAGCTTGCGGAAATGGCGAAGGGGTAAGGGCTCAGTTCATGCCGGCGCGCGCTTCCGCCTTCGCCTTGGCGATGTCGCGAAGCGCGCCTGCCAGAACGTCCGGCGTCTGAGCGCCGCTGACGGCGTATTGCTGATCGAAGATAAAGAACGGCACACCGTTCACGCCCATCTTCTGCGCCGCCTCGATCTCTTCGACCACCAGGACCTTATCGGCATCGGAGGCGAGCAGCGACGCAGTGACCGTGCGGTCAAGGCCTGCCTTCTCGGCAACGTCGAGCAGCACGGCATGATCGCCGACATTGCGGCCTTCCTCGAAGTTCGCCTTGAACAGGCCGTTGACGACCTTGTCCGCCTTGTCGCGGTCCTCAACCATTGCCCAATGGATCAGGCGATGCGCATCCAGCGTATTCGGGCCGATCTTGATCGCGTCAAAATCGAACTTGATGCCGACTTCACGACCAAGCTCAGTCAGCATCTTGTGTCCTTGGGCAACGCGCTCGGCACCGCCAAGCTTCTCCTCCAGCGCCTTCTTCTGGTCGACGCCATCAGGCGGATAATCGGGGTTGAGGCGGTAGGGGCGCCAGTTGATATCCACGCCGACCTCGTCCTGAACTTCAGCGATCGCAAGCTCGAGCCGGGCCTTACCGAGATAGCACCACGGGCAGACGACGTCGGAGACAACGTCGATGGTAATGCGTTCCATGGGCTTTTCCTTCTTTCTCAAATCGAAACCTTCCCGCCATCTAGTCCCTGCGGCGGGCGACTTCAACCAGGCAGAAAAAAGGAACCTGCTATTGGACGCTCTGATCCCACCATGCCGGCAACTGGTAGCCATAGAGCGGCACGGAGTCCGGATGAGCGATGCGCTTGCTGCGCGCAACCCACTGCTGATCAACATGGTAAAGCGGCAGGACATAGTGCCCCGACAGCAACATCCGATCATGAGAACGCACCGCCGCGGTAAAGTCTTCAGCCGACCGGGCCATAAGGATGTGCTGGATCAGCGTATCGATGTCAGGGTCGGAAACTCCGGCGAAATTGTCTGTGCCTTCGCGCTCCTTGGCCGCGGAAGACCAACGTCCGAGCTGTTCGATGCCCGGCGAGAGGGACGACGTATAGGACTTGATGATCACGTCATAGTCGAAGCTGCTCGTGCGGCTCTGATATTGGGAATCGTCCACCGTGCGGATGGTCGCGACAATGCCGAGCAGTTGCAGTGAACGCTGATAGGAGACTGCGAGCTTCTCCTGGTCGGTGTTCTGCGTCATGATCTCGAAAGCAAGCAGACGTCCGTCGGTGTCGCTCATCTTGCCATTCTTGATCGTATACCCTGCTTCCTTGAGGAGCGCGGCTGCCTGCTTCAGGACATTGCGATCGCGGCCCGATCCGTCGGTGACTGGGAGCTTGTAGGTGCCATCCAGGATCGCTGGATCGATTCGATCCTTGATCGGGCCGAGAAGCTTCAGCTCGCGTTCGTCCGCCGGCACCCCGAAACTCGACAGATCCGAGTTCTGCCAGAAACTCGCAGTGCGGATATAAGCGTTCGAGAAGAGGTTCTTGTTCGCCCATTCGAAATCGAAGACCAGCGACAGCCCCTCGCGAAGCTTCGCGTTGGCAAAGACCGGCCGCCGGGTGTTGAAGACGAAGCCGAACATGCCGCTCGGCAGCTTGGGTTCGAACGTATCCTTGACGACGTTGCCTGAGGTCACTGCCGGGAAATTGTAAGCACTTGCCCAATGGCCGGGACTTCCGTCCGGATAGATATCGATGTCACCCTTCTTGAAAGACTCGAACAGGGTGGTGTCCTGCAGGAAATACTGCACCGTTATCTGATCGTAGTTGTCGAGCCCAACCTTGGCCGGAATGTCCTTGCCCCAGTAATTGGGATCGCGTTCGAAGGTGATGCTCTCGCCGGGCTTCAAAGACTTGATCTTGTAAGGACCAGATCCCACGGGAGGTGTGAGCGTCGAACGATCGAATGTCTCTGGATCGATGGCATGTTTCGGCAGGATCGGCGTGGAGCCGGCCAAAATCATCGGGAATTCGCGATCAGCCTTGTCGTTGAAGGTGAAACGAACGCTGTGGTCGCCCACCTTCTCCATCTTCTCGACCGCATTCAATCGCGTGCTGAAGGGAACGCGCCCCTTTTCCTTGAGCAGATTGAGAGTGAAAATCACATCATCGGGGGTTACCGGCTGCCCGTCCGACCATTTGGCGGCTGGATTGAGATTGAACTGGATAAACGTCCGGTCTTCGTCCCATTCGACGGACTCTGCCAGCAGGCCGTAGAGGGCGAAGGGTTCATCGCGCGAGCGCAGCATCAGCGTCTCGAAAACGAGATTTCCGTACTCCGGATCCCACATGCCGCGCGCCGTCGTGCGCATGCTTTTCAAGATAAAGGGATTGAGGCTGTCGAAGGTCCCGACGACGCCATAACTGATCTTCCCACCCTTTTTCACATCGGGATTGACGTAAGGAAGGTGCTTGAAATCGGCGGGCAGGGCCGGCACGCCATGCATCGCGATGCCATGCACCGGCTCAGCGAGAGCCGCGCTGCCAACGAGTGTAAAAATGACGGGAAGAACGATCCGAAGCATCGTTGAGGTCCTTTCAGGGAACGGCACGATTCGGCGCAAGACTATCATGCAGCCACCGCAGTTCACCATCCGCGCCGAATTCTTTCGGATGACCCCGAAAAGGTCAAAGAAATACTGGATATCTGGCCCGACGCAATGTAACAGGGGAACCCGAAGTTGGGGGGTCATGCATTTGCCTCATTGTTCTAAGAGGTGAATTGCGAACAACCCTGTTGGTGAGGATGGCACGTTGTCGTCCCTAAGGGATTTCAGGAGACGGAATTCGTTATGATGTTCAAGGCTGAAAACAAAACGCGGGCAGCCCTGTCCGTTCTGGCAGTGATGCTCGGTGCTGCAGCAGCTCCCGTATCGTCCTTCGCGCAGGATGCAGCGGCCTCCGCCGACCCGGCTACTGCTGCCGGCGCCCCGCGTCTCGGCTGGTACAAGACCTGTAGCAAGCAGGAAGACAATGATGTCTGCGTCGTTCAGAACGTTGTTCTCGCAGGCGGCGGCCAGCTCGTCACGGGCGTTGGCCTCATCAGCGTTTCCGGCAAGATCAACAACAAGAGCCTTCAGGTTTCGGTTCCGCCGGCTCGTCTGATCCCGCCAGGTGTCGCGATGCAGATCGACGGCGGCAAGGCCCAGAAGATCGACTACCTGATGTGCATGCCCGACCGTTGTGTCGCCCAGATCCCGCTGACTGACGCCATGGTCGCCAGCCTGAAGAAGGGCACCGATCTGGTTCTCACCTCGATCAACTTCCGCCGCGCGCCGAACCCGATCAAGATCTCGCTCGAAGGCTTCACCGGCGCCTTTGATGGCGAACCGGTTTCCGCTTCCAAGCTTGCTGAGAGCCAGAAGAGCCTGCAGGACAGCATGCAGAAGAAGGCTGACGAAGCCCGCAAGAAGCTTGAAGAGGCCCAGAAGGCTGCCAAGGCTCAGTAATTCAGAGCCATCGGATTCGCAAAGAACCCGGCCTTGCGCCGGGTTTTCTGTTACACGACCCAAGCAAAGAAAAACCCCGCGGGAGGAGCGGGGTTTTGAATGATATTAGCGGACGTTAGTGGGCCAAGTTCATCTTGGGTTTGAACTGCCCCGTCGGTGCCATATCGAAAATCTGATAGACCTGTTCGTTACGGAGCGGTACACCGCTTTCATCGTTGATCAGGTTCTGCTCGGATACGTAGGCAACGTATTCGTTTTCATCATTCTCGGCCAGCAGATGGTAGAAGGGTTGATCCTTGCTGGGGCGCACTTCGGCGGGAATGGAGTTCCACCATTCTTCCGTATTCGCGAATTCCGGATCGACATCGAAGATCACGCCGCGAAACGGAAATACCTTGTGCCGAACCACTTCACCGATACTGAACTTTGCTACTCTTTCTTTCATGGTACGACTTCCTTTCATCACCTGATTTGGTGATTGGCCCCGCTCAAATCAAGATTTTTGCGGGATCTCGTCACATGAGTGTCACATCCGCTATCAAATAACTGTGACATCCGGTCAGGCGAAAGCCCCGGCGAACCGGGGCTTTCTCTCTTCTTAGGAGGAATAGTACATGTCGTATTCGACCGGATGCGGCGTCATGTCGAAGCGCATGACTTCCGCCATCTTCACCTCGATGAAGCTATCGATCTGGTCGTCGTCGAATACACCGCCGGCGGTTAGGAACTTGCGGTCCTTGTCGAGGCTTTCCAGCGCTTCGCGCAGCGAGCCGCAGACCGTCGGGATCTTCTTCAGTTCCTTCGGCGGCAGGTCATAAAGGTCCTTGTCCATGGCCTTGCCAGGATGGATCTTGTTCTTGATGCCATCGAGACCGGCCATCAGCATGGCGGCAAAAGCGAGGTATGGGTTTGCCATCGGATCGGGGAAGCGGACTTCGACGCGCTTGGCCTTCGGGTTAGTGCCGAACGGAATGCGGCACGATGCCGAACGGTTGCGGGCCGAGTAGGCGAGCAGGACCGGAGCTTCATAGCCCGGAACGAGACGCTTGTAGGAGTTCGTCGACGGGTTGGTGAAGGCGTTCAGCGCCTTTGCGTGCTTGATGATGCCGCCGATGTAGTAGAGGCAGCTTTCGGACAGGCCTGCGTATTCGTCGCCGGCGAAGGTCGGCTTGCCGCCCTTCCAGATCGACTGGTGCACGTGCATGCCCGAGCCGTTGTCGCCGAAGATCGGCTTCGGCATGAAGGTTGCCGTCTTGCCGTAAGCGTTGGCGACCTGGTGCACGACGTACTTGTAGATCTGCATCTTGTCGGCGTTGCGGACGAGCGTGTCGAACTTGATGCCGAGCTCGTGCTGGGCAGCCGCCACTTCGTGGTGGTGCTTTTCGACGACCACGCCCATTTCCGACAGAACCGTCAGCATTTCCGAACGCATGTCCTGGCAGCTGTCGATCGGCGGAACCGGAAAATAGCCGCCCTTGACACGCGGACGGTGGCCGAGGTTGCCGGTTTCATATTCGGTGTCGTCGTTGGACGGCAGTTCCGTGGAATCGAGCTTGAAGCCGGTGTTGTAGGGATCTGCCTTGTAGCGGACGTCGTCGAAGACGAAGAATTCAGCTTCTGGACCAACGAAGACCGTGTCGCCGATGCCGGATGCCTTGAGGTAGGCTTCAGCCTTCTTGGCGGTGCCGCGCGGATCGCGATTGTAGGCTTCGCCGGAGACCGGATCGAGAATATCGCACAGAATGACCATGGTGGACTGCGCGAAGAACGGGTCCATGTGAACCGTTTCGGGGTCTGGCATCAACACCATGTCGGATTCGTTAATGGCCTTCCAACCGACGATCGAAGAGCCGTCGAACATGACGCCGTCAGCGAACATGTCCTCGTCGACACAGACCACATCCATCGTGAGGTGCTGCAGCTTGCCCTTCGGGTCGGTGAAGCGAAGGTCTACGAACTTGACGTCGTTTTCCTTGATTTGCTTAAGAATTTCGCTTGCGGTCGCCATTAAATAGTTCCTTTATTTGAGATGACGATACTTTGGTTCGCCCGAAGGCGATAAAGATTAGATGGCATCGATGCCGGTTTCACCGGTACGGATGCGGATAACCTCTTCGACGTTGGAGACGAAAATCTTGCCGTCGCCGATGCGGCCGGTCTGGGCGGCCTTGCGGATCGCGTCAATGACGGCCTCCGCGTTTTCGTCCGCGAGGACAACCTCCACCTTCACCTTCGGCAGGAAATCGACGACATACTCCGCGCCCCGGTAGAGTTCCGTATGGCCTTTCTGGCGACCGAAGCCCTTCGCTTCCGTAACTGTAATACCCTGCAGGCCAACTTCCTGAAGGGCTTCCTTCACTTCGTCGAGCTTGAAGGGCTTGATGATCGCTTCGATCTTTTTCATGAGAAAATGACTCTCCGCTTCTCCCGTTAATGGCAGGCTCAGACCTGCTTTCCGTCATGATGCAGTTATCGTGCCAGTTGGGAAGCGGATTTTTCAGAAATTGACGCAGATCAGGCGCAGGAACCCATAATCGGGCAGATTCTCACTGGTTTTGGGCTGAAATTCTTCGAAAATCGACATGCAAGCGGCAAATCCGGCTCATTTTTCGGAATATTCCCCCGCGCTAATAGTCGATGACAAAACTCGCCACTCGCCTAACCTTTGTGCGTTTGCACATTTTTCGATCTTTTTGCCGATCATTCGACAGGTTGTTATTTAGGCGATTTCTGTTTGAATGCGGCGATGACCGCGGGAATCTCCAATCTACTCCTCACGCCGGAAGAAATGACAGCAGTCGATACGGCAGCCGCCGCGTCCGGCATCGATAGCTATGCCCTTATGCAACGAGCAGGTGCCGCCGTCGCCGCCAGTTTGTTGCGTGATTTTCCCGCGGTTCTTCGCGCCGTCGTTCTTTGTGGGCCGGGCAACAACGGCGGCGACGGCTATGTTGCCGCATGCCTGCTAGCTGATAGCGGCGTTGCCGTCGTCGTGTTCCAGATGGGCGAACCGGAGAAGCTCAAGGGCGATGCCGCCCGGGCCAGGGACAATTTTCCGAACGCAGTACAGCCGCTTGAGACGTATCAGCCACGGAATGGCGACGTAATCATCGATGCCTTGTTCGGTGCTGGCCTTGCCCGCGATGTTCCGAAGAGCGTCGCTGACGTGATTGAGCGAGTGAAGCAGGCGCAGGTGCCTGTAATTGCCGTCGACCTGCCATCGGGCGTGGACGGTCGTACGGGAACCGTCCGAGGGGCGGCCTTTACGGCCGTTCGGACCGTTACTTTCATGACGCGGAAACCCGGCCATCTCCTGATGCCCGGGCGCGAACTCTGCGGCGAACTGGAAGTCTTCGACATTGGCATACCCGCCCGTATCGTTCGCGCCGAGAAAAAACTGCAAATCGCCGAGAACCAGCCGGAATGTTGGCGCCAGGTGCTGCCTTCAAGCGGACTGGAAACACATAAATACAAACGCGGTCACCTCGTCGTCTTCTCTGGCGAAGCAGGCAAGACCGGCGCCGCCCGAATGTCGGCGATGGCGGGGCTGAAGGCCGGGGCAGGACTCGTGACAATCGCCGCGCCGGGAGATGCAGTCGCAGAGAATGCGGCGCACCTTACGGCGATCATGCTGCATCCGATCGAAGAGGAAGCCGCACTCGGCAACTGGCTGCACGACGAGCGGCTGCAGACGTTCGTTCTCGGCCCAGGCTTCGGAGTCGGTGACAAGGCGCGGCGCTTCGTCGCCGCACTTTCCGACCGCCATCTCGTGCTCGACGCAGACGGGCTTTCGTCGTTTAAGGATGCCCCGGATGAACTATTTTCACAGTTCTCCGGCGAGCCGCGGCTGGTGCTAACGCCACATGAGGGGGAGTTCGGCCGGCTGTTTCCCGATATCGCCGCTGACACAGCCATGGGAAAGGTCGAAAAAGCGCAGGCTGCCGCGGCACGGGCGAATGCCGCCATCGTCTACAAGGGCGCCGATACCGTCATCGCCTCGCCTGACGGGAGAGCCTGCATCAACACCAACGCACCGGTTTGGCTCGCAACCGCCGGCTCCGGCGATGTTCTCGCAGGCGTCATTGGAGCGCTGATGGCCCAGGGCGTTCCTGCGTTCGAGGCGGCCGCGGCCGGCGTCTACATGCATGGAGAGGCCGGCATGCGCGCTGGCAAAGGACTGACCGCGGAAGAGCTGGCGACTGAGGTTCGTCCGCTCTGACGACAAGCCTATCGCAACACCGCTTCCTGTAGCGCCATCGCCCCAAAGGGCGCATTGACCTTGCCTTCATGGATCATGAAGGCAAAGACATCCCGCGGTTCGGTTGCAACCTTGCGATCGCCATCGATGAGAGGCAGATCGCCGGGTACCTTGCCATCCGCCCAGGTTTCGAGGCGCGTAGCCCAGTTTTTCAAGTCGCCCGGCGAGTAGCAGGTCCTGATATCGTCCGAACCTTTCTGAAGGCGCGCATAGACGAAGTCGGCAGTTACATCCGCGATCATCGGGTAATCGAAGTGTTCCGCGCAGACAGGCGCAACGCCGTATTTCGAAAGCAACGCCACGAATTCCGGCACCTTGAACGAGTCATGGCGTACCTCGACGACGTGCTTCAGAGGCAAGCCATCCTGCTTGTTCGGCAGCAGCTTGAGGAAGGCTTCGAAATCATCCGGATCGAACTTCTTCGTCGGGGCGAACTGCCAGAGGATTGGGCCCAGGTGCGGGCCGAGCTCCGTCAGGCCCTGAGTGAGAAAGCGCTCCATCGACTCGCCAGCCTCCGCGAGCACACGACGATTGGTGACAAAACGGCTGGCCTTGAGCGAAAAGATGAAGCCATCAGGCACATCCGCCGCCCATTTGGCGAAGGTTTCCGGCTTCTGCGAACTGTAATAGGTGCCGTTGATCTCAATGACCTTCAGCTTGCGGCTTGCATAGTTCAGTTCGTCCTTCTGCTTCAGATCCCCGGGG
The DNA here is from genome assembly GCF_012932765.1 of Rhizobium sp. 57MFTsu3.2. Lineage (NCBI taxonomy): Bacteria > Pseudomonadati > Pseudomonadota > Alphaproteobacteria > Hyphomicrobiales > Rhizobiaceae > Rhizobium > Rhizobium sp. 57MFTsu3.2. The sequence continues at coordinate 54,290 of NZ_JDWI01000034.1, forward strand.
TAGAAGTGGTCCCGCCATGCCTCGAAGGTCCAGCCGCCGATGCCGACGCGAATGTTGCCGGATTTCGTCATTCCTTCCTCCTCTGATTATCTCAGTCCGCCGACTTGCTTTGCCATATCGACAATCACCCATCCTGGCCTATGCGGATTCTCGCGGCGACCCGTTTCCTGAAAGCCAAACGCCCGGTAGAGCGCAATATTCCGTTCCATGCGAGCATTCGTGTAGAGACGAACTTCCGGAAGCCCCCATTCCCGCGTCGTCTCTTCCACCCATCTCAGAATGGCAAGGCCGTACTGGGCGCCCTGAAATTTCGGGGAGACAGCAATGCTGAAGAGCATCACATGGTCTGGGTGCCGTTCAACGACGGCCAGGCCGGCAAGCTCTCCTTGCACCTCCCGCAACCAGACCTCACCGCGACCGATGCGCGGTGTGTAGTCTTCGGTAACGGGAATCGGCGGGCGGCCAAGGAGACGCGTGTATGGAGCATAGGCTTCGGCGGTCAGCGCCTCGACCGCCTGCAGGTCATCGAGCGACGCCGCTCTCAGCATCACTCGGCTGCCACAACAGTTTTTCGTGTGGGACGCCGCTCAAGCAGCTCCTTCAGGAACTGCCCGGTATAGGACCGCTTCTCCTTGACGATCGCTTCCGGCGTGCCGACGGCGACGATCTCCCCACCGCCATCGCCACCTTCCGGACCGAAATCGAGCATCCAGTCCGCCGTCTTGATGACTTCGAGATTGTGCTCGATGACGACGACCGAATTCCCCTGGTTGACCAGCTCCTGCAGCATCTCCAGGAGCTTGGCGACGTCGTGGAAATGCAGGCCGGTCGTAGGCTCGTCGAGGATGTAGAGGGTGCGGCCCGTCGATCGCTTCGACAGTTCCTTTGCCAGCTTGACGCGCTGCGCCTCACCACCGGACAGCGTATTCGCCTGCTGTCCGACCTTGATGTAGCCGAGGCCGACATCCTTCAGGGCCTGCAACTTGTCGCGCACAGCCGGGACGGCAGCGAAGAAATCGACGCCTTCCTCGACGGTCATGTCGAGCACGTCGGCAATCGACTTGTGCTTGAACGTAACGTCGAGCGTCTCCCTGTTGTAGCGCTTGCCATGGCAGACGTCGCAGGTGACGTACACATCAGGCAGGAAGTGCATCTCGATCTTGATGACGCCGTCGCCTTGGCAGGCTTCGCAGCGTCCGCCCTTGACGTTGAACGAGAAGCGTCCCGGTTGGTAGCCGCGCGCCTTCGCTTCCGGCAGACCGGCAAACCAATCACGGATCGGGGTAAACGCGCCCGTGTAGGTCGCTGGGTTGGAACGCGGCGTGCGGCCGATCGGCGACTGGTCGATATCGATGACCTTGTCGATGTGTTCGAAGCCGTCGATGCGATCGTGATCAGCCGGGATTTCGCGGGCGCCCATGATGCGCCGGGCAGCCGATTTATACAGCGTCTCGATCAGGAACGTGGACTTACCGCCCCCTGATACGCCAGTGACCGCCGTAAAGACGCCGAGCGGGATGGAGGCGGTGACATTCTTCAGATTGTTGCCGCGGGCGCCGACGACCTTGATTTCCTTGCCCTTCTTGGGCTTACGGCGCTCGTCGGGAACCGGAACGCCGAGTTCACCGGACAGATATTTGCCGGTCAGCGACTTAGGGTTCGCCATGATCTCCTGTGGCGTGCCATGGGCAATCACCTGGCCACCATGGATGCCGGCGGCGGGACCGATGTCGACGACATCGTCGGCGGTCAAGATCGCGTCCTCGTCATGCTCGACCACGATCACGGTGTTGCCGATATCGCGAAGGTGCTTCAGCGTATCAAGCAGCCGGGCGTTGTCGCGCTGATGCAAACCGATCGATGGCTCGTCGAGGACATACAATACGCCGGTCAAGCCGGAACCGATCTGCGACGCCAACCGGATGCGCTGGCTCTCGCCGCCCGACAAGGTGCCGGAGTTTCGCGACAGGCTGAGATAATCCAGGCCTACGTCATTGAGGAAGCGCAGGCGGTCGCGGATCTCCTTGAGAATGCGAACGGCAATCTCGTTCTGCTTGGCGCTCAGCGACTGCGGCAGGACCTCGAACCAGTCTCGGGCGACGCGGATCGACATGTCGGTCACCTGGCCGATATGCAGCGTATTGATCTTGACGGCAAGCGCCTCCGGCTTCAGGCGGAAACCGCCACAAGACGGGCAGGGGGCTGCCGACATATAGCGCTCAATTTCCTCTCGCGCCCAGGCGGAATCCGTCTCCTTCCAGCGACGCTCGAGATTGGTGATGATGCCCTCGAAATTCTTGTGCGTGGTATAGGACCGCGCGCCATCGGCATAGTGGAACTCGATCTTTTCGTCGGTACCATTCAAGATGACATCCTTCGCCTGGTCCGAAAGATCGTTCCAACGGGCGCCGAGCTTGAAGCCATAGTGCTTACCGAGAGCTTCGAGCGTCTGATTGTAATAGGGAGAGGTCGACTTCGCCCACGGCGCAATGGCGCCATCGCGCAGCGTGCGCTCGGGCTCCGGCACGATCAGGTTGGCGTCGATCTTCTGCTGCGCTCCGAGACCGTCGCAGGTCGGGCAGGCGCCGGCTGGATTGTTGAAGGAAAAAAGCCGCGGCTCGATCTCGGGAATGGTGAAGCCCGATACCGGGCAGGCGAACTTCTCGGAGAAGAGAACGCGTTCATGCGTTTCGTTAAGCGACTTGTTGGCGGAGCCGCCGGCGGCAGTTTCTTCCGGCGGCAGCGGCTTGTCGGCGAATTCCGCAACGGCGAGGCCATCGGCGAGCTTGAGCGAAGTCTCGAAGCTGTCGGCAAGGCGCGACGCCATATCCGGCCGCACCACAATACGGTCGACCACGACGTCGATATCGTGCTTGTACTTCTTGTCCAGGGCTGGCACGTCGGCGATCTCGTAGAATTGGCCGTCGACCTTGACGCGCTGGAAACCCTTTTTCATCAGGTCTGCCAGTTCCTTCTTGTACTCCCCCTTACGCCCGCGCACGAGCGGGGCGAGAATATAGAGACGCGTGCCTTCTCCGAATTCCAGCACGCGATCGACCATCTGGCTGACCGTCTGGCTCTCGATCGGCAGCCCGGTCGCGGGCGAATAGGGTACGCCGACGCGGGCAAAGAGCAGGCGCATGTAGTCATAGATCTCGGTCACCGTACCGACCGTCGAGCGTGGGTTGCGCGAGGTCGTCTTTTGCTCGATCGAAATCGCTGGCGACAGGCCGTCGATCTGATCGACGTCAGGCTTCTGCATCATTTCAAGGAACTGGCGCGCATAGGCCGAAAGGCTTTCGACATAGCGTCGCTGTCCTTCGGCATAGATCGTGTCAAACGCAAGCGACGACTTGCCGGATCCCGAAAGGCCGGTCATGACGATGAGTTTGTTTCGCGGCAGATCGAGATCGATGCCCTTCAAATTGTGCTCGCGCGCGCCGCGGATGGAAATCGTCTTCAGTTCGCTCATCGTCTTCTGCTTCTGTGCTGGAACAAGCCCCTTATTTAGTGATGCCGGCTGGCGAGTCGAGGCTGAATGTCCGTCTGCTGCAAGGTTTTCGATTCGGTTGACAGGATCATAGGGATAAACTAGAACAAATAAAGAACAAAATTCCTTGTGGATGAACCGGCGATGGACACCCATCGCCGGCGCTCTATGGTTTAAGGTGCACCGATTGTTTCAAGCGCCGCCGGGCAGGGCGGCAGGTAAGGTGAAAGTATGGCTGGCAGCGTAAACAAGGTAATTCTGATCGGGAACGTGGGCGCTGACCCCGAAATCCGGCGGACCCAGGATGGCCGGCCGATCGCCAACCTTCGCATCGCGACGTCCGAGACCTGGCGTGATCGCACCTCCGGCGAACGCCGCGAAAAGACGGAATGGCATACGGTCGTAGTCTTCAACGAAGGCCTCTGCAAGGTCGTCGAGCAGTATGTGAAGAAGGGCGCCAAGCTCTACATCGAAGGCGCGCTGCAGACGCGTAAGTGGCAAGACCAGAACGGCCAGGACCGCTATTCGACGGAAGTCGTTCTGCAGGGCTTCGGCTCGACGCTGACGATGCTGGACGGTCGCGGCGAGGGTGGCGGCGCAAGCTCCGGCTTCGGCGGTGGTCGCGGCAGTAATGCCGGCGGCAACGATTTCGGTGGCGGCGGTGGCTACGGCGACGATTACGGCGCGCCGTCGCAATCATCTGGCCGCAGCAGCGGTGGCGGCGGCGGTGGAAACTTCTCGCGCGATCTCGACGACGATATCCCGTTCTGATCGCAGAGTATTCGTGGCATAAGTTGGACGGCGCGCCGCAAGGTGCGCCGTCTGCTTTTCAATCTCCGGGATTGGACGTCCCCCGAGCTTGCCGCGATGGAAGCCGTGCAGGTAACCGGCTTTTTGACCTAGCCGGCTGGCGTCGTGATGAGGGTAGATCTCAAACCGTCGACGACGAACTGCGTGGCAAGCGCCGCCAGGATGACACCGAGAAGGCGTGTCAGAATTGCGCGCCCCGTTACGCCGAGGAAGCGATCAAGTCTTTCGGCGATGAGCAGCGAGAGAAACAGCAGCAGCAGGCTCAATGCGATGACAATGATCAATTGCGCCCGCTCGAGCGAAGCCTGCATCGATCCGGCAATTAGGATCGTCGCCGAAATGGCACCGGGACCGGCGATCAGAGGGATCGCCAACGGAAAGACCGAGATATTATGGATATGATCGACGGTGATTGCGGCTGTGCTCGTCTTCTCCTTACGGTCCTGCCGCTTCTCGAATACCATTTCAAAGGCGATCCAGAACAACAGAAGACCACCGGCAATGCGGAAGGCGCCGATCGAGATTCCGAGCACCCCGAGCACGCTGGCCCCGAACAGGGCGAAAGCGGCAAGAATGACAAAGGCGATGATCGAGCCGCGCAGTGCCACCTGTTTTCGCTGGCTGCGGCTCATGCCGGTCGTGAGCCCGAGAAAGAGTGGAGCAAGACCAGGCGGGTCGATCGTGACAAGCAGCGTCGTGAAGGCGTTGATCAGTTGGTCGACGCTTGCCATTGTCTCTCCGTGAGCCCATATAAACACTTGGTTTTTGCGCGATTGTGATGCGGAGAGACCATTTTGGCAAATGGTGTTATTAGGGCGGTGCAAATAACCGTCCCAGAGGCTCCCATTGCCCTCATAAGACCGCAAAAGTCTGTTCAAAACCCGTGCCAAAATTAGCGTAGGAACAGGCTTTCCGCTATAAATCTTCAAGTGATTCTAGAAGAGATCGTGATCTGTTTTGACTGAGCAAACACCCCCCGGCGGCGGGAAGCTCCCGCCAGGCATCGAGCCCATCTCCATCATGGAGGAAATGCAGCGGTCGTATCTCGATTACGCCATGAGCGTTATCGTCAGCCGCGCCCTGCCTGATGTCCGCGACGGCCTGAAGCCCGTGCACCGGCGCATCCTTTACGGCATGTCCGAACTCGGCATCGACTGGAACAAGAAATACGTCAAATGCGCCCGCGTTACCGGGGATGTGATGGGTAAATACCATCCGCACGGCAACGCAGCGATCTACGACGCGCTAGCGCGTATGGCGCAGGACTGGTCGCTCCGCCTTCCGCTGATCGACGGCCAGGGCAACTTCGGCTCCGTCGACGGCGATCCGCCGGCGGCCGAACGCTACACAGAGTGCCGCCTGCAAAAGGCCGCGCATTCGCTGCTCGACGATCTCGACAAGGAAACGGTCGACTTCCGCGATAACTATGACGGCACGCTGTCCGAGCCCGTCGTTGTTCCCGCAAAGTTCCCGAACCTCCTAGTGAACGGGGCAGGCGGCATCGCCGTGGGTATGGCGACGAATATTCCGCCGCACAATCTGTCCGAAGTCATCGACGGCTGCATTGCGCTGATCGACAACCCGGCGATCGAACTGCCTGACATCATGCAGATTATTCCGGGTCCGGACTTCCCGACCGGCGCCAAGATCCTTGGTCGCGCCGGCATTCGCTCGGCCTACGAGACCGGTCGCGGCTCGGTGATCATGCGCGGCGTTGCCACCATCGAGCCGATGCGTGGCGATCGCGAACAGATCATCATCACCGAGATCCCGTATCAGGTGAACAAGTCGACGATGATCGAGAAGATGGCCGAACTGGTGCGCGACAAGCGTATCGAAGGGATCTCCGACCTACGCGATGAATCCGACCGTCAGGGCTATCGCGTCGTCGTCGAGTTGAAGCGCGATGCGAATGCCGATGTCATCCTGAACCAGCTCTACCGCTACACGCCGCTGCAAACCTCCTTTGGCTGCAACATGGTGGCGCTGAACGGCGGCAAGCCGGAACAGCTGACGCTACTCGATATGCTGCGCGCCTTCGTTTCCTTCCGTGAGGAAGTCGTTAGCCGGAGAACGAAATTTCTTCTCCGCAAGGCCCGCGAGCGCGCTCACGTCTTGGTCGGCCTGGCGATCGCTGTCGCCAATATTGACGAGATCATCCGCACGATCCGGCAGGCGCCGGATCCGCAGACCGCACGCGAGCAGTTGATGACGCGCCGCTGGCCGGCCGCCGATGTCGAAAGCCTGATCCGCCTGATCGACGATCCGCGTCACCGCATCAATGAGGACCTGACATACAACCTCTCGGAAGAGCAGGCGCGCGCCATCCTCGAACTGCGTCTGGCCCGTCTGACCGCACTCGGCCGTGACGAAATCGGTGACGAACTCAACAAGATAGGCGAAGAGATTAAGGATTACCTTGAAATCCTGTCGTCGCGGGTTCGCATCCAGACGATCGTCAAAGAAGAGCTTGCAGCCGTTCGCGACGAATTCGGCACGCCGCGCCGCACCGAGATCATGGACGGCGGCCTTGAAATGGATGATGAGGATCTCATCGCCCGCGAAGACATGGTCGTGACAGTCTCCCATCTCGGCTACATCAAGCGCGTGCCGCTGACGACCTATCGCGCCCAGCGCCGTGGCGGCAAGGGCCGCTCCGGCATGACGACGCGCGACGAGGATTTTGTTAGCCAGCTATTCGTTCTCAACACGCATACGCCGGTTCTGTTCTTCTCCTCGCGCGGTATCGTTTACAAGGAAAAGGTCTATCGCCTGCCGATCGGCACGCCGACTGCGCGCGGCAAGGCGCTCATCAACATGCTGCCACTGGAGCCCGGCGAACGCATCACCACGATCCTGCCGTTGCCGGAGGATGAGGACAGCTGGGATAAGCTCGACGTCATGTTCTCGACGACGCGCGGGACAGTTCGCCGCAACAAGCTTTCCGACTTCGTTCAGGTCAACCGCAACGGCAAGATCGCGATGAAGCTCGAGGAAGAAGGCGACGAAATCCTCTCCGTCGAGACCTGCACCGAGCATGACGATGTGCTTCTGACCACGGCGCTCGGTCAGTGCATTCGCTTCCCCGTCGATGACGTCCGCGTCTTTGCTGGCCGCAACTCCATCGGCGTTCGCGGCATCAACCTCGGTGACGCCGACCGCATCATCTCGATGACGATTGTTGGACATGTCGATGCCGAACCTTGGGAACGCGCAGCCTACCTGAAGCGGGCCGCGAGCGAACGCCGCCTCGCGACGGGTGACGCCGAGGAAATCTCGCTGGTTGGCGAGGAAGTGACCGAGGAAGGTCAACTGAGCGACGAGCGCTATGAGGAACTGAAGGCGCGCGAGCAGTACGTCCTGACGGTTTCCGAGAAGGGCTTCGGCAAGCGATCCTCCTCCTACGACTTCCGCATTTCCGGCCGTGGCGGCAAGGGCATTCGCGCCACCGATACGTCGAAGACGGGGGAGATCGGCGAACTCGTGGCCGCTTTCCCGGTCAACGAAGGCGACCAGATCATGCTTGTATCCGATGGCGGCCAGCTCATCCGCGTTCCGGTGGGCGGCATCCGTATCGCGAGCCGAGCAACGAAGGGCGTCACCATCTTCTCGACTGCCAAGGATGAAAAGGTCGTATCCGTCGAGCGCATTAGCGAGCCAGAGGAGGAGACTGAAGACGTTGCCGAGAATGGCGACGACATTGCCTCGGTTCCGGAAGGTGAGCCTGAAACGGAAGCGTGATGTTCTAAGCGTTTGATCTTGAAAACCGGGCGACTGCCCGGTTTTCTTTTTGGGCACCTTGACTGCGGGAACCGGCTGGCGGTGCTGCAGCCGAAATGGAGGGCAGAGTGATCCGGATTCTCGGTATTGACGATGTTGCCATCTTCAAAGTTATTCGGACCGAGCCCGCAGCCTTGCCAGCACCGTCGGCGACTGGGAAGCGCTCTCAGACGATGAATGGCGTAGGCGATTGGTCGACGGGCCTGTTCTCGTGGCCCTTAAGCAGGGTGAGCCCGTCGGGATGATGGGGCTGAGCCGCCAGCGTGCCAGTAAGATGGTGCATCGGCCAACGCTCATCAATGGTCTATGTGCGTCGAAGTGAAATGGGCGGCGGCTATGCCAAGGCTCTGCTAGAAGCGACGTTAAGCTATGCGCGAGAGAACGCCATCTCTAGGCACGAAATAGGCCGGACAAACCTCGTTCATCCGGCCTATTTCGATTGAAAACATGCAATCCCAGATGTCGACAGCGGCTAGAACCAGCTGTGTTTTCCATCGGTCTTCTTCAGTTCTTCGCTTTCATGGCGAAGGGCAGAGATGGTGGAAGCCACGGACACGATAAACATTATGCTGATAAGGGCGGTGAGCACAGCTAGTATCGTGAACATGAGCAATCCTCCTGGGCTTTGCGTTCACGTCCCTTAGTACTGGCTCATTACCGCCGCACGAGCCGACGCATAAGGGCCATATACCTTGGACGCATCCACTTTGTGATCGTAAAGCGCGACAGTCGCTGCAAGCATACCAGTCATCATTACCATCCAGACAGCATTAATCATGGTAATTTTATTGGGCATATCTTCTTCCTTGTGCGGCGCGTATCGCGTTACGCTGGTTGAGTGAACGCATGCGTGCGAAAATGGTTCCAGGGATATTGACGGGTCGTTTAGCAAGGCCGTTCTGAAGCGACCTTGAATGCGCCGTTCATCTGGCATTCAGAATCCTTAATCGGTTTAAACGCCACATTTCCTGTCTTACGCACGATTGCATAATGTTCCCGTACGCTTGGCCGCACCCAACTTGCATCCTGCATTTCCCGCACGTAGCCGTAGAAAAATTCGGCAAGCAGCGAGACGATGACAGCGAATACAACAAGGATGATCAGCATGGGCGTTTTCCGGGGCTGACCGATGCCGGAATGACATCGGGTGTTGACGGTCTCAACTATAGCGAGCCGGTCTGAAGCCGCCTTGAATGCTGCATTCATCCGCCGTTCAGCGATGGGCAAATGACTTGCGGGCAACCGTCATCCATGACAAAAGGGCGTCGAAACAAATGGCTAGGCCAATGACGACAGCTTTTTATCCGGGGTCGTTCGACCCGATCACCAACGGACATCTGGATGTTCTTGTCCAGGCGCTGAGCGTTGCGTCCAAGGTTATCGTCGCGATCGGCGTTCATCCCGGCAAGGCACCGCTCTTTTCCTTCGATGAGAGGGCGAATCTCATTCGCCAGTCGCTCGCGGAAGCAATGCCTGAAAAGACCGGCGACATCTCAGTCGTTGCATTCGACAATCTCGTCGTCGACGCGGCGCGATCCCATAGCGCGACCCTACTGATCCGCGGCCTCAGGGACGGCACCGATCTCGACTATGAAATGCAGATGGCCGGGATGAACCGCCAGATGGCGCCCGACATTCAAACGATCTTTCTGCCAGCCGGAACGGCCTCGCGGCCCATAACCGCCACATTGGTCCGGCAAATCGCTGCCATGGGAGGCGACGTCAGCGCCTTTGTGCCGGCTGCGGTCTTGAAAGCTCTTCAATCCAAGCGCAAATCCTAGGCGACCTTTTCGCCGCAACGGAGCCATTATGAAACTTTTCTCTTTCGCATTTGCAGCCGTGCTTTCCCTTGCCTCGTTCGCGGGCGCCGCATTCGCGCAGTCCGGCAACACGCTGACGATCCAGCTGAAAGACGGTCCGGTCGTGATCCAGCTTATGCCGGACGTCGCGCCGAAGCACGTCGCGCAGATCGAAGCGCTCGCCAAGAAGGGCGCGTATGACAACGTCGCCTTCCATCGCGTCATCGAAGGCTTCATGGCCCAGACTGGCGACGTGAAGTTTGGCAACATGGAAAAGGGCTTCGATGCGAGCCGTGCCGGTACCGGTGGCTCCGACCTGCCTGACCTGCCGGCCGAATTCTCGAAGACGCCTTTCGTGCGGGGTACGGTCGGTATGGCCCGCTCACAGGACCCGAACTCGGCGAACTCCCAGTTCTTTATCATGTTTGCTGATGGCTCCTTCCTCAACGGCCAGTACACGGTTGTTGGCAAGGTCGTCTCCGGCATGGAGAATGTCGACAAGATCAAGCGCGGCGAGGGCCAGAACGGCGAAGTCAGCAATCCCGACCGGATGATCAAGGTCACTGTCGGCAGCAAGTAAGTTTCAAGACAAGTAGGAGAAGAAAAATGGCCGAGATCAAGGATCCCGAAAACACCATCATCCTGGAAACCACTAAGGGTAAGGTTGTCATCCAGTTGCTGCCGGAAGTAGCGCCGGAACATGTCGCCCGCATCAAGGAACTCGCTCGCGAGAAGGCCTATGACAACGTTGTCTTCCATCGCGTCATCAACGATTTCATGGCGCAGACCGGCGACGTGAAGTTCGGCAAGAAGGGCGGCGATAGCTTCAACCCGAGCCGCGCGGGCATGGGCGGTTCCGAGAAGCCCGACCTCAAGGCTGAGTTCTCGGCGGTCAGCCACGTCAGAGGCACGTGCTCAATGGCCCGCTCCCAGAACCCGAACTCTGCCAATTCGCAGTTCTTCATTTGCTTCACCGATGCTCCTTGGCTGAACAAGCAGTACTCCGTCTGGGGTCAGGTCATCGAAGGCATGGACAACGTCGACAAGATCAAGAAGGGCGAGCCGGTCGTCGATCCGGACTCGATCGTCTCGATGCGGGTTGCCGCTGACGTCTGATTGTGATTTTTGCTGAAACCCGCCCTTGCGCGAAAGCGTGGGGCGGGTTTCGCTTTGCCTGGATTTGAGTGATGCGCGTAGACCTCTTTGATTTCGACCTGCCGGATGAACGGATCGCCCTGCGGCCCGCCGAGCCGCGCGATAGCGCGCGCCTGCTCGTCGTCGACCCGGCGGGCGAAGTGCAGCTGTCGGACCATCGGGTTAGCGATTTGCTCAGCTTTCTAAGGGCAGGGGACTCGCTCGTCTTCAACGACACCAAGGTGATCCCGGCGCAGCTCGAGGGCATCCGTTATCGTGAGGGCGCCGGCGGTCAGCAGGTTTCGGCAACGCTGCATATGCGCACCGGCACCAGCCGCTGGAAGGCTTTTGCCAAGCCCGGTAAGCGCATCAAGATCGGTGATCGCATCTCATTTGGCCATGACGGCACCAGCTGCCTGCTCGGCAAGCTCGAATGCACGGTCGAGGAAAAAGGCGAGGGCGGCGAAGTCACCCTTGCCTTCGACCTGTCTGGGCCGATGCTCGACGAGGCCATCCATTCCGTCGGACATATTCCGCTGCCACCCTACATCGCCGCCAAACGCGCCGAGGATGAACGCGACCGCGCCGACTACCAGACCATCTATGCGCGCGAGGAAGGCGCCGTCGCCGCTCCCACGGCCGGACTTCACTTCACGCCCGCGCTTTTCGACGCGATCGACAAGGCTGGGGTCGAGCGCCATTTCGTGACGCTACATGTCGGCGCCGGCACCTTCTTGCCAGTCAAAGCGGACGATACCGACGACCACAAGATGCATCTCGAAAGCGGCTATGTCAGCGCCGAAACGGCTGCGAGCCTCAATGCCGTGAAGGCGAGGGGCGGGCGCATCATCTGTGTGGGCACGACTTCGCTACGGCTGATCGAAAGTGCTGCGGAGGACAATGGCGAGATCCGGGCCTGGGCCGGCGCCACGGGTATCTTCATCACGCCAGGCTACCGCTTCAAGGCGGTTGACATGCTGATGACGAACTTCCATTTGCCCCGATCGACCCTGTTCATGCTCGTTTCGGCCTTTGCCGGCTTCGAGACCATGCATGCAGCCTATCAGCACGCGATTTCGACGGGCTACCGCTTCTATTCCTATGGCGATTCCAGCCTTCTTTTCCGGAAAGACTAAATGACCGAGAACTTTCAGTTCACCCTCAAGAAGACTGACGCCGGTGCTCGCCTGGGCGAAGTCTCGATGCCGCGGGGCACGATCCGCACGCCGGCCTTCATGCCCGTCGGCACCGTCGGTACCGTTAAGGCCGTGTATCTCGACCAGGTTCGCGACACGGGCGCCGACATCATCCTCGGCAACACCTATCATCTCATGCTGCGCCCTACAGCGGAACGCGTGGCCCGGCTCGGTGGTCTGCACAAGCTGATCCGCTGGGAGCATCCGATCCTGACCGATTCCGGCGGGTTCCAGGTGATGTCGCTCTCGGGTCTCCGCAAGCTCGATGAGCAGGGCGTAACCTTCAAGTCGCATGTCGACGGCAGCCTGCATCACATGTCGCCGGAGCGCTCGATCGAGATCCAGGGACTGCTCGATTCCGACATCCAGATGCAGCTTGACGAGTGCGTGGCGCTGCCGGCGGAACCGCGGGAAATCGAGCGCGCCATGGAGCTGTCGCTGCGCTGGGCGGAGCGTTGCAAGGTCGCCTTCGGCAACCAGCCGGGTAAAGCCATGTTCGGCATCGTGCAGGGCGGGGATGTACCCGCGCTGCGCGTCCGGTCGGCCGCGGCACTGACCGATCTCGATCTCAAGGGCTACGCGGTCGGCGGTCTCGCCGTTGGCGAGCCGCAGGAGGTCATGCTGAAGATGCTCGAGGAGACCCTTCCGGTATTGCCAACGGAGAAGCCGCGCTATCTCATGGGCGTCGGTACGCCTGACGATATCCTGAAGTCCGTCGCTCGCGGCATCGACATGTTCGACTGCGTGATGCCGACCCGCTCTGGCCGTCACGGGCTTGCCTTTACACGTCGCGGCAAGGTCAACATCCGCAATGCCCGTCACGCAGAGGATATGCGGCCGCTCGACGAACAATCGAACTGCCCGGCATCGCGCGACTACTCCCGTGCCTACCTGCACCACCTCGTGCGTGCCAATGAGGCCCTCGGCGGCATGCTGCTCTCCTGGCACAATCTCGCCTATTACCAGGAGCTGATGCAGGGCATCCGCAAGTCAATCGCCGAAGGCCGTTTCGCCGATTTCATGGCCGAGACCATGGAGGAATGGGCGAGGGGCGATCTCGATCCAGTCTGAGCCGCCTTAAGCTTCGGCAAACTGGTCATAGGCGCGCAGCGCGTCTGCGGCATACATCAACGCTGGGCCACCGCCCATATAAACACTCATCGCCATGACCTCGGCGACCTCTTCACGAGTGGCGCCGAGTTCTTTCAATGCCTTGGCGTGAAAGCCGATGCAGCCGTCGCAGCGCTGAGTGACGCCGATCGCCAACGCGATCAGTTCCTTCGTCTTCTTGTCGAGGGCGCCATCGGCGCTTGCGCCTTTCGCTAGTGCGTAGAAGCCTTGCATGGCCTCCGGCGCCAGCTTTCTCAGTTCTCCGGTATAGGCGGCGATATCACGGGTGATCTGCTTGTAATCCTTGCTCATCATTCTGTTTCCGTATTTCTTGCTTTTCATTTCGTAAAAATGTGATATCAGTAAAATACGAAATGTAAAGAGGCGCCGATGACGGACTTCACGCTGGAGATGAGCGGCAAGGCGGAAGGGGCTGCGGAGTTCCTGAGTGGACTTGCAAGCCCGCACAGGCTGCTGATCCTCTGTCTTCTTGCCGCCGGCGAGAAGAGCGTTGGTACGCTGGTCGAGGAGACAGGCATCGGCCAGACCTCAATGTCGCAGCATCTGGCGAAATTGAAGAAGGAAGGCCTCGTCGATTTCCGGCGGGACCACCGTACGCTCTATTATTTTATAAACGATCCGGCGGCTCTGGAGATCATGGAAATTCTCTACAACCGCTTCTGCAGGAAGGTTTGAGCAATGACGCAGTCGATGAAGGTGGTGACACCGCGCCAGGCGAAAGAGTGGATAGGTGCGGGCGAGGCGGTCCTTATCGACGTCCGCGAGCCGGAGGAGTTCCGCAGCGAGCATATCGCTTCGGCCCTTTCCCTGCCTCTGTCCGAGGTCGGAAACCTCACGCGAGTCCTTTCCGTCCCGGCCGGACGCAAAGTCGTATTCCAGTGCCTGAAGGGCGGTCGCGGCCAGCAAGCCTGCGAGCGGCTGGTAGCCCAGGAGGGAAGCGAGTATCCGGTCTTCAATCTTGAGGGCGGCATCACTGCTTGGAAAGCGGAAGGCCTGCCGGTGGTCGGCACAGCCGCCCCGCGCCTAACGATCTTCCGTCAGGTCCAGATCGTCGTCGGCTTCCTCGTGCTGCTGTCGGTGCTTGCCGGCTTCTTCATCAGCCCAGCTGGCTTCGTCGTTGCCGGCCTGTTTGGCGCGGCGCTTGCCTTTGCTGGCATATCCGGCTGGTGCGGGATGGCGAAGCTGCTCAACCTGATGCCTTGGAACCAGCCAGCCTGATCTGAATTCCAAACGAAAAATCGCGAGAGGCTTTCCGCGGCATTTCTTTAGATGCCTTTGCTTTCGGTATTTGGCACGATCTGCACACCGTTGATCTTGTAGTTTCCGTCAGGCTGACGCGCCAGCTGGTAGACGGCAGTCCAATCCTTGCCGTCACGGCCTGATATCAGCACCTCGTGATAGATCATCGCGCCATTGTCGATCGAGCGGCTGCGCCCAAAGGCATAATTGCCAGGGTGGTAAACCGGCTCGTAGCTTTTCTTGACCATGGCGAAGAAGACGTTCTTGTCGGGGTAGATCGCCTTGATCCCGGGTGCGGCGAAGGAATAGGCCGTGTCGGCGTCGTCGTTCAGGAACGCCTTGATCTGCGCCTCGATCATCGCTCGCGTCGCGTCGATCGGATCTTCGGCTTGAGCGGTCGCAAACAAAACGAAGGACGCGGCACACAGAATGAAAACTGCGAGAAAGGCGCGCATGGCAACGGCTCCGGCTGTCCTAGGAATTCTAGGGCAGTCTACGCACAAGGAAAGAGCATAGATCAGCAGGCGGGGTGTTGGTAGGCGTCCTTCGTGCGCTATTCCTTACGGTAGATTGTGAGTTCATGCTGAACCGCGACTTTTGTGGCTCATCAAGCAAGCCGGCATGTCTGATCTGCGCGAGCAGTTTCTTTCGGAAGACTTCGGCCGGGGTTCGATAGCCAAGGCATTTGCGGGGTGTTGCGTTCAGCCGGTTGCAGATCTCGATCAGATCGGCATCTGTGACCGATAATGGATCGACCTCTCTCGAAAGCCATTTCCGGACGCGGCCATTGGTATTCTCGACGGTGCCTTTCTGCCACGGCGATTGCGGGTCGCAGAACCAGGTTTGGGTGCCGATGCTCGCCTGAAGATACGGCCAATCCGTAAACTCCGTGCCACGGTCGAAGGTGATCGAGCGACGGGCTAGATGGGGTAGGGCCTTGAGGGCCCTGTATGAGGCCGTCCATGACCGGACGTGACTGACGGTCGTTGTTACGCAGGAAGATCGCAAATCGGCTAACGCGCTCGACGAGCGACGTGACGTTGGCCTTTCCAAACTTCTTGCGGAACTGGATAAGATCACATTCCCAGTGCCCAAACTGTTTGCGGTCAGCGACAGTGTCGGGACGACGCAAAATGTTCAGATCCGAGCTAAAGCGTTGACCGTGCTTGCGTCTGGCATGTCTTGGCCTGCGCCTGGCACGACGCTCCGGCAGATGTCGCCACAGCTTGATCGCCTGGCCGTCGGCCGAGTATGCGAATTTGTAGATCGTCTCGTGGCTCACCGAGATCGGATGGTGCTCCAGGCGCATCCGACCGGCAATCTGCTGCGGTGACCAGCCGTCTACGATCCGCTCGATCACCGATTGCCGGACATGCGAGAAGCGCGCGAGCTTGCGCAGCTTTAACCGGCGATCACAGGCCATCTGATGCGCGGTCACGCAGTAGTAGCCGCTGAGATCAGGAACTTCCTTGTCGACGAATATGTTGCGCCGGACTTCGCGAAAGATCGTCGAACGATGCCTTCCGAGCTTCTCTGCAATGGCGTCAATACTGAGCCCAGCCAACCTCCAACGGGCAATCTTACGGCGTTCGTCCAATCCAATCTGAGAGTAGGTGCGCTTCATTGCATCGTCCTTGCAATTGATAACCCATTGGGATCATTAGCAAGTCGCACTTCATTCTAGAACCCACCCCGGCTACACACCATTGTGGCGGCAAGGTTGAAATGTCCGCCGGTCTGCAAAGTAGAAATGTCACCTTGGGCGGGTCTTCAGCCATTTAGAAATGCGACACTCACCATGTCCACTTGCACTGAGGCAAGCCCCCGACCGGACCGGCTGGGCCNGGTTGCAAGGGAAGGGAGGGGGCGGGTGAGACGCATCCCTTCGGCTTTAGCTTTGAGACGATCCAATCGACCCGTCACTCGGCAGCTTGCTGCCGCAACAGAGCCGTCTCACGTCGCGCAATCACCGCCGGATCGTTCATGTAATCCGTGCGCCTTCCGGGCTTGCGACCCCTCGGCTTATAGCCATTTTTGTCACTGTTGCTCTTCACGACCGGCTGTTCCTGCTGGTCCTGACGCTCCTTGATATAGGCTAGGAGTTCACCCAGCCGCTTGTTCTCGGNAATCGCCGCATGCGTCACCCGCTGATCCTTGTCGAACACCGAGTAGGGCAGGCAATAGCCTTTCCAACGCACATCCAGCCGACCGTCCGCATAGGCATAGGTCTCGACATAGCGACCGACCAAACCACGCGTCACCTCTGTCTCCTCCAGCATGATCCGCTTGCGCTCGAACGAGAACGTCAGCTGCGNNCCGACNTAGCGCTGCTCNCGCTTGCAGAGGATCTCTTGCAATCGATCCGGCGCCAGATTCATCGGCCGATGCAGGTCATCACACCGGGCAGGGACGATCGCAAACCGCGCGTTGTAGTCCTCCACGAAGTCCGGCAAGAAGGTATTGCCGGCCTCCATGGTGTCGATGCCAGAAAGCCGCAGTTCTTTGACCAACCGATCCTGCAG
>NZ_JDWI01000035.1:0-66298 GCF_012932765.1 Rhizobium sp. 57MFTsu3.2
CCACGAGGCGGCGGCTGCCGCCAACAATGGTGCGGCGCCGCCGGACTTCTCGCTGATCGCCAAGGCGCGCGGCATCGAGCGCGGCTTCCCGCAGTTCCTGATCGACATGATCCCGTTCGTCGGCGGCTATCAGGAAGGCGGTCCGGACTACATCTACTCGCTGCTGACCGGNTACGACCAGCAGCCGCCGGCCGGCGTCCAGGTGGCCGAGGGCACGCACTACAACCCGTACTTCGCCGGTGCTGCCGCGCTCGCCATGCCAAAGCCGCTCTCCGACGGCCAGGTGACCTATGACGACGGCTCGCCGGCGACGGTCGACCAGTACGCCAAGGACGTCTCCTCCTTCCTGATGTGGGCCGCCGAGCCGCATCTCGAGGAGCGCAAGCGCACCGGCTTCATGGTCATGGTCTTCCTGGTCATCTTCTCCGGACTGATCTACCTGACCAAGCGCTCCGTCTACGCAAACAAGGAACACTGAGGGATTTGCCCAGAGTTTAGGGAAAGGCGGCCTTCGGGCCGCCTTTTTTGTTGGTTCCGGCACTGGCAGTTGATAGGGTGCAGCCGAATTGAAGCCCTGCAGAATACGGACATTCCATGAGTGATACGATTTCGGAGCTAGCAGCCAGCATCCGCTCCATCCCGGATTACCCCAAGCCCGGTATCATTTTTCGCGACATTACCACGCTTCTCGGCAATCCGCGTGCCTTCCGCCGCGCCGTTGATGAACTGGTCCAACCCTATGCGGGCCTGAAGATCGACAAGATTGCCGGAACCGAAGCGCGGGGCTTCATCCTGGGCGGCGCCGTCGCACACCAGCTCTCCGCCGGGTTTGTGCCGATCCGGAAGAAAGGCAAACTGCCACGCGATACGGTGCGCGTTGCTTACAGCCTTGAATATGGCGTGGACGAGATGGAAATGCACCTGGATGCGGTTCAGCCGGGCGAGAAGGTTATCCTCGTCGACGACCTGATTGCGACCGGAGGAACGGCCGTCGCCGCCACGCAGCTTCTACGGCAGATGGGGGCGGAGGTTGTTTCTGCCTGCTTCGTCATCGACCTGCCGGACCTTGGCGGTCGCCGAAAACTGGAAGAGCTTGGCGTGGACGTTCGCACGCTGGTGGAATTCGCGGGCCACTGAGGCCCGCGACTATTCAAATTCGATGACGGTGCTTTCGAACCGGACCACCGGCGTGCCGTCAGCGAGCACCCCCTCGCAAAAAATGGTGTTCAAGCGACGCCCCGGGCGGGACACCAGCGGGCGGCTCGAAAGCAGCGTGACGGAATAGGTCACTTCCTCGTCGGCGAAGACCGGCCGGAGCCATTGAAGTTTCGTGAAACCGGGAGAGGGGCCAAGCTTGGGCGGCTTGATACCCTCGCTTGCCAGTCGCGCGCATTCCGCGCTCCAGTAGGCAACGAAGGTTTTCATCCATGCCGCGCAGGTGTGCCATCCCGACGCGCAAAGGCCGCCAAAGAGCGAAGACTTCGCTGCCTCGGCATCCAAATGGAACCGCTGCGGGTCGAAGCGCTCCGCGAAGTGTACGATGCGCTCGGCCGTGAACAGGTAGCTGCCGATTTCTGTCTTTTCGCCACTGGCGTAGCGTTCAGCCATGATCATGCGGTCTTCTCCAGCATGTCACGCAGGGCGAACATGATCGAGTTCGCTGAGAGGCAGACGAGTTCGCCCTTCTGGTTTTCGACCTCGTGGCAAAATTTCACCATACCGATGCCCGGTCTCGAGCGCAGCGCGCGCGACTCGATGACCGTCGAATGGCCGGAGAGCGTATCGCCGGCAAGGACAGGCTTTCGCCATTCCATGAAATCGACACCGGGCGCACCTTGGGAGAACGAATTGACGAGAAAGCTCTCCGCCATCATGCGCATGAACAGCGCAGACGTGTGCCAGCCGGATGCCGCCAGTCCACCGAGAATGCTGGCGCGGCCCGCTGCCTCGTCGACATGCATCGGCTGCGGGTCGAATTCGCGCGCGAACTCGATGATCTCCTCTGCCGTTACTGCTCTCGGGCCGAGCGCAAAACGCCGACCCGGCTGAAAATCTTCAAAGGCGAGTTTCTGATCGGACAAATTCTTCTTCACCTCGTAGGAGTTTCAGAACGACTACAATAGCATTCGACGCGACTCAACGATTCCCACGAGATTTTGAACATGCCAGAACTGAAGTTGATCCTCGATGAGGCTGAGCGTGAAGGCATCATTGCGCGCCAGGCTGCTGACCGGCTACTGCCGTTCCTGATTGCGCGCGGCGTCAAGGTCGATCAGCCTTCGCCCGAATTGCACAGACCGTTGGCGCCTTTTTCGGATACCGAAACGCCGAGCTTCGTGCGCGGCTTTCACGACGTCCTGATAACCATCGGCATCATCGTAGCTTTGGCCGGCCTTTGGGGCATCGCTTCGATCTATGCCGTGCTGCCGGCAATCGTTGTCCTTGCCGAGATCCTTGTTCGGCGTCAAAGGCTGGCGCTGCCGGCCGTTGCGCTAACGATCGCACTTGCCGTCTGGACGGCAAGTGCGGCCGCGCAGTGGCTGGACGACTCACTTTCCTTCGTTGCGATAGGTGGCAACGTTGCGCTGCAGTACACCCTTGCCTTTCCAGTCGTGCTGGGGCTCTTCTATCTGCTTTATCGCGTACCGCTCGCGCTTGCCCTGACGATCATGGGGGCGGCTGTGGTCTTTCTGCAGTTGGTCCTGCGCGCGCTTGGCTGGCTGACCGGCGATCCTCTGTTCGAGGTCAATCATCCGCTCGTGTTGTCGATCATCGCGATCGCGTGTGCGGTCGGTCTTTTTGCCTTGGCCATGACATTCGACCTGCGGGACCCGCTGCGTCGTACAGTCAATTCCGACGTTGCCTTCTGGCTTCATTTGGGTGCCGCGCCGGCTTTGCTCTATAGCGTCATTTCGCTTGCGGGGCTCAGCGGCGGTACGCTTGCCGCGTTGCAGACCGTGTCGTTTCGCACGCCGGTGGTCATCGCGACCGTCATCGCGCTCATGCTGATCGGGCTTGTCATCGACCGGCGTGCCTTCGTGACATCGGGATTGGTATCGCTGGGCTTTGCTGTCTACGGCATCTTCCGCCAGGGGGACGCGCGCGTCGATACCTATATTTACATCACGCTTCTGACCGTTGGCGTGATCGTGCTCGTCATTGGGACCGGATGGATGCCGCTTCGGCGGTTCGTGATGCGCCGGCTGCCGGTAGCGATCCAGGAGAAACTGCCGCCGGCATAGGCGGCAGTCGCCTCGGTTCCGCTTTAGGTGTTGAAGCGGAAGTGGATCACGTCGCCGTCCTGGACGACATATTCCTTGCCTTCGTCACGGCCCTTGCCTGCTTCCTTGGCGCCGACTTCACCCTTGAAGTTGATGTAGTCGTCGTAG
Organism: Rhizobium sp. 57MFTsu3.2; assembly: GCF_012932765.1. Classification (NCBI taxonomy): domain Bacteria; kingdom Pseudomonadati; phylum Pseudomonadota; class Alphaproteobacteria; order Hyphomicrobiales; family Rhizobiaceae; genus Rhizobium; species Rhizobium sp. 57MFTsu3.2. Next base: position 3,390 of record NZ_JDWI01000035.1, read on the forward strand.
GAGATGGTGAAGGCGCGGATGAAGCCGCGTTCGAAGTCGGTGTGGATGACGCCGGCAGCCTGTGGCGCCTTGGTGCCGCGAACGATCGTCCAGGCGCGGGTTTCCTTGGGGCCGACGGTGAAATAGGTGATCAGGTCGAGCAGATGGTAACCGGCACGGATCAGCCGGTCGAGCCCGGCTTCCTCGAGGCCGAGCGCCGATAGGAACTCGGTTGCTTCTTCTTCGGGAAGCTGGGCCACTTCGGACTCGATCGCGGCCGAGATGATGACGCATTCGGCGCCCTGCTTCTCGGCCATGGCGGCGACTGCCTTTGTGTGTTCGTTGCCGGTCGAAGCGTCGGCTTCCGCGACGTTGCAGACATAAAGGACCGGATGCGACGTCAGGAGGTTGAGGCCCTTGAGGATCTCGATCTCCTCGGCCGCCAGCGTCTTCAAGAGCAGGCGTGCGGGCTTGCCTTCGTTCAGCAGCTTGATCACGGATTCCATGACCGGCAGCTGTGCCATCGAGTCCTTGTCTTTGCCGGTGGCGCGCTTGCGGGTCTGCTCGACGCGGCGCTCAAGGCTTTCGAGGTCGGCGAGCATCAGCTCGGTCTCGATCGTGTCGGCATCGCCGACCGGGTTGATGCGGCCCTCGACGTGGGTGATGTCGTCGTCCTCGAAGCAGCGCAGCACATGCACGACGGCATCGACTTCCCGGATGTTGGCGAGGAACTTGTTGCCGAGACCTTCACCCTTCGACGCGCCGCGCACCAAGCCGGCGATGTCGACGAAGGAGATGCGGGTCGGGATGATTTCCTTGGAGCCGGCGATTGCCGCCAGCTTCTGCATGCGGGGATCTGGAACGGCGACTTCGCCGGTGTTCGGCTCGATCGTGCAGAAGGGATAGTTTGCCGCTTGCGCTGCTGCCGTTTTGGTGAGCGCGTTGAAGAGTGTCGATTTGCCGACATTCGGCAGACCGACGATACCGCATTTGAAGCCCATGGCCTGAAAACCTGCTGTTCTTGAATTCGTTGGTGCTGGCTATGGGATAAAACGCGCCTTGCGGTCAAGCTTTTAGCGCAAGTCTCTTGCATTCTGAGGGGTTGAACGCCCGCCCTTGCAGCGCAATATAGACATCGGCGAACGTTCTCGCCTCTCCATGTCATCAACGGGTGGGTTTCCGATGAGTGACAACGATATTGCCCTTAAACCGAAGACAAAGTCGAAGCCGAAGCTGGACCGGCCGAAGCTCTATAAGGTGATCCTTTTCAATGACGATTACACGCCGCGCGAATTCGTGGTGATGATCCTCAAGGTCGTCTTCCGAATGAGTGAGGAGACCGGCTACCGTGTGATGATGACGGCGCACAAGATGGGATCAAGCGTTGTTGTGGTCTGCACGAAGGATATCGCCGAGACGAAGGTCAAGGAGGCGATGGATTATGCCAAGGAGGCCGGTTTTCCGCTGATGTTGACGGCGGAGCCGGAGGAGTAGTTGTCGGCGCGCCGGACCTGATAGCCTGTCTTGTCCTGCGTGAAGCCGCAGTTCTCGTAGAAGCGCAGCGTCGCAGGATCCTTCGAGCCGGTTAGCAGCATCACCTTGTAACAACCTGCTTTCCATGCGGTTTCGATGGCGTGCTGGATCAGCACCCGTCCGTAGCCCCGCTGCCTGTAGCGGGCCGCCGTGACGACGTTTTCGATCAGCGCATAGGATGCACCATTCCTGGTCAGGTTGGGGACGACGATCAGCGTCACGGACGAAGCGGCGGCCCGACCTGCGATGCCGACGAAGACAGTCATTCCCGGTTGCGCGAGGATCGCTTCGAACCGCTCTTCGGCACGCTCGCGGTCGATGACCGGATCAGCAGGGTTTAGGTCATGGTAGAGAGCAAGCAGGCTCGGAAGGTCGGCGGCCTCGGCGGAACGAATGACGAGTTCGTCGATTGACATACTCAATCACCCTTGTTGCCGAACATCTTCTTCAGCATTTCGGCCATTGGTCCTGTTGTGGGCAACTTCGGCTGGTTGTTGTTGCGGGCCGCGCGGATATGAGACTTCGCCACCGGCTTTTTCTCTGGCTTCGGCGTTTCTTCTTCGGCCTTGCCGCCGAGTGCAAGTGCCAGCTTGTTCATCAGCTGGGAGTCTTCCTTGCGAACCAGCATGTCGGCGTTATCGGCAAGTGCATCCAGCAACGGCTCGAGCCAAGCCTGATCGGCCTTGGCGAAGTCGCCGAGCACGTGATGCTGCACCAATTCCTTGACACCAGGGTGGCCGATGCCGAGCCGCAGGCGGCGATATTCCTTGCCACAATGAGCGTCGAGCGATTTGATGCCGTTGTGACCGCCATGGCCGCCGCCCGTCTTGAGGCGTGCCTTGCCTGACGGCAGGTCGAGTTCATCATAGATTGCGACGAGGTCGGCCGGCTGCAGCTTGTAGAAGCGCATGGCCTCGCCGACGGCTTCGCCCGAGAGGTTCATATAGGTCTGCGGCTTGATGAGCAGCACCTTCTCGCCTGCAATTTCGCCTTCGGCGATCTCGGCCTTGAACTTCTTCGACCAGGGCGAAAAACTATGGCGGCGGTAGATGGCATCGACGGCCATGAAGCCGATGTTGTGGCGGTTTCCGGCGTATTTGCCACCGGGATTGCCGAGACCCGCGATAACAAGCATGGCTCGTTCATTCCTTGCAATGTGCTTTATGCGTTCACCACCGCGAAACGGCGTCAAAGTCAAGACGGCGAGACCGCAAACGTTGAAAAATCAGTCTGCGGGGCTCAGGCCATACGTGATGAAGATGGACTTCTGCGTGCCGTCGGCAATCAGCTTGTCCAGCGCCGCCTGCATCTTGGCCAGCAGGTCGCCAGGGAAGTCCTTTTCGCAGGCGATCCCCATTTGTTGCGTGGAAAGCACCGTGACCTTCTCCAAGGGTTGTTCTGCCTTGAGCTTCTCGAAGTAGATTTCGGTGATAGGCATCATGTCGATGCGGCCATTGAGCAGCTTGCGCAGCGTCGAATTGAAGTCAGTGGTGACGTCGAGCTTCGTGAAGCCGCTCTCCTTCAGTGTCATCTCCGTATAGTCTTCGCGCTGGGTACCGACCGTATACTTCTTGGCTTCCTCTAGATCCTTGGCTGCCACGCCGGAGCCCGTTCTGGTGATGAGGATGTTGCGATCGACCAGCAAGGGTTCGACCCATTTGAACATCGGGTCGCGCTTCGCATTGTGAGCGGTCGTAAAGACGCAGCTCATAGGGGTGGTCTGGGCAAGATTGTAGGCCCTGGCCCAAGGCATCATCTCGATCGTGTAGTCGATCCCGGCGTCCTTCATCACTTTTTCGACCTGCTCGACCGACGCGCCTTTTACGGTCTTTCCGTCGCGGTAGCTGAAGGGGGGGTATTCCTCCGTGGCGAGTGTGACGCCGGCGGCAATGGCATGTGTCGAGGCACCGAGGCTCAACAGAATAGAAAGCAGCAGTCTCTTCATCGTGTTGCTCTTCTTCCCCGGTTCACGAAGCTCGTGCGATGAGCTGGCCCGACGCTGACAGGCGCTCGATCAGAGCGGCGGCATGCTGCGGACGATGGAATAGGTATCCCTGACCGAAGTCGAGGCCCATATCGTGCAGCGTGTGGCATTCGTCCTCGGTCTCGATACCCTCGGCGATAACGGTGCAGCCCATCCTGTGGGACAGCGTCGTGATGCTCTCCACCAGCGTGCGGCTCTTTTGGCGAACGTCGTCGTTGGCGTCGTTTATTGACCGGGTGAACGACTGGTCGATCTTGATGATGTCGACCGGGAAGCGATTGAGATAGCTCAGCGACGAATAGCCCGTGCCGAAGTCGTCGAGGGCAATCCGGCAGCCGAAGCGGCGCATCTCGGTAACGATAGTGCGGATCAGCGGATTGTTATGCATCAACACTGCCTCCGTGATTTCGACGACGATGCGCTGCGGGAGGATGCCGTGGCGGCCAAGCAATGCGGCAAGGCGCGCGGGCAGGGCGGCTTCGAACTGCAAAGGAGAGAAGTTGATGGCGAGATAGCTGTCCTGCATGCCCGGCAGCCTGGAAATGGCTGCAAGGTGGGCGATCGCCTTCTCCATAATGACATTACCGACGCGAATGATCTTGCCCGTCTCCTCCGCGACATTGATGATCTCGGCCGGCGCCATCAAACCCTTTTGCGGATGGTTCAGGCGCATCAGCGCCTCAAAACCGGCGACTCCGCGGCCGTTGAGGCTGACAATCGGCTGCAAATAGGCGTCGAACCAATCCTCCGCGAGGCCTGCCTCGATGTAGGTCTCGATTTCGGCGCGAGCCCTAGTGTGGTCCATCATGCGGTTGTCGAAGAGCTGCGCACCGTTCTTGCCGTCGCGCTTCTTCGCGTACATGGCCATGTCAGACTTCTGCAACAGCTCGGCAGCGTTCGCGGCATGACGCGGGTAGATGGCGATGCCGACGCTGGCGCTCAAATGCAGGTCCGGACCGAACGGCTCGACAAAGATGGAGGCGATCTGCTCGGCCATCGCGCCCGCCCGCCGCGCGGCATCTTTTGCCGGCAGAAGGATTGCGAATTCGTCGCCGCCCAGGCGTGCCGCCTGGTCCGATGGCGCCAGATGCATCCTCAATCGGTCGACAAACTCCCGAAGAGCCCTGTCACCCTCGGCATGGCCGAGATTGTCGTTGATCCATTTGAAACGGTCGAGGTCGACGAACAGGCAGGCAAGTTCCTGACCGAGCGCGTCCGCCTGCTGAATTTTGGTATCGAGCACGGACTCGAAACCCTGACGGTTCAGCAGGCCGGTCAGATGGTCGCGGATTGCTTGCTCGTGATTGCGTGCCTCGGAAGCTTTCAGCTCGGTGACATCGGTCATTACCGACAGCGAGAGCCGGTCATGACCCGCGGTGGCTGCTGTCGATTCAAGGATGAGCACATCCATGATGCTGCCGCTGGCGCATATGAACTTGACCGTCACGTCGAATGCGGCGCCGCCATCGAGGTCATTCTTGCGCCCGAGGAAGGCCTCACGCGTATCTGGTGTAACGAGGTCTGCAAACCTGCGGCCGACCACCTGCGGCCGCTCATAGCCGGTCGCGACGAGCCAATAGTCGCTGACCGCCGTTATGCGGTCATCCTCGTCGAGCGAGAACAGCATCGCCGGCGTCAGGTCGTAAATGTCGACGGCACGGCGATGCGCGAGCTTCAATTCGCGCTCCTCGCTTTCGAGCTTCGACTGCATCTCATTGAAGCCGCTGGCGAGGCGTCCCATCTCGTCGTTCGATTGCCAGTTGACGTGATGACGCGAGCCCAGCTGGCGGGTTGCCTCGACGGCTGCCGTCAGGCGCATCAGTGGCCGGATGATGAAGATTCGATTGCCGATCAAGGCGGCGCTGAAGACGGCCAGCACCGCGAAGATGAAGATCGACATGAAGACGATCTCTTCGTGCTTGAGGCCGGAGAAGAGACCGAGCGCTGGATAGAACACGGAGATCGTGCCCAGGTTCTTCGGGCCGTCGATCGTGTTGTATATGATCGCGCGCGACACCTGGACGAGGTTGCCGTTGAACGACTTCGGTATGGTCGACTGCGTGACGTCCAGCTGGCCGGACTGGTCGCGAACCTGGACCTTGACGATCGCGCCCTGCGAAACGATCGTCGCGCTGATCTGCGTCACGCTGTCATCATCAAGGTCCCAGAGCGGCTTGGCGAGGGCCTGAGAATTGGCGACAAGAAGAACCGAGATGTGGTCGCGTATTTCCTTGTCTGCGCGCTCGGAAGAAAGAAAAAGAAAAAGGACGAACAGTGGAGCAACGAAGAGCAGCAAAGCTCCGCAAATGATTGCCAAAAAACGATTTTCAACGGAATTGTGCATTGTTCCGTTTTGCTCCCAGCCGCACTTTGCATTCACGGTTTTCGACGCCCGTGGGTCTTTCAAAAACGTACCGGCATGCTTCCATGAAATGTATTAAATGTTGCTGAAACAGGCTCCTTGCAACCAATGAAAAGGGCCCGCCTTCGAGAGAAAGCGGGCCCTATGCTTTACAAATCATGGAAGCGATCAGGCTTCTGCTTCGCCTTCTTCTGCAACCGTTTCGTCAACGCCGCCAGCCGGGGCGATAACCGTCGCAATCGTGAAGTCGCGATCGGAAATGGTCGGCGTTACACCCTTGGGCAGGGTAAGGTCGGAAATGTGGATGCTGTCGCCGATCTTCTTGCCGTTCAGGTCAACGTTGAAGAATTCCGGGATCGCATCAGCCGGGCAGTGAACTTCGATTTCGTGACGAACGATGTTCAGAACGCCGCCAGCCTTGAGACCCTGGGACTTCTCTTCGTTGATGAAGTGAACCGGGATTTCAACCGTGACCTGGGTGTTGCCGGAAACGCGCAGGAAGTCCACGTGCATCGTGAAGTCACGGACGGGATCCAGCTGGTAGTCCTTCGGCAGAACCTTGTACTTCTTGCCGTCGACCTCGATGGTCGCGATCGTGGTCATGAAACCACCGGCATGAATGCGCTTCGTCACCTCATTGGTGTTGAGAGCGATAGAAATGGGGGCCTGCTTGTCACCATAGATGACAGCGGGAATCAAACCGTTGCGGCGAAGTTCACGGGCGGACCCCTTACCAACCCGTTCGCGCGCCTCGGCCTTGAGCTCGTAGCTTTCGTGGCTCATGACTTTTCCTTCCGAGGTTATTTGGAGAGCCCCGCGGAGGCCTATGCTTGCCGCGGAACTGGAGGCGGGTTACCCCATCCTCATCCGCGTTGCCTCCAAGGGTGTCTGCGCGGACGCGTGCGCTATAGTATAGATGTGACGGAAACGCAAGCTGGTGCCTTACAGGTGGCGGGGATCATGGTGCGGGACAAGCACTTGGCGAGTGGCACCAGGCAACGGTTGCGGAAGTTGAAGCGGATCGCGAAGGCTTAACTATACGGCCGGATTTCCCCCAGAGATTAAGTAATACAAAATGTCGGCGCGGTTATGAAGGCCAAAACGCAACCTGGTCTCTCCGATGCCACGTCTCCTTACCTGCATTGCAGCCGAACACAACTGGCCGCACCTGACCTTTGCAACCGTGATCTGCCTGCTTGGCTCGCTACTCACGGTACGGCTTTTTTCGCGGGTTCGGCGCACCCATGGGTTCCAGAAATTCAATTGGCTGTTCCTGTCAGGGTTCGTCGGCGGCGCGACAATTTGGACGACCCATTTCATCGCCATGCTTGGCTTCCGAGCGCCGACGCTCAGCGGTTATGAGTCGGATCTGACGCTGCTGTCGCTTTTCATCGGCATCGCCTCCGCCATGATCGGCTTTTCGGTCGCCTCGATGCGAAGCCAGGACGCGCTTGTCGAGGCCGGGGGCGCAATCGTCGGCCTTGGTGTCGCAGCGATGCATTACGTCGGTATTGCCGGCTACAAGGTGGCCGGCGAGGTCCAATGGAATACTGCCTATGTCGTTACCTCGCTGATTGCGGCGGCCGGTTTTGGCGCGCTCATGGCGCGCCGGGTTGTGCGGCCGACGGCGCGCTTCAGCCCGGTTGGGGCGGCCTTGCCGCTGATCCTTGCGATCGTTTCCACGCATTTCCTCGGCATGGCGGGCATGACGATCGTCCCGGATGTGACGGTCGCAGTTCCTCGCGAAATTCTCTCGGTGGGCGTGATGACCAGCTTGGTCGGTACCGTCATGGTCATCATCCTGCTCCTCGGCGCATCCACCTACATTATCGACATGCAGTCGACGGAAGCGGCCGTCGCTCGCTATCGTCATCTCTCGCTTCACGATCCACTGACGAACCTCGCAAACCGCGCGGCGCTGAACGAACATCTCGCCACCGTGACCAAACGGACCCATGAAATCGGCTGGAATGTCGCCGCTCTCTGCTTCGACCTCGATCGGTTCAAGGAGATCAACGATGTGCATGGTCACGCGGCTGGCGACGCCGTGCTGCGGGCGATCGGCGAGCGGCTGGTGAAGGTCATGCAAAAGGGACAGTTCGTGGCCCGGATCGGCGGCGATGAATTTGTGGTCGTCATGCGCGATCACGTTGGCCGCTCCGAGGCCAGAAGTGTTGCGCAGCGCCTGCTCGACGAGATCGAGCGACCGGTCGAGTGGAATGGCCAGTCGCTTAGCGTCGGGTCCAGCATCGGCATCTCCAGCTTTCCGGACAAGGCGCGCACCGTCGATGACCTGCTTTCGCAGGCTGACGTTGCCATGTATCGTGCCAAGACGACGGCGGGGAGCAGTATCTGCTTCTACGATCCCTCGATGGACGAAGCAGCGCGGGAACGAAGTGCGCTGGCGATCGAGATGCGCGAAGGGCTGAAGAGGGGCGAATTCGAACTCTTTTATCAGCAGCAGAACGATACCATGACGCGTGCGGTGTTGGGTTTCGAGGTGTTGCTGCGCTGGAAACACCCGACGCGCGGCTACATCTCGCCGGTCGAATTCATCCCGATCGCCGAGAAAACGGGTTTCATCATGGAGCTCGGCGAATGGGTGTTGCGTAACGCCTGCGTGGAAGCGGCCAGCTGGAAGAACCCCTTGAGCATAGCGGTTAATGTCGCGGCCCAACAGCTCGCAGACAGCCGCCTGCCGCAGATTGTACAGCAGATTCTCGCCGAAACGGGTCTGGTACCGCCACGCCTCGAACTCGAGATTACGGAGACCGGCATCATTGCCGACCACGGGCACGCGTTGAACGCCATCCGCCGGCTGAAGGAGCTCGGCGTCAAGGTGGCAATGGACGACTACGGCACCGGCTATTCGTCTCTCTCCACGCTGCAAAGCTTCCCGTTCGACAAGATCAAGATCGACCGTGCTTTTGTCGATGGCGTCGTCACCAACAAGCAGTCGGCAGCGATCGTTCGCTCAACGCTCATTCTTGCGCAGAGCCTTGATATTCCGGTTCTCGCCGAAGGCGTAGAACGCGAAGAGCACGTCGATTTCCTCCGCCGCGAAGGTTGCCTTCAGGTGCAGGGCTTCCTCTTCGGAAAGCCGATGCCACGTCCAGACATCGAGGCCCTCGTCAATGGCGATGGAACAGGCGCGACAGATCGCCAGGTCGTTGCTTCGAGGGCCGATGCGGCGGCCTGACCACCGCACTGCAACACGGCTTGACATCCGCCGCGCGGAAACCTCACATGCTCGCAAAACACAAGCGGCGGAGGAGTTCGGATATGCGGCTCAATCTTATTGCGGCAACGAGTACGATCGCGCTCGCCTTGGCATCTGCGGCCTATGCCGCTGACATCAACCAGGCTGGGGCCAGGCAGGTTCAAGAAAGCCTGACGAGACTGCTGCCGAAGAGAGTGGCGAAAGACGGTTTCGTGACCGTCAATCCGGCTGGGACACGCTACGAGATCATCTATGATTTTGCGAAGCTTCTGAAGAGCATCGATCCGGGCAGCTTTACAGTCACCGGCTTGACGCCGTGGTCGATGTTCGCAACGCGATTGGATACCGGTCTGTGGAGCGTGGAGGGGAACAATTCCCTCAATGTGTCTGGCAGCTTCAAGGCGTCGGGACAGCCAAAGACGGAATTTGCCTACATCATCGAGACCTTCATTTTCAGTGGCGTTTTCGACCCGGCGATCAGCTATCTCCGCTCGGGCGACTTCTCTACGAAGGCCGTGAATTTCTCATCCAAGACCGAAGCCGAGGAAGTAAGCGCCGGCTTTGATAGCATGAAATACAAACTGACGTCGTCGGAGGGTGCTGCGGCCGGCACGACGAATTTTGCCACCAGCGGCTCGGCCGCGGGATTCCTAGAGAAGATCAGCAGTCGCGAAGTGCCTCCGGTCGAAATCCGCGCTGACACAATCGATTTCGCAGCGGCGGTAAACGGCCTGCCCGTGAACAAGGTTCGCGACATCATCATGTTCGTGGCCGACCACGCCGACGAGAAGAAACTTGCTGTGGCGGACGGCGAGAAGTTGAAGGAAATGCTTCGTGACGCGTTTCCGTTGCTGACGAGCTTCAACGAAACGATCGACTTCAACAATCTCACAGTGTCGAGTGCCGCGGGTAACGGTGGCGCCAAGAACCTCAATTATGAGGTTGCACTCGACGGCGCGACCGACGCGACGCGCTTTGGAGTGGGTGTGACGGCGGATCAAATCAGTTTCGCGAGCGCGATCGTTCCTGCGGCCTATTCAGACTTCGTGCCCCGGCAATTGCAGCTGCAGTTGGCGATACCCAACATGGATTTTGCGGCGTTCGGCGATGAGTTTCTCAAGGTCGATTTCAGCGGCGCATCGTCAGAAGACAGCGGCAAGAAGGCGGTCGAGCGGCTCTTCAAGGGCGGCGAATTGGTCATGGAGTTCCCGAAGATCAGCGCGGTCTCGAGCGTTTACGATGCCGAGATTTCCGCAAAGGTCCGCGGACGGGTCGATACTTCCAAGGATTATTCCATGGAAGCGACGGTTCTGGCGCGTGATCTCGACAAGACGATCGCCGCCGTTCAGGAGCTTGCGAAGACCAACGCCGAGCTCAATCAGGTGTCGTTCGGCCTGATGATGGCCAAGGGCTTTGCGAAGACTGATCCCGACGGGCGTCAACGCTGGGATATCAGCGTCGCGCAAAACGGCTCCGTCACGATCAACGGCCAGGTCATCAAGGGCGCGGATTGAGCCTGCTACGTTAGCCTTGCAGCTCAAGGCGAGGGGCCTTGCGGGGCGCCCCCGGCAGGTCCATGCTGTGTTGCCAGTGTCAGCTCTCTAGGTGAGGCCGGCGCGCTCAGAGAGGCAGGCCGATGAATTGTGCCGCCTGTGGTTTTGCGATCGAAAGTCGTTTTGCGTTCTGCCCGAAGTGCGGCGCAAGACAACCGATCGTCTGCGCCTCCTGTGGCGAGACATGCCAGCCCGATTTTGCGTTTTGCCCAAAATGTGGAACACCTCTTGGCCCGGCCGAAGGTCGTGCAGTTCCTGCCGAACCGCCGCCGCGTGCAGTCCCGCCTACATCCATGCCTGACGATGCCGCCGACCGGCGTCCGCTGACCGTTCTGTTTGCCGATCTCTGCGGCTTTACTGCGCTCAGCGAGAGAACTGACCCGGAACTGATGCGCTCGCTGCAGAACGAACTGTTCGAGGAGTTGACGCGGGCCGTGGAGGCTTATGGCGGCTATGTTGACAAGTTTGTCGGTGACGCGTTGCTTGCGCTGTTCGGGGCCCCGACAGCACATGAGGACGATCCCGATCGTGCCCTTTGCGCAGCACTCGACATGATTGCGGGTGCTGACCGCCTTGGCGCCAAATGGCTGGATCTGGCCGGTGGAGATCCGCTGCAGCTGCATGTCGGCATCAACACAGGGCCGGTGGTCAGCGGTGGTTTCGGAGCGGCGGCTGCGCGATCCTACTCGGTGACCGGCGATACAGTGAATACGGCCCAACGACTGCAAACGATGGCGGGTCCAGGCGAGATACTGGTAGGCCCGGTAACCTACCGTCTGACGCGGCATGCGTTCGCGTTCGACAATCTCGGTTCGCTTGCCCTTCGCGGGAAGACGGGAAATGTACAGGTACATCGTCTCCTCGGACGGATGGAGACGCCTCACGCCGCGCGCGGTTTGGAAAGCCTAGGCCTGCACGCCGAACTCATCGGGCGTGACTCGGAACTGTCGCGGATGTCCAATTGCCTGGATCGCGCCAGTGGCGGCAATGCGCAACTCGTCCAGCTCGTCGGTGAGGCTGGCATCGGCAAGTCAAGATTGGTCAAGGAGTTTCTGCAGAACGTCGCCGAAGCCGAGCGGTTCGGGCAGGTGGTGGTACGGCGTGCCGTCTGCTCACCCCTCGGGGAGCAATCTTATGGGACGCTAGCATCGGTTCTACGCAGCGCCTACGGGATAGCTGAGCGGGAAACCGCAGCCCGGACGGCCGAACTGCTGGCAACGGGATTGGTCGACCTTGGTTTTAGCGAGAGCGAGGTCGCGGGTCTGACGCCGCTCCTTTCTCATGTCTTGGGCCTCGGCGATCCGGATGGAGCGCTGCGGTATGTCGAGCCAGAGCAGTTGCGGCGGCAGATCTTTTACGCCACGCGTACGATCTTTGAACGGCGGCTGTCGCTAAGCCCACTGCTGCTGGTGGTGGAGGATCTCCATTGGGCGGATGCCGCTTCGATCGAGGCGCTACGCTTCGTCCTGGACCGGCTCGAACGTACGCGCCTGATGATGCTGACGACAGGACGGTCGGTTGCCGAGGGCGAAGGCCTGGAGTCAAGCCGGATCAACCGCACCGTCATGCGGCTCGCGCCGCTTTCGAGTAAGGATGGCGAGGCTCTGCTGACGCAATTCTTTGGCGTGGACAGTTCCGTGCCTGCGAAGACGCGCTCACGAATTCTCGCGCGAGCGGGCGGCAATCCGCTGTTTATCGAGGAGATCGTACGGGCGCTGATCGAGACCGAGGCACTTCATTTCGAGAACGGATGCTGGCGCATGGCGGGTGGCGAAATGGGAACCGAGGTGCCGATGAGCCTGCAGGCGATGCTGCTGGCGCGCGTCGACCGCCTGCCGCCCGACGTCAAGCGTTTGGCGCAGGAAGCTGCCGTTATAGGTCCACGCTTCGATCTGGCATTGCTTCGCGCCGTCGCATCGGATGCAGAGTGTGTCGAGCGTGGGCTGGATTTTCTCTGCGAGGCCGAGGTCGTTGAGGAAACGCCTGGTGCTGCTTCGGCAAAGGCGATCTCTTATTGCTTCCCGCAGCAGCTATTGCACGATGCCATCTATGGCAATCTCTTGCTACAGCGCCGCAAGGAGCTGCATGCGCGTATCGGGGCCGCGATCGAGAGAATACATTACGGCATACCCGCTCGACTCGAGGATATCGCACAACTCGGCCGTCACTACTGCCGGGCCGACGAGGTGAGCAAGGGCGTCCGATACCTCATGGCCGCGGGTGATTTGGCCCGCAAGACCTACGCAAACGACGATGCGATGCGCCTCTACCGCGAGGCGCTTGCGGCAATTTCGGATAACCCGCAAGCCGGTTCGGAGTTGCTTGCTCTCTATGAACGGTTCGCTGATCTCTGCGGGCCGGCGGGAGAGCGGGAGACGGCCCGCGAACACTATGGCCGCGCACTGACGACCTTAAAGGAAGCTGGTGATCAGCCGGGTGCGGCGCGGATCCTGCGCAAGCTCGGCCGCCTCAATCTTGCTGCGGGCAGAAGTGATCTTGCGGACGCCGACTATGCGCAGGCCGCCTCGCTGTTGAGCGTGAGCAATGCACCCATCGAACTTGCCCATCTGCTTCAGGAGCGTGGGCATCTCGCCTTCCGCAAGGGCGATCAGACCGCTGCCGCGCGTTGGGCCGATGATGCACTGTCCTGCCTCAACACTGCAACATTGGATGGGGAAGGCTCCGTGGCCTCGGAGGCTGCGCAGGTGCGAGCGGAGGCGCTGAATACAAAGGGGGTGGCGCTGGCGCGGCTGGGGCGGCACCGCGAGGCGGTGCGCGAAGTCGAGCGAAGTCTGGAGGTTGCCGAAACGGCGGGGCTTCTCGGCGCGGCCTGTCGCGCCTATTCCAATCTCGGCGTTCTCTATACGATCGTCGATCCGCGGCGTGCCATCGATGTGTGTCGCCAGGGCCTCGATGTTGCCAAGCGCATCTCCGACCTCGGTTTTCAAGCCCGGCTTTTCGCCAACCTCGCGGTCGCCTGCTGCACCTTCACCGACAACTGTGCCAAGGAGGGAGTGCCGGCGGCTGAAAGAGCGATCGAGATCGACCGGGCGCTGGATCAGCGCGATCACCTGGCGGTGCCCCTCATCGTGCTCGGACAGATCCATCAGTGTCACGGGGAACCGGACCTGGCTCGGAACTACTACGAGGAAGCGCTTCAGCTCGCGCGTGAAATCGGCGAGCCACAGCTTCTCTTTCCATGCTATGATGGGCTTGCGACGTTGAACTTGGAAAAGGACGATATGGCCGAGGCGGAGCGCTACTTTTCGCTCGCGCAGGATGTTTGCGTCAGGCATGGGCTGGATCCCGACGCGCTCGTCGTGCTGCCCTTCCTGGATTGATTCAATGCCGGCAGGTAAGGTGCTGAGTTTTCGCTATTTTTTCTTCTGCTCGGCTTGCTCGCCGACGCGCAAATGAAGGAGGGTGCCATGCCCGAAAATCAAAGCGAGAGACCGCTGCAGCCCGGTGACCGCGCGCCGAACGTCATTCTCGATGCGATCACGCGTCAGGGCAAGATATCGATCGATGACTTCCGAGGACAGAAGCCGGTTTTGGTCGGCCTGTTTCGCGGGCTCCACTGTCCATTCTGCAGGCGGCAAATCGCCGCGATGGCGAGCCTGGCGGGCGACCTCCAGCAAAAGGGCATCGAAAGTCTGACGGTGGTCAATACGCCTATCGATCGGGCACGCCTCTATTTCCGGTATCATCCCTTGCCCAATCTGCTGGCGGCCTCCGATCCCGACAGGGTATCGCATCGCGCCTTCGGGCTTCCCAACATCGAGTTCACGCAATCGGAAACAGCGTGGCCCTACAAGGTTAGCCTCGACACGCTAACGTCGATGCGCGTCGATATGCCTGACCTGCCTGAGCCGATGGCCCCGCTGGCGGCTGTTGAATACCTCGACAATGCCGATGGTTACGAGTTCACGGACGACGACAAGCGGATGATTGCGACGGGTGAGGGCCAACTGGTCGGCGAGTTCCTTCTTGACCGCGACGGCGTCGTCAGATGGTGCTTTACCGAGGTGGCCGACGATGGCCGACGTATGTTCGGCGTACCGGCTCCCGAGGAGGTCATGTCGGCCGCGTCAAACATTGCTGCCTAAGCGACTGCGGTCAGTCAGATCCGCTTGTCGCGCTTTTACTCGTTTTCGAAAAACGGAGTTCGGCTCCCGCATAAGCGGAAGCCGACTTGTCAGGGTCGCCACTTCATTACCTGCATGCGCCCTGGCGTATGATGCGGAAGCCGCTGTTGTTAGCTTCACAGGTATTCGAGAAGGTGCGCAGTTGTGAACCTCGTTGGCCGCAGACTGGGCGGTACTCACGCGTGCATATGCCACCGGGCCGCGGCGGTGGCGGACGCTGCGGGCGCACTGTTATGCCGGGCTGGCGGCGGCACTGGCCGCGGCTGATGACCGTAAAGTTGGCTGCTTGAGCCTGGCACGCGTTAGAGAAGGTCTGAACACGTCCGCTGCGTTGGCCGCAGACCGGAGCGTACTCCATGGTACACACCTGCGGCCTCGACGGAAGAGGTGTCGGACGCGATGTCATCGGAGGCGGCCGGCGGCACTGGCCACGGCTGATGATTGTAAAGTTATTTGCACGCGCCTGGCATGCATTGGCGAAGGTCTGGACACGTCCGCCGCGTTGGCCACAGACGGGATTGTATTCCAGAGTGCATATCTGCGGACTGGGCGCGCGAGGTGGCGGGCGCCAATAATTGGGTCCTACGTCGGCAGTGCAGGCAGACAGAAGCGAAATGAGCCCAAACAGGGCGATCTTCCGAGGCAACAGGAAACCGGCGAGCGTCATGACTCTTCCCCTGCAGCTAGATTTCTTTTCAAATCCTAGCTCAAGTTGCATTTCCGGGGAAGATCAAACGTCTGCGGTGTTGAAAGTTTTGAAACGCTTCAGTCGAACAGGCTGGAAACCGACTCTTCCTGGCTGGTGCGGTTGATCGCTTCACCGATCAAGCTCGCCGTGCTCACAACGCGGATGTTGTGAGCTGACTGGACAGCCGTCGTCGGCTGGATCGAGTCGGTGATGACGAGCTCGCGAAGCTTCGACGAAGTGATGCGGGTGACCGCGCCCCCCGAGAGAACGCCGTGGGTAATATAGGCGGTGACGCTTGCCGCCCCTTTGGCAAGCAGCGCATCGGCTGCGTTGCAGAGCGTGCCGCCGGAATCGACGATGTCGTCGATCAGCAGGCAGTCCTTGCCTTCAACTTCGCCGATGATGTTCATGACTTCGGATTCACCCGGGCGGTCGCGGCGCTTGTCCACGATCGCCAGCAGACAGTCGAGACGTTTGGCGAGCGCGCGGGCACGAACAACGCCGCCGACATCAGGCGAAACCACCATGACGTTGCTGATGTCGTAGTTGGCCTTGATATCACGGGTCAGGACCGGGATGGCGTAGAGATTGTCCGTCGGAATATCGAAGAAGCCCTGGATCTGGCCTGCATGCAGATCGAGGGTTAGCACGCGATCGGCGCCGGCTTCCGTTATGAGGTTGGCGACGAGCTTGGCGGAGATCGGCGTGCGCCCCGAGGCACGGCGATCCTGGCGGGCATAGCCGAAATAGGGAAGAACCGCAGTTATGCGGCGCGCGGACGAGCGGCGCATCGCATCGATCATGATGAGCAGTTCCATGAGATGGTCGTTCGTCGGAAAAGACGTGGACTGGACGACGAACACGTCTTCACCGCGAACGTTTTCCTGAATTTCCACGAAGATTTCCTGATCGGCAAATCTTCTGACGCTGGCTTTGCCCAAAGGCACATTGAGATAGCTGCAGATCGCTTCGGCGAGATGCCGGTTCGAATTGCCTGCGAAAACCTTCATCTTGGTCCGCCTATTTCCTGCTGATAGCCGCGCTTTTTAGCCAGCTTGCTCCTGAATGCAAGGGCTAAGGCGTCATCTGCGCTCATATTTCTAAAAACCTTGTGGCTTAACCGCCGCGAGCATCGCGCCACGTTGAGAAGTCGGTGATGGTTTTCGAGGCGATTTGCTGCATAACCGAGGCGGGAACGCCGGCCCAGGGATCCAGCGCCTCCGAGGGTACGCTTTCCTGTCCCTGGATGCGGTGCAGGCGCGCGCCGCTGCCATCGAGAATATCCCAGACATAGACCACGGTGACCTTGCCGCTGTCGGAAAAGGCGGAGAGGTATCCCTTCAGAATGTAGGCGCTTGAGCTGTCGTTCGAGCTCTTGATGGAAAGGCCGTGCGAGCGGGCCTCCGCTCCGAGTTGGCGCGAAAGCGGTGTAACCGCCTGAACCGGTGCCCCGATGATCGGAAGGAAGCGGACGGTCGTCCCACCTGCCGAGGACGAACTCGTATTCAGCATGGCAGTCTGGGTTTGCTGTCTAGGCGGTTCGCGAGCGGGCGCTTCCACCATGTCTTCTTCCTCGGCCTGGGCGTTGGATATTGGCTCCGGCAGGGTCTGCGCCTTGATTGGCACGGAGGCTGCCGGCGAGCGCATATCGCTTTCCAAGGCCATCGCCTGGGCTTCCATCGTGGTAGGCGGTGCGCCTGAACCTTGACGATAGCTCGCCTGGCTGTAGGCGGGATGATATCCGTTCGACCGCTGCTGAGCGGCAAAGGCCTGCTGGCGGGGCTGGGTTCCTGCCATGCGTTCCACGTCGCCCTGCGTTACCGGCGATGAGCGCATGTTTGGTGAGGAATCGCCGATGTCGACCAGCGGGACCAAGGCGTCGGTGGTGTTGCAGGCGGTTAGGGCAAAGCAGGCAAGGAGCACTGGCGCAGTCGCGACTCGCGTCATCCCTCGTTACATCCTTCCCAGTGCCGGCCCCATGCACTTTATGAAGGCCGGTGCGGGTCTGTGTCAATTCCGGATTCTTGTCTCAGACGTTGATGAAATCCAGAGAGTGGCGGGAAAGCGCGCGGGGTGTGTTGTCCGTCGTGAGATAAGTCTGCCCGAGGGTCATCGCAGTTCCCGTGTCGGAATCCATGATGATCATGTGCACGAAGAGCGACATGTTCGGTTCGATTGCTTGCGGATTACCGACATGGAACATCTGATGCTCCATCCAGGATGGCGAGAAACGGGCGCCCAGCGAGTAGCCGCAGGCATTGAGGCGATGGCGCGACAGGCCGCGCTCGTCCATGATTTTCGCATGCATATCGAAGACGTCGCCGAAGCTGTGGCCCGGCCTCAATACCGTTTCGATTGCCTGGATGGTTTCGAAGCAGGCGTTGTAGAGTTCGCGATGGCGATAGCTCGGTTCGCCGATGACGACGGTACGCATCATTCCCGCATGGTAGTGCGCGTAAGCGCCTGCCCATTCGAGCGTCAACTGGTCGTTGGTATCGAGCTTGCGGCGGCCGGCCTTGTAGCGGCAAAGCAGGGCGTCCTCGGCAGAGCCGATGATGAATTCGTTCGCGGAATAGTCGCCACCACCGGCAAAAACGGCGCCCTGCATCGCGGCCAGAATATCCGCTTCGTCTGCGCCGGGATTGGTCAGCGCGAGTGCCGCATCAAGCGCATCGTCGGCCAATACAGCAGCGCGTTCAACATAGGCGACTTCGGCTGGGCTCTTGATCAGTCTCAGGCGGCTGACGAGATAGGACGCGTCGACGATCTGGCCGAAGGACGTCAACTGCGCGTCGAGCATCCGGGCTACGCGGCCCGTCATGCCATGGGTGTCGTATTCGACGCCGATCCTGGCTCCGAGCAGATCCATCTCGACCAGCAGGTTCCGAAGGTCGACGGTCGGATCGGCATTTACGCGGTCGACCCAGACTTGCACGTTTTCCAGAATGGAGGTGTGTTTCGCCTGACGCAGGTCGGCAGAGCGTGTGATCAGCGCCATCGTCCCGTCGGCCTTGACGACAAGCGTTTGGAAGAAGCAGTAGCCGAAGGTGTCGTAGCCGGTCAGCCAGTACATGCTTTCCTGGGCAAACAGCAGCAGGGCATCCAGCTTCTCTTCGCGCATCTTGTCTGTCAGACGCGCGAGGCGGACGGCGAATTCGGGTCGGTCGAAGTGCAAGGCCATACCGCTCAAATCTCCCTGATTGCGATTGCAGAAATCTGCCGACCGTAGTCCGGCTCTTTGTTATGTGTGGTCCGGCGGTACGAGAAGAAACGCTCGGCATCGGGATAGGTGCAGAGCCCAAGGCTTTCTGCGCGGATGCCGGCGGCGCGCAGCCGGTCGATCGTCAGGGCAGGGAGGTCGAACATCGCGTGTTCAGGCTTTCCTGATGGCACGAAATAGCGCTCGTAAGATGGATCCTGAGCGACAAAGCGTTCCACAAATTCCGGCCCAACCTCGTAGCTCGCCTGGCTGATCGATGGGCCGAGGCAGGCAACGATGGCTTCGCGCTTCGCGCCAAGCTGGACCATCGTGTCGATCGTGTTTTCCAAAACACCGGTGAGGGCACCCTTCCAACCTGCATGAGCGGCGCCAATGACACCGTTTTCCGAATCGGCGAAGAGGATTGGCCCACAATCGGCAGCCAGCACCCCGAGCGCTATGCCCGGAGTTGCCGTTACCAACGCATCCGCTGAGGGGCGGGAGCCGTTATAGTTCCTGTCGACGACGACCACATCGGGAGAGTGTACCTGGTGCACAGTAGCGAGACGCTCGACAGGCAATTCAAACCAGCTAGCCACGCGGCGGCGATTCTCCTGAACCTTCTCGCGCTCATCGTGCGAGCCGAGGCCGACATTCAGGCCGCGATAAATGCCGTCCGAAACGCCGCCTTGCCGGGTGAAGTAGCCATGGAGAATTGCGTCACCGGTTGCCTCTTTCAGCAGCGCGCTTTGGATCGGTGCCGGAGATGCTGCTTGCGTCATTAGAACTTCCAAAATTGCTTGAATGCTTGTGCGCCTTACTGGATGGCAATGCCTGGTCGATTGCCGCGGATGTTGGCCCAGCGGCGCTCGCGCTGTCAATCCACCGAACGGAAGGGCATCAAATCCACCGTCGGGTGCGAGACCGCCAGCACCTTGAAGAGTTCGCCCATACGCCCTTCACCTTCGGCGGCCAGTCGGTCGACTGCGGTCTGGATGATTTGCTGCGTATGTGGTGCTCGATCCCGGCCAAGCACGGCAGCGCGATCGAGAATGCCGAGGCCGACGAGAAAATCGCCTTGGTGAAGCATGCCGTTGACGTGGACCCCGGCCGCAGTGGCGGTCTGTGCCAATGCCTGGAAATCGACGTGGCTCGTCAGGTCCGCTTCACCGGGATGCGCCAGAGGCGGATCATACTCATGCATGCGCACCGCCTGCAGCGTGTCGCCGTAGCCACTCACAACGTGCCCATAGTCAATGGCGACAAGCGTCCCGCCATGTTCTTTCAGGCGATCGCAGATCGATAGCATCACCGACTGGCGCGCCGGCGAGACTTCGAAGATCGTTCCCGGGAGTACGTCCTCTTCCGGCCAGGGGAGGAGGCTTGAATCGATCCCGGCCACGCCGGCGCCGAATGTCAGTTCGCCTGCTGCGTCGACGCCCACCATCCGCTCGCGGAAGCCCGCCGGCGTCCGCACGAACTGACGGATCGGAATCGCATCGAACAACTCATTTGCCGCGACGAGCGAGAATCCCGGCGGGACTTCATCGAAGCCCTGATGCCAGCTGACCTTGTCGCCGTGGGACGCCAGCGTCTCCTGCTGGATGTCGCGCAGCCGCTCGCTTGTCTCGACGAGGTGCACGGTCATGTCTCCGAAAAGCGGCGGCGCGATACGGGAAATGACGCGCAGCATATCCGACATCATCGTGCCGCGACCGGGACCGATTTCGATGAGACGGACACCTTTGGGCGTCCCGTGTCGCTGCCAGGCATGGACGATGAAGACGCCGATCATCTCGCCAAAAAGCTGGCTTACCTCGGGTGCAGTCACGAAGTCACCTGTGCGGCCAAAAGGCTCGCGGGTCCTGTAGTAGCCATGTTCGGGGTCGGCGAGGCACAGCGAAAAAAAGTCCGTGACGCTGATCGGGCCGTTCGCCTGAATGATAGCCTTGATCTTCTCACCGAGCGCGGTGCTCATGAATGCCCCTCCTGTCAGGCTGCGATCAGTGCTGCAGGGCAGCCTGACGGCGAGCGCGAAG
This sequence comes from Rhizobium sp. 57MFTsu3.2, assembly GCF_012932765.1. NCBI lineage: Bacteria > Pseudomonadati > Pseudomonadota > Alphaproteobacteria > Hyphomicrobiales > Rhizobiaceae > Rhizobium > Rhizobium sp. 57MFTsu3.2. The sequence continues at coordinate 24,092 of NZ_JDWI01000035.1, forward strand.
CATGGCCCAGATTCCCAGCAATACCATCGGCGTGGAAAGCACCATGCCCATGGTGAGCCAATTGGTGCCCAGCAGGTAGCCCAGCTGGGCATCCGGTTCGCGGAAGAATTCGACGAAAATGCGGGAAAGCGCGTAGCCGCAGACGAAAACGCCGGTGACGAAGCCAGGGGTCTTCAGTGCGCGGAAGCCGTAGATCAGCATGGCGAGAACCAGGAGGAGCACGATGCCCTCCAGACCTGCCTCGTAGAGCTGGCTGGGGTGGCGAACAAAGTCGCCGCCGGGGCAGTAACCGTCGGCCCGCTCGATATATTGGTTACAGAAAACCATGCCCCAAGGCACATCGGTCAAGCGCCCCCAAAGCTCACCATTGATGAAGTTGGCGACGCGGCCGCAGAACAGGCCGATCGGGACGACTGCTGCGACAATATCGAACAGGCTCCAGATCGGTATGCTGTTGCGCCGCGCGAAGACGATCATCGCGATGGTGGTGCCCGTCAGGCCGCCGTGGAAGGACATGCCGCCATTCCATATCTGTATCGCCCGGATCGGGCTCTCGATGACAGCAGGCATGTCGTAGAAGAGGATGTAGCCGATGCGGCCGCCGAGGACGATGCCGAGCGCGACCCAGATGATGAAATCGTCCAGTTGCACCTTGGTGATCGGGGACACGTCGCCCGGCCACAGCTTGTTGTTCCCGGCGATCTGACGCGCATAGTACCAGCCGAGCATGATGCCGGCGACATAGGCAAGTCCGTACCAGTGAATTGAGAGGGGGCCGAGCGAAAAGGCGATCGGGTCGATCTCGGGGAACGGCATGATCGCCATGAAATTGGCTGCTGTCGGCAAGGTTGTCCCATTCGGTGGCGCAAAGCCCGGAATATGGAATCGGGCGTCTGACGCGGTTCAGTTCAAGGCGTCCTTTGCGACTTTCTGAAGGCGCGCCAAGCTTGATGTGGGCGGAAGATGGCGCTGCGATCAAGAGCGGTCAAGTCGATTGTTGGCGATCGGAGGCCGCCGGCTGGCTTATCCAGAGCAAACCGCTTGCATCCTCCGCGGCGAAGCCCTACCTCATTCTTGAGGGGCCGAAGTGGCCCTAACTGGTCTATAGCAAAGGGAGAAAATCGCCATGACGACTGGAGCAAACCGCATCATGGACGAGTTCGCCAAGCTGATGACGGATGCGGCCGGCGCTGCCCAGGGTGTGCGCAAGGAAATCGAGACAGCCTTCAATGCGCAGGCGGAGCGCTGGCTCAATACGCTCGACATCGTGAAGCGCGAGGAATTCGAGGTCGTACGCGAAATGGCGATCAAGGCGCGCGATGAAAATGATGCGCTGCTTGCGCGGATCGCCGCCCTTGAAGAGAAGCTTGCGGCCAAGGGCAAGTAATTCCCGTTGTGAGACAGGCCGTGGTGTGACCTTTATGAGACACACCGCGGCTGCGGCCTAAAAACCAGGTGCGGTTATCCACCTGTGGACACTGCCAAAAAGATCAATGGGCAGAGTCATTTAAACCCTCCTTCTGAATCTAAACCCGAAAAGCTTTCCACAGTGCCGTTCCCTAAAACGGCCTTCAGGGGCTGGCGTGTCGCCGAGCCCGTTATACACTGATTTTAAATGATGATTCGAAGCGGTTGGTAAGCTCCAGGCAGGTTTGACTGCGTTAAGTCTGGTAGTGGTTCAACGGTCATCACGGTTGGTGGTTCCGGCTGTTGCGTGTGTTCTCCTTGTGTCTCGTTGACGAAGTTGGTTCGCATTCACTCCGGTCAAGAAGGTGCTGCATGAGCCTCATGGAATTGGAAGTCGAGCGTCAGTCGAACCCGGTCGATATGATCGAGTACGTCGCCGCCAATAACGACTGGTCTTTCGAGCGGTCGGGTGACGACGAAATTGCGATGACGGTTGAAGGGAAGTGGGCCGACTACCACGTTTCCTTTTCCTGGATGGAAGAGTTCGAGGCGCTGCACCTTGGCTGCGCCTTCGACGTCAAGGTTCCCGAACAGCGCGTTAACGAGGTCACCAAGCTCTTGGCCGCGATCAACGGCCAGGTCCTGATGGGACACTTCGATCTTTGGCGCCAGGAAGATGTCATCATCTTCCGTCAGTCGCTGCTGCTTGCCGGCGGTGCGGAGCCGACCAATCGACAGGTCGAGGTTTTGCTCGCTAGTGCGCTCGATACCTGTGAGGCGTACTATCAAGCGTTCCAGTTCGTGATCTGGTCGGGCATGGAGGCGAACCGCGCCATGGAAGCGGTTCTCTTCGAAACCGTCGGCGAGGCGTAAATGTCATCCGCATCTTCAGGTCCTATCGTTCTTATCGGTGCCGGCAATATGGGGGGCGCAATGCTCTCTGGCTGGCTGAAGAGCGGAGTGGCCGGTTCTTCCATCGTCGTCATCGATCCCGGTCCGTCCGAGCAGATGATGAAAACAATCAACGATGCCGGCGTAACGCACGTTACCTCGGCTCCTGCCGGGCTGACGGCAGGCGTTCTCTTTCTGGCGGTCAAGCCACAGGTGATGGATGCCGTGCTGCCTCCGGTCAAGGGAACGGTGGGATCAGAAACCGTCGTTGTGTCGGTCGCCGCCGGAAAGACGCTGTTGTTTCTTGAAAAGCATCTCGGTGAGGCTGCGATGGTGCGCGCTATGCCGAACACCCCGGCCATGGTCGGTCGTGGTGTTACGGGTGCGTTTGCCAATGCCCGCGTCACCGATGCGCAGCGTGAGCACGTCCATTCTCTCTTGCGTGTATCCGGTCCGGTAGAATGGGTTCCAACCGAAGCCGACATCGATGCCGTTACGGCGCTGTCGGGAAGCGGACCGGCTTATGTGTTTTATCTCGTCGAGTGTATGGCAGAGGCAGGCCGTAAACTTGGCTTGCAGGCGGACCTTGCCATGCGTCTTGCACGGGAAACGGTCGCGGGGGCTGGTGAGCTTTTGCACCAGTCCCCCGACGACGCCTCGCGGCTGCGGCAGAACGTGACATCGCCGGGCGGCACGACCGCCGCCGCGCTTTCGGTCCTGATGGCCGAGGACGCGATGCAGCCTCTTTTCGACAAGGCCCTCGCGGCAGCGCGCAGGCGCGCCGAAGAGCTTGCCGGCTGAGGACAACCTGTATGGCTGACGAAATCACCTATGCCGACTTCGAGCGTGTCGACATTCGTGTCGGTACGATCGTCGAGGCAAGTCCGTTTCCGGAGGCGCGAAAGCCGGCCTTCAAGCTGCTGATCGACTTCGGGCCAGAGATCGGTCTCAAGAAGTCGTCGGCACAGATTACGGTTCACTATACGCCCGAGAGCCTTGTCGGTCGGCAGGTTCTCGGCGTGGTGAACTTTCCGCCACGGCAGATCGGCCCGGTCCGCTCGGAAGTCCTGACCTTGGGCTTCGAGGATGAGGCGGGAGCGATCGTTCTTGCAGGAACCGACAAGCCCGTACCGAACGGCAAGAAGCTGATGTGATCAGTGGATCTCGCGCGACAGCGGATCGGTCAGCGAGAAATCGTGGAATACGGCTTCGAAGCCGGCGCGTTGCGGCGAGCAGAATACCGGCCCGACGGCAACCTCTGCATACGCCGGATCGAACCACGCAAGGCGTGCCATGCGCCAATCTTCCATGCGGTCCGTTCTGTATTGAATGAACAGCGCATCGCCATTGCGTGTCACCCGCACGCCCATGCGCTCGAATGTGTGGTCGAGCCGAAAGGCTGACCAATCGGAATTGCCGTTGGTCACGACGACGCTGAAATGCATGGCGCCATCGGTATATTCGATCCCGCATTTCATCCAATGCGTGGCATTAGCCCGTACCATGAGGCCAGCCTGATCGTAGAGTTCCTGGTAGCGTCCCGAGAAGGAAACCTCGGCGGTGAAGTCGCCTTGTCGCGACCGGTGCAGGAAATGTCCGTCGTCGCGGTGGAAGCCGTAATATGTCCCCTGCCAGAAATCGGTCTTGGGTCCCGACCAGACATGCAAATCCCCGCCGCGCATCTCGAAGCGAGGCGGCGGGTTCAGCCATGTCATTGAGCTCGTGTCCATCGTCATCTTTTCCTCACGCGGGCAGGCGGACGGTCGCCCGAAGGCCACCCAGAGGGCTGTCGCCAAGCGTGACGTTGCCGCCGTGGCTTCGTGCGATGTCGCGAGCGATTGCGAGGCCCAGGCCGGTGCCCGAGGCATCGAGATTTCGGGCTTCGTCGAGCCGGAAGAACGGCTTGAAGACGTCCTCGCGGTTCCTTTCTGGAATCCCCGGGCCGTCATCGTCAAAGGTGATCGTCAGCCACTTGGCGCTGTGCCTGGCGTTGATGTCGAGCGTGTTGGCGTAGCGGCGGGCATTTGAGGCTAGGTTGGTCACAAGGCGCGTGAAGGCGTTCGGGCGCACCAAGATCTCGTCGTCTCCGTCGATCGAGTATGTAAGCTTCTTGCCGTCGTGAAGTTCGAAGTCTGCCGCCACTCGTGCGAAGAGCTCGCTGAGCTTCAGGTCGCCAACGTCCTCTTCGACCTCGCTTCGGGCAAACGCCATGTAGGCCTCGAGCATCGACTGCATATCGTTGACGTCGTCGTTCAGGCCGTGAAGCTCCGGATTTTCGCCGGCCAGTGCCAGCTGCAGCTTGAAGCGGGTCAGGATCGTGCGCAGATCGTGGCTCACTCCGGTCAGCATCGCCGTGCGTTGCTCGATCTGTCGCTCGATGCGCTCGCGCATCAGAATGAAGGCAAGGCCCGCACGACGAACCTCATCTGCGCCACGCGGGTGGAAGTTGTCGGCCTTCTGCCCCTTGCCGAAGTTTTCGGCGGCGTTGGCCAGCGCTAGGATCGGGCGGATCTGCCCGCGCAGGAAGAGGATCGATATGCCAATCAGGACCAGCGAGGCGCCAACCATCCACACAATGAAGATGTGAGTGTTGGAGGCATAGGTCGAGCTGCGCCGTGCCAATACGCGAAGGATCTTGTCTTCCAGCTTGATGCGGATCTCGACGAGGCTGGAGTCGCCGAGCGTGTCGATCCAGAAGGGGCGCTTGATCTGATCGCTGATCTCGTCGCTCAGGATACCGTCCAGGATGGAGAAGAAGGGCTTTGTGCGTGGCGATGGCAGATCGCCGTCCGGTTCGATCGAGATCTGCAAGTTCATCTGATCGCGTGCGATACGGGTGACTTCGCTAAAGTCCGTATCTTGCGGATAAGTCTCGATGATCTGGATGATGGCCGCTATGTCGCGCGTGACGGCAGCTGAAAGGCGTTGGGTCACCATCTGCCAGTGGCGCTCCATGAATACGGCGGCGACAACAGACTGCAGGAGCACCATGGGGATAATGATGATCAGCAGCGAGCGGACGTACAGGCCCGTCGGCAGATAGAGCCGAAATCTGCGCAGCATCCACCGCCAGCCGCGGGCGGGCGAGCGGTCGTCGCGCCGAAGAGAGTCGAATGTCACCATTTGGCCGCTGGTCCTGGGGTTGCGACTGTCAATCGATGCTCAATCGGTATCCTATACCACGAACCGTCTGCAGCCAGACCGGATTTGCGGGATCGTCCTCGATCTTGCGTCTCAGGCGATTGATCTGCACATCGATGGTGCGCTCACCGACATCAACATCGTTGCCGATAAGCTCGTGTCGCGGAATGGTATCGCCGGCGCGTTTGGCGAACAGCAGCATGATTTCCTGCTCGCGATCCGTCAGCCGGACGACTTCGGACGCCTTCTTCAGCTCCTTGCGTGTGAGCGAGAAGGTATATGGTCCGAACATCACCTGTTCGATTTTCGGCGCATCGTTCGAGACATTGCGGCGCAGGATGTTGTTGACGCGCAGCACGAGCTCGCGTGGGTCGAAGGGCTTGGCCAGATAATCGTCGGCGCCTGCCTCGAGGCCCTCAATGCGGCTGCCTGACTCCGCCAGCGCCGTGAGCATGATGATTGGCACGTTCTTGATCGTGCGCAGACCCCTGGTCACTTCGATCCCGGACTCACCCGGCATCATGACGTCCATGATGATGAGGTCGAAATCCAAGCCGGCAAGCTTGCGTTGAGCTTCCGCGCCATCCGCGGCCACGGTCACCCGGAAGCCGTTCTCGGTCAAATAGCGGTTGAGCAGGGCGCGGATACGCGTGTCGTCATCCACAACAAGCAAGTGCGCAGCGTCGTCCGAAATCACTGTCTTTGTCGCCATTCAATCCGCTCTCGAGTTTGGTCTATTCCGCATACCTCTGAGGAAGGCCTTTATGCCTTCCCGTACCTCCGGAGAAGCCCCGTCGAATGCTCTCTCAATACGGCGCGATTGCGGCTCCGCCAGAGCAAGAGCAAGCTCGCGCCCCATCTTGGTAGGATAGAGCTTGCGCTGCCGCCTGTCTTCAGGCCCCGCAATCTGTCGAATATACCCCGAATCAATGAGTTGTTTGAGCACTCTTGCAAGACTCTGCTTGGTTATCTTCAACGTATCCAGCAGATCGGCAACCGTCATGCCCGGGTTGCGGTTAACAAAGTGAACGACACGGTGGTGCGCGCGCCCGAAGCCGATCTCTGCCAGGATGGCGTCAGGATCCGAAACGAAGTCACGATAGGAGAAGAACAGAAGCTCGATGATCTCAAAATCGATGGTTTCTGTGTTTTCCATCGGCATTTTCAGCAGTTCGGGCTTGCCCGCCTTTGGGCTCGTCTGGCGTGCCAATTTGGCATTTCCTTTCTTGTTGCGCACCTCGCGGGAAGCTCAGATAAAAATATGCCAGCATTTGACGTATCTTTGCGCCGTTGCTTGCTTCCCCCACGCGTCGCGAAGCCGGAAGGGGATGCCGTTTCCACCGGAAATTTGGCCCCACTTCGCAAACTTCACCACAATGCGTAATTTTCCCCTTTGTCAGTGGATAAAACGTATCGGGGATAACAATCAACAACAATGGCGTACGGGCAGCGGAGGAGAGCGAACGGCTGCGGTGCGTTCGTTCAGTGGAAAAACGCAAAGATCCACGTGTCGACCTATGGGTTTCACGCCGCAAACCTGGTGTTCATGGGAGAACACGGCTGGGCTGTGACGGAAATCGGGCCACACCGGTTTATGCCGGCGACGATCAGCGAAACACTGATGAGCGACTATGTAAGAGAGATAGATCGCGTGGCCGCTGCCGCCGACTATCCTCCAGCAAAGGACAGCGACCGGGTTCCCAGGGAGCCTCGGCCGCTTCTCGATGGGCTATCTATCGTGCGCGGGCGGCTACCGCTCCTACGATCGTCGACAGGATGCCGCCGCCGATCAGGCCGCCGATACCGTCGGCAATCAAACCGGTCATTGCAGCTTCGCCGCCGACCATGCTGAGCAGCATGCCACCGCCGATGCCACCGATCGCGCCGGCGATCGTCCGGGCGACGGTATTGATTGCAACCTGCTTCAACGCGCCGCTTGCGACATTGCCGCCGACTGCACCCGCTATTACCTGTGTGATGATGGGCAATAAGGCTTCCACGATTTCCCTCCTTCGCGTTTCCTCAAACGCCACTGCCGGCTGCGCGATCCGAAAGGATAGCCAGCCCTACAGGCGATCCGACCTCCGACCGGGAGCAGGGGATATCGTCTGAATTTCAGTATTTTATCATGATTGAATATTTAGTGGAATGGAGAGCAACCCACGCGTGAAAGTTTTCCACGCTGTCTGCGCAAAAAAAGGCGCCCGCGGGGCGCCTTTTCCATGTTGTGCGTTACAATCAGTTGTAGACGTAAACGATGCGGCGGCTGCCGGGGTCCACAAGGACCGGTCGATCGTTGATTCGGACATACCGATACTGATAGTCCGGAATTTCCTGGAACGTCACATCAGCCGGCACGGAAGCACCCACGACGACATCGCCACCGAGGCGCACGGTCTGTGCCGGATTGGTCTGGACATAGGTCGTGACGGTTTCAGGTGGGGTAACGGCGTCGACGGAGCCAACCGGTCCAAGCAACTCGTCGCCCGGTGCCGGCTCAGGAGCGACGCTTGCCGTCGTCTCATAGGTCACGACGGGAACGCCTAGATCGGACTGGTGCTGCTCGACGACGACGGTGCTGCCACCCTGTTCGACCTGCAGATACTGAGCATAGACCCAGCCACGCACGACGTTGACGTCAACACGGCACCAGCGGCTTCCCTGGATGCAACCATCCAGCATTGCCTGCGAGCCGCGCGTCGCGATTCCGATTGAGGGATATTGCGGACCGGGGCCTGCGCGAACGTTCAGATCGTTGATGGCCGTGGCAACCATGTCCGCCTGGGCAAGACCGGCGCTTCCCACGACGATCGCGCCAGCCAGGAACAGATTTCGCTTCAAGGTCATCTCGTTTCTCCTTGTCTTAATACAGGCAAGTAACGTTTGGGGTGCAGACGATGTTCCGCCGCCTTCGCTTTCGCCGGTAAACGATTGTATCGACGTGTTAAATTCGAACGTGGCTGGTGATCGAACCCTGAAGCCAGACTGTGTTCACTAAATCGCGGGCTGCGCACGGTGTGATTTCGGACTATAGGAACCCGGGACAAAGACAAGCGAGGCACTCATGGGCATGCTCCAGGCCGGCATTATTCCGGTGACACCATTTCAGCAGAACTGCACGATCCTCTTCGACCCGGAGACCAAGGAAGGCGTCGTTGTCGATCCCGGCGGCGATGTCCCGGCGATCCTCGAGGCCATCACGGCGAACGGGTTCGACATCAAGGAAATCTGGCTGACACATGGCCATCTCGACCACGCAGGTGGAGCTAGGGAGCTCAAGGAAGCCCTTAACATCGATATCGTCGGTCCGCACGAGGACGATCTTCCCTTGCTGCAGCGGATCGAGACCCAGGCGCAAAAGTATGGCATCCCGTCGGGCATGCAGAATGTCGTTCCGGATCGTTGGCTGAAGGATGGCGACAAGGTCTCGTTTGGCACGCACGAGTTCGAGGTGTACCACACACCAGGCCACGCGCCCGGCCATGTCATCTACTTCAATCGCGCACAGAATTTTGCCCATCTGGGCGATGTGCTTTTCAACGGCTCGATCGGTCGGACGGATCTACCCGGGGGCAATCACCAGCAACTGCTCGATTCGATCCGCGACAAGGTCTTGCCGCTGGGCGATGACGTCGGCTTCATTTGCGGACACGGGCCGGGCAGCCGGATCGGCGACGAGCGACGGAGCAATCCCTTCCTGCAAGGGATCTGAGCACCCAAAACAAAAGCGCCGCTGAGAGGCGGCGCTTCGTGTTTGATTGCGCGTTCAGGCGATTAGCCGGCGTTGCAGAAGTGGCTGCGGCCATCGTTGCCGATAAATGTGCCGCTGCGCGGGTCAAACGACCGGTAGCGATAGGAGCAGTAGCGTTCCCACTGCGGAGTCCAGGGCTCGATGTCGGCGGCAACCGGACGATAGTAGCGGGGCGGGGGAGCGCGATAGACCGGAACGGCTTCGTATTCCGGGTCGTAGGGCGGGTCGATGTAGCGCGGCTCATCATAACGCGGCGCGCTTGCAATGGCTGAACCCACAATCAGACCCGTTGCAAGGCCGACGGCGCCACCGACAAGCGCATCATCGCCATGGTGGTGACGGTGCCAGTCACCAGCCGACGCGACCCCGATCGATGATACTGCGAGGGCAGCAGCGGTTGCCGTCATAAGGAGCGTCTTCGCAAGCCTGTTCATTTGTATTTCCCTGTTTTAACCGATACCGGTTCTGCACCTTGATGATGGCAAGGTAAGGGCCGCGATCTGAATGCAGGCTGAATGACAAAACCCGGCATCGCTGCCGGGCTTCAACTCGAATTGACAGCGTTGGCTAGAGGCTCAGCCTGCGATCTGCAGGTTGACAGCCTTGGGGCCCTTGCCGCGGCGGTCCGGCTCCGTGTCGAAGCTAACCTTCTGATTCTCCGTCAGTCCGGCCAAGCCAGAAGCCTGAACGGCAGAAATGTGTACAAAGATGTCCGCGCCGCCCTTGTCCGGCTTGATAAAGCCAAAACCTTTGTCGGTGTTGAAGAATTTTACTGTGCCAGTCTCGGCCATGCGTCAGGTCCTTTTATCTCTGCCCGCCATCCACACGGGCAGCATCACTGATATTGCCTCCTCACGGAGACGTTAGCAGGCAATTATTGAAATGTGAGAAAAAGGTCCCCTCTAGCACAACCAAACTCACCACGGGACTGACGCCCGCTTTCTCGGAATTGGTTGACCGGAATTTTAGCGTCTCCGGCGCGCACATTCTCAAGGACTTCCCATGCTCGCAAAATGCCCGAACACGGTGAGAGTGCTGCGATTATTAAATTTTGGCAAGCAAAAGTTTTTTAACGCGTCTGTGCTGAAAGGCACCTATAGGAGGCATTTTTGCACGCCCAGAGCAAAATTTTGGTCGTTAGCCGCCGCCGAGCAACGCTTTATATCGTTGGCAATATAGTTTGGGAGCAGATTTTGCCAAAAATGCAACGCTAACGCGACTACGCAAAGGCTAAAGTTTTTTTCTTTTCCGGGCGTTCAACCCAAGTTTGGGCTCGGTTTCAACCTCTCCGAAGCTCGACGGCGCGTAATTTCGGGCACCACCTCAACCAGAAGCATGGCGGTGAACATTAGCGCGCAGCCGGCGTAGCCGAGCGGCGGCATGGTTTCGCCCAGCAGCAGAGCGCCGAGCGAGGCGCCGAAGAGTGCTTCAGATGACAGGAAGATCGCTGCCTGCGACGAGGTCGTGTAGCGCTGGCCGATGACCTGCAGCGAGAAGGCGACACCGGACGAGAATATCCCGACGTAGAGGATCTCGGGGGCTGCCGCCCAGACCGCTGCCCAACTGATCGGTTCCGCGACGATGGCAACGACGAGCGCGCAGGCCCCGGTCACCGCAAACTGGGCGGTCGAAAGGGTAAGCGGGCGCCCGGTTTCGGACACTGTGATGCCGGCCAGGGTGATCTGCCCGGCCCAGAAGACCGCGCAGACGACCGTGAGCAGATCACCGGTCGTCAGTGCCGAGAGTTGGCCACCGGACAACATGTAGATGCCGGAAACGGCCATGATCGCGCCGGGCCAGATGATCCAGTGCGGGGAGCGGCGCAGGAAGACGACAGCGATCAGGGGGACGATCACGACGTAGAGGCCGGTGATGAAGCTCGAATTCGTCACGGTCGTCGTCTGCAGGCCGATCTGCTGGGTGGCGGCGCCACCGAATAGCGCAAGACCCGTCAGCAGATAGAGCTTGAGATGGCGCGGCGCGGTCTTTACCCGCGCCTTGCGGGCTTCGAAGAGCATGAACGGCAGGACCGCGACTGCGGCAATCACGAAGCGCAGGCCAATGAACCAGAACGGACCGATTGCCTTCATTGCCGTCGACTGCGCGACAAAGCCGCCGCCCCAGATGGCAGCTGCAAGCAATAGAAGGAGGTTCGCCTGAATGCGCGTCATGTCGTCCTCGGTGCGGGAGAGTATGGGCGAGCGTTAGCAGTTGCCTTTGGTTTGGGCAAGGGTGAAGAATGTCGCCACTGGGTAAGCGCCTGAGAGCAAACGGATGGCAACGAAAACGGTTTCATCGGCGGACGAAAAGGCTGCGCCGCGACAACAGCGCCATGATGCGCCAGCGGGGTATTGCGGCAACTCGCTCACGCGAAAGCTCGGCCTGAGGGAAGGGCAGGCGGCGCTGCTGATCGGTGTACCCGAGATCGCCGAGATACAATCCTTTGAGCATTTCTCCTCCGTTACGAAAGCTTTGCCATCAATGATTGAGCGTCGCTTCGACTACGTGCATGTTTTCGAAGCCCGCCGGGTAGTCCTGGAAGGTATTGCCCGGGCTGTATCGGGCGCTCTCAAGCCCGACGGGATGCTTTGGATTTCCTGGCCCAAGAAGGCGGCGCGGGTGCCGACCACAGTCACCGAAGACGTTCTGCGATCGATATTCGTGCCTTTGGGGCTGGTTGACGTCAAAGTCTGCGCTGTCGATGAGACATGGTCCGCCCTGAAGTTTATGTTTCGAAAGGAACTGCGCGCCGGCCTCTAGGCTTAGTGTCAACCATTGTTTACCGGCGCCCGCGACACTCTTAGCAAGGCACCATCGTCTTCATCCGTGAGGAGCAGCAGGGCGCCGTCGGGTGCGACGATCACATCACGCATGCGGCCATAGGAGCCGTCGAAAATCCGCTCCTCGGCGACGAAAGCTCCGCCTTCATCGCGCTGCATTCGCGACAGCAGCTGGAACTTCAGCGCAGCAACGAGAAAGTTGCCGTCCCATTCGGGAAACATCTTGCCGCGATAAATGGCCAATGCTCCCGGCGCGATCGACGGGTCCCAATAATAAAGCGGTTGCTCAAGCCCTTCCTTGGCTGTGCCTTCGCCGATCTCGGCGCCCGAATAGTCGCGTCCGTAGGTTATGATCGGCCAGCCGTAGTTTTTGCCGGGCTCGATGTAGTTGATTTCGTCACCGCCGCGGGCGCCGTGCTCCGCCGTGTAGAGCTTGCCGTCTGCGGCATCGAAGGCGATGCCCTGCGGATTGCGATGGCCCTTCGACCAGACCTCCGGAAGCGCCTTGCCGCCGTCCTTGAAGGGATTGTCGGTGGGAATGCTGCCATCGGCGTTGATGTGGATGATGGAGCCGGCATCGTCCTTCCAATCCTGGGCACGATCCCTGTCACCACGGTCACCGACACTGATGAACAGCGAGCCGTCCTTGCCGAACGCTATGCGGGAGCCGTACTGGATGTTGCCGCCGGTGAAGCGCTTCATCGTGAAGATGGATTTGACGTCGTTCAGCCTTGTTCCGTCATTTGACAGCGTGGCGCTGAATACCTCGGTGCCGGAGCCGCCCCTGGCCCTGGTCGCGGCCGTGAGGAATATCTGGCGGCTTGTTGCAAAATCAGGCGCGATCGCAACGTCCATCAGACCACCTTGCCCCCGGGCGCTGACTTCAGGGACGCCGGCGATGGGGGCAGAGAGCTTGCCGTCGCGTATGATGCGCAGCCGTCCCGGTCGTTCGGTAACGAGATAGGAACCATCAGGGAGCACCTCCACGGCCCAGGGGTGCTCGAGGCCTGTTGCAATGGTGTCGACTTGAACCTCGACCGTCTTCGTCTTGACGATGTCGGCAGAAAAGCTTGGGGAGGCGGCCAATGCCGCGGTTGCGAGAAAGAAGCCGAATGGAAGCCGTGCAAGTGTCGTCATGGTCTGTCCCAATGCCTGTCGTCTGGTCAACGTGGAGCGTCGTCCACCGGCTTCAACCTCATTCGCGTGGGATAACGGCTTTGTGTTTGCCGATGGCGAGGCGACGATCGGTCGCGGGTAGACGAGTGGGGACCTCTGCTTCGGTGGCGAGATCCGCCCACGGTCAAGGCCTGGTGTCTTCGCTACGAAGTTCGGCGGCAAAGGAGTGCTGCGAGAGAATTTGCGACAGTTCGGCCTTGGCCTTGATATAGAGCCCGCCGGCGATCAGCACCGTTCCGTAAAGCGCAAGAGCGGCGATGCTAACGACAATTGCCTTCTCGATGACGGAGAGACGGGGCAGGCGCATACGGTTTTCCTGCGCTGTATTCGCGTCGTAAGCGGTTGCCGCCGCCGTCGCCATGGCGAGCTCGATATAGGTCGGAAGCGGGCCGAATTCGTCCGCCTCGTGGTTTCGAACTCTGGGTCCCGAATTCACGGGCGTCATTGGCTGGCTCCGGCAAAGACGCCGTGTAGTCGCCGGCGCCAGATGGCCAGCCCGCATGTCGCGACCAGTGCGGCTAGAAGCATAAGGCTGCCGCGGGTGATCCGTTCGTCAGCGCCTGTCGCCCTTTGCGGCAGCTTTACCGACACGGAGTTCTGTGCGCCAAGCCCCACTGCCTTTACCGTTGGCGCGGCTGCCATTTGCGATGTGGCTGACTGTGCGGACACCTGCTGGCTTTCTTCGGCGTAGACCGTCGTTACCAGCCCGAAGGTCATAAGGATCGACGCAGCGAAAGCCACAACTGCAACCAGTAGTGAGATGGATACGCGACGGGCGCGAAGGCGCCTGATGACAAACTCGTCTTCCAGAAACATGGGTATGCCCTCAATAACCAATGCCGGATGCAACAAAATGGGGCTTCGATCTCGGCGTGCTCGCGACCGAATTGCGGCAGGCCGCGGCATTTGTTGCGACCAATTCGTGGCAAGGGCCAAAAGTGCCGAGGATTTTGATTTCCGGGCGTAAATCGCAACTCTCTTCAGAAACTGATTCAAGCACTTCGCAAAATGATTCAGCCAGCCAAACGCGCGAGCTCGCGAATCAGGACGCTGGGTCAGGCGATTGATCACGAAGAATCATTGGCACCATCACGCCTTTGCGCTTGAAATGCCTGCCTACATTGGACATAGAGCTTAGCGCAGAATTCCGGTCCCGGCTTTTCTGCCCAAATCAACCGTATAGGACCGATATCATGGCCTTTCTTGCCGATGCTCTTTCCCGTGTGAAGCCTTCAGCCACCATCGCCGTTTCCCAGAAAGCGCGCGAGCTGAAAGCAAAAGGACGCGATGTGATCGGCCTCGGCGCCGGCGAGCCGGATTTCGATACGCCTGATAATATCAAGAAGGCTGCCATCGACGCGATCAACCGCGGCGAGACGAAGTACACGCCGGTCTCCGGTATCCCTGAACTCCGCAAGGCGATCGCCGCGAAGTTCAAGCGCGAGAACGGCCTGGAATATTCGTGGGAGCAGACGATCGTCGGCACCGGCGGCAAGCAGATCCTTTTCAACGCCTTCATGGCGACGCTGAACCCGGGTGATGAAGTCGTCATCCCGGCGCCGTACTGGGTATCCTATCCGGAAATGGTCTCGCTGTGCGGCGGTACGCCCGTCATCGTTTCGGCGACGCAGGAAAACAACTTCAAGCTCCAGGCCGCCGACCTCGACAAGGCGATCACGCCGAAGACGAAGTGGTTCATCTTCAACTCGCCGTCCAACCCGTCGGGTGCTGCCTATACGCATGACGAACTGAAGGCCCTGACGGACGTGCTGCTGAAGCATCCGCATGTCTGGGTGCTGACGGACGACATGTACGAGCACCTGACCTATGGCGACTTCAAGTTCGTCACGCCTGTCGAAGTCGAGCCGAAGCTCTACGACCGCACGCTGACCATGAACGGTGTTTCGAAGGCTTACGCGATGACCGGCTGGCGTATCGGCTACGCAGCAGGCCCGATCCAGCTGATCAAGGCCATGGATATGATTCAGGGCCAGCAGACCTCAGGTGCGACCTCGATCGCCCAGTGGGCTGCCGTCGAAGCGCTGAACGGTACGCAGGATTTCATTCCCGCGAACAAGAAGATCTTCGAAGGCCGCCGCGACCTCGTCGTGTCGATGCTGAACCAGGCAAAGGGCATCACGTGCCCGTCGCCGGAAGGCGCCTTCTACGTCTATCCGTCCTGCGCCGGCCTGATCGGCAAGACCGCGCCGTCGGGCAAGGTGATCGAGACCGACGAAGACTTCGTTTCTGAACTGTTGGAGAGCGAAGGCGTTGCCGTCGTTCATGGCTCGGCATTCGGCCTCGGCCCGAACTTCCGCATCTCCTACGCGACGTCGGAAGCGTTGCTCGAGGAAGCCTGCAAGCGCATCCAGCGCTTCTGCGGCGCCTGCAAATAGTCAGAACTATCTCGAAACAAAAGCCCGCCGGAGACGGCGGCGCCGGAGACGGCGGGCTTTTTGTTTGCAGGATTGGAGTTGGCGGTGTCAGAGATCCAGCGCCGACAGCATCAGGAACGTTACAAAAAGGATGAAGTGCGTCATGCCTTCGATGGCGTTGGTCTCACCGTCGTTGAGGTTGATGGCCGCCGCAATCAGCGTAATCGCCACCATCACGGTCTGCACCGGCGTCATCGCCATGATGAACGGTTGGCCGGTGTAAAGGGCAATGGCCTCCATGACCGGAACCGTGAGGATGACGGTCGATAGCGACGCGCCCATGGCGATGTTCACGGTCGCTTGCATGCGGTTTCGCAGCGCCGCGCGAAGGGCCGTCAAGATCTCGGGCGACGCCGAGATCGCTGCGACAACGATGGCGGTCAGGACAACGGGAGCGCCAGAATTCCGCAGGCCTTCCGTCATGAAGGTCGACATGAATTCCGCGAGCAGGCCGATGATGACGACCCCAACCAGGATGGTGGTGATCGACGCGGTCGTGGAGTCTTCGATCGAGTGCTCATCCGGATCGCCTTTCCGCTCGCTGCGAGGATAGGCGTAGCTGAAGAAGTAACTGTGCTGACCGACCTGCATGCGCAGGAAGAGTGCGTAGAGGGCGATCATCGCCAGGATGGTGAAGGCGGAGTAGTAGTGCCACTTTTCCGCCGGCACGAATTCCGGAACGATCATCGAGATACCCATGGCGGTCAGGATCATCACGCCGTAGGTCTTGCCCGAGTTGTCGTTGTACGGCTGCTCGCCGTGCTTCAAGCCGCCGAGCAGCGCGGCGAGGCCGAGTATGCCGTTGATGTCGAGCATCAGGGCTGAATAGATCGTGTCGCGCACGAGCGTCGGAGAGCTTTCGCCGGTCATCATGATCGCGAGGATGATCACTTCCACTGCAACTGCCGACAGCGTCAGGATCATCGTGCCGTAGGGGTCGCCGACCTTGATCGCGAGAATCTCCGCATGGTGGGCGACACGGATTGAGGCAAGGACGATGGTGGCGACGAGCCCAGCAGCGGCGATCAGCGATATCTCACGCCCCATTTCAAGAAATGCATGTTCCGACACATAGGCGATAGCCGCGACGCCTATCGCCAACACCAGGAACGTTTCGTCTTTCAGCCGCGACGCGATTTTCACGGAAAGCTCCGAGTTCGATTCATCCGACAAGTCTAAAACGATGATTTTGCATGGCAAGCTAGTGAGCGGAGGGAGTAAGTTTGCAGTCTTGAGAATTTAATGGAATACTAACGCATCGGTCAGCCGGAAGCATATCGCGGCGCCCTCTCGTTTCCTCCAACGCGGCCCGCGCACTGGATGCCATCCGGTCAGTATTCGAGCGCGAAACAAGAAGAAGAGGAGTGAGAGGCATGGTCAAGGTGGTCTACGAGGTCGTTCCTCACGACGGAGGCTGGGCCTACCGGTTGGGCGGTGTCTACTCCGAAGCATTCCCGACACACTCCGAAGCGCTTGAGGCAGCCCGTATCGTTGCAGCTGAACAGCAGGTTGGCGGTGATTCCGCCGAGATCAGCTGGCAGGATGACAAAGGTAAATGGCATGAGGAGTATGCCGAAGGCGGAGACCGGCCGGAGACTGAGGTTGTCGACGGCACCTGGAAAAGCCATTCCAGCGAAGCCTCGCCGCGCGCATGAGCACAGGGGTCATCATCCATGTGATGATCAACCCCGGCGTTTATGCGCAGTTCCCTTGGTGTAATTCAACAGGCCGTCTACCAGCGCGTCGAACGTGACGCGGTAGCGGCGTGCCGTTTTGATCCCTTCGTGCATGACGACCCACGTGTCGAGGGGTATCCGGAAAAGTTCGGGCAGAACCGGCAACAGATCTGGGTCCTGCGCGGCGATGCCCATCTGGCAGATTCCAATCCCCAGACCCGCACGAATGGCCGAGATTTGCGCGAGCGGGTTGTCGCTCTTGAACGCAAAGACGAGATTGTCTGGCAATGGAAAGCGCGCCATCATGGTCCTGATATAGGCTGTCTGCCGGTCGAAGCCGACGAGGCGATGTCGTGCGAGGTCGGCCATCCCCAGTGGTGCGCCGTGTTGCGCCAGGTAGCGCCGGTGGGCGTGAAAGCCGAGCGGTATCTCTCCGATGCGGCGGCCGATAAGTTGATCCTGGGTCGGCTCTGCCATCCGGACGGCAATATCCGCCTCCCGATTGAGAAGGTCCTCGATCGCGTCGGACGCCGAAAGCTCGATGTTGAGATCGGGATGGGCAGCCATCAGCGGTGCAAGGATGGGAGGCAGTACCTCGACGCCGATGACCTCGCTGGCGCTTATCCGGACGGTGCCGGCAACCTGCTCTCGATGTCCCGAGGCAGTTCGCAGCAGGGCGGCGGATGTCGCTGCGAGCGTTTGGGCATAGGGTTTCAGTTCAAGGGCTGCATCGGTTGGCAACAGACCGTTCGGCGAGCGGACGAAGAGTTGCGAGCCGATTGAATTCTCGAGCGCATCGATGTGCCGTCCGACGGTCGGCTGCGTCAGGCCGAGGTCACGTGCCGCCGCAGAAAGCGACCCGTGTTCCAGCACAGCCAATAGCGTCCGGTAGAAATGCCAGTCCGGTTCTCTCTTCATGCATTTATGTATATCTGCGACACGAGATTCGTCAATTTCGTTTATCCGAAAATGCCCGCAT
Source organism: Rhizobium sp. 57MFTsu3.2 (assembly GCF_012932765.1). Classification (NCBI taxonomy): domain Bacteria; kingdom Pseudomonadati; phylum Pseudomonadota; class Alphaproteobacteria; order Hyphomicrobiales; family Rhizobiaceae; genus Rhizobium; species Rhizobium sp. 57MFTsu3.2. The sequence continues at coordinate 42,328 of NZ_JDWI01000035.1, forward strand.
GATTGGCTCAGTTCAAATTGACGGAGATCATCATGACTGGGCAGAACGGACAGGTTGCTCTGGTACTGGGTGCAACAGGCGGGATCGGAGGGGAGGTCGCTCGGAAGCTCGCCGCGTGCGGTTGGCATGTGAGGGCGCTGAACCGCGATGCAGCGAAGGCTCGCGCGAAAGCGCCCGACTTCGAGTGGGTCCAAGGCGACGCGATGAACGCCGAGGATCTCGTGACCGGGGCGCGCGGCGTCAGCCTTATCATTCATGCTGTCAATCCGCCGGGCTACCGCGATTGGGAAAAGCTCGTTCTCCCGATGCTCGACAACACCATCGCCGCTGCACATTCGGTTGGTGCGCGCATCGTTCTGCCGGGCACGGTCTATAATTTCGGACCGGATGCCTTTCCGGTTCTTCGGGAGGATAGTCCACAGCAGCCCGTGACGATGAAGGGAGCGATCCGCGCCGAAATGGAACGGCGACTGGAGATTGCCTCGCGCAGTGGCGCGCGCGTCATCATCGTTCGGGCCGGCGACTACTTCGGGCCGGGGGCTGCCAACAGCTGGTTTTCGCAAGGCATGGTCACGCCGGGAAAGTCGGTCGAGGCCGTCAAGAACCCGGCCCGGCCGGGTGTCGGACACCAGTGGGCGTACCTGCCCGATGTTGCTGAGACGATGATCCGTCTGGTCGAGCGTGGTGATCGCCTTCCGCCCTTCGCCGTGTATCACATGGATGGCTTCTGGGATGCCGATGGCAGCCAGATGGCCGCTGCAATCAAGCGGGTTGTCGGCAGTAGGATAAAGACGCGGGCCTTCCCGTGGTGGATCGTGCCTCTGGCCGCCCCGTTCGTCACCTTCATGCGCGAGTTGAAGGAAATGCGGTACCTTTGGCGCGAGCCGCTGCGGATGTCGAACGAACGGTTGGTTGCCGAACTCGGCAGCGAGCCTCATACCCCGATCGACGACGCTGTTCGTAGCTCCCTGGTCGCACTCGGGTGTCTGGCGGCTGAGCCGAACGAACTCGAGGCTCGCGCGTCCGCGCAGGCGGTGTATTAGTGTTGTTTTTGCCTGCCTCGGCGAGGCTCCTACGGCGTGCCTATCCCTGCTGTAGTTCGGCAAGCGCAATGCGCGCGACTGCGAGGGGGCTTTGGGCCAGTTCCGTCGATCCGCCGCCCAGAAACCAGGCCGCCGACAAGCCGGAATAGGCGACTATCCATTGCAGCAGCCGTTTCGGCTCTAGGCCAGTTTCGGTCGCGACGATCCGGAGTTGCCTCTGCAGACGGCCCGGGGAAGTGACTGTCGGAAGATCTGGGTTGGCGAAGATGTTGGCGTAGTCGAAGCCACGCTCGCCGATGAGGCCTTTGGGGTCGATTGCCAGCCAGCAGTCCTCGCCGAAATCGAGGATGTTGCTGTGGTGAATGTCGCCGTGCAGGACCACGGGATCGCTGATATTTCCAAGCAGTATTCCAGCGATGTGGTTGCACTCGGCCAGAATGCCGTCATGGGCACGTGCTGCCGGCTCCAGGTCACGAAACCAGCGGGCCAGTGGAATGAGGTCCGGCAAAGGCTGTTCGCGTGGGGCGTGAAGTTCTGCGACGGTGCGGCACATGATGCGGGTCGCCGTATCGTCCGCGCCGTCCATTGCCATTCCCAACAGCGAGCGATGGCCCATTGCACGCTCGAGCAGAACTGCCTCGTTGTCGTGGGCGTAGACTTTCGCTGCCCCGATGCCACCCCACCATTGCATCAAAGCGCCGCCAGCCTGCTCGGCCTCGTCATTGGAGATTTTCAACATGGCGGGTTTGCCGTCCCGGAGAACGGGCAGGAGGTGGCTGGAATGAGTGATGATCGGTTCGCCGTCGACGGTCAGTCGCCAGCGCTTGATGTACGACTCGAACATGGCGCCATGTTAGCTAGGCGCTAGAAGAAGAAAATCCCGCCGAATGGCGGGATTCCGTTGGCACTTGATGGTTCAGGCGGCCTTTTCGATCACGGGATAGTCGATGTAACCCTTTGGTCCGCCGCCGTAGAAGGTGGCCTGCACGGGCGTATTCAGTGGCAGGTTCTTTTCCAGACGTCCCACGAGATCCGGATTGGCGATGAATGGCTTTCCGAAAGCGACGAGATCGGCGCGGCCGCTCTCGACGGCATCAATCGCCAGGTCCCGGTCGTAGCCGTTGTTGACCATCCACTTCGCCTTGCCGCCAGCCTTTTCATAGGCCTGGCGCAGAGCCTTATAGTCGAAGGCGGCGTTGGTGCCCTGCTTGAAGTCGCGGTCGCCGCCGGTCTGGCCTTCGATGACGTGAATATAGGCAAGATCATATTTCGCCAGGCCTTCGATGACATGGGTGAAGAGCGCTTGCGGGTTGGAGTCGTAGCTCTCGCCCGAAGGCGTGACAGGCGAAATGCGAATGGCTGTACGGCCTGCGCCGATTTCCTTGGTCACGGCGTCTACCACTTCGAAAGTGAAGCGGGCGCGGTTTTCGATCGAGCCACCATACTGATCGGTGCGGTCGTTGACGCCGTCGCGCAGGAACTGGTCGAGCAGGTAGCCATTTGCACCGTGAATTTCCACACCGTCAAAGCCAGCGTCGATCGCGGCGCGCGCAGCTTTGCGGTAATCCTCGATGATGCCCGGGATTTCCGAGGTTTGAAGGGCGCGCGGCTCGGAGGTATCGGCAAAGGCGCCAGTGCCATCGTCATTGACGAGGTACGTCTTGGCCTTGGCGATGCGGTTCGTCGAAGAGACGGGCTTGCCGCCGTTCGGCTGCAGCGTCGTATGCGAGATACGGCCGACATGCCACATCTGCACGACGATCTTGCCTCCTGCTGCGTGGACGGCATCCGTCACTCGCTTCCAGCCGTCGAGCGCTTCCTTCTTGTAAAGCCCGGGAACGTCCGCGTAACCCTGACCCTGATGTGTGATGGCCGTTGCCTCGGTGATGATGAGGCCGGCCGTCGCACGCTGGCGGTAGTATTCGACGTTCAGGTCGTTCGGAACGGCACCCGGCGAGCGGTTGCGCGTCAGCGGCGCCATCACGATATGGTTCTTGATGGCAATGTCGCCAACCTTTGTCGGTTCGAAAAGCTTGCTCATGAGAGTCCTTTCTTGGTGCGGGAGGATCACTCGGCCGAGGCCGAAGATGGGGGAGGAGGTTACGATGCGAGCCCAATTAGGGCCGCAGCCGCATACGCTACAGATCCTTCGAAAGTTGCTTGAGGAAAGCCGCGATGGTCTCCTCATTGCGCTTGTAGAAGATCCACTGGCCAACGCGTCTCGTCGTCACAAGCCCTGCTCTGTTCAGGGTCGCGAGATGCGCTGATACGGTCGACTGAGACAGGCCGCAGCGCTCAAACTGGCTGGCGCAGACGCCCATCTCAAACGGATGTTCCTGTGTGGAGAAATGCTCCTCAGGTTTCTTCAGCCAGTTCAGAATTTCCATCCGGGTCGGATGGGCGATCGCCTTCAGGATCTCGTCTTTTTCCATCGTCGTTCTTCGAATTATAAATCGTCCGTAGACGATATATGGATCGGCAACACTCGATATGCAAGACACGACGGCGTGATTTGCTGCTCTTTCGGATCTGGCTAAATTCTGGGCAAAAAAAGAGGGCCGCCGAAAAATCGGGGCCCTTTAAAGGTGTGAAGGTCAATAAACCTCCAGAGGGGAACAGCTAACGCGGTGGCACTGGGAGAGAAGCCACGAAATGCATCAGCTGAGTGGGATATGCTGCTTCAAGAGGCAGATTGCAATGCATGTTTGCGCATGCCTGCTATGCGCTGCACAATTTTCTGCTGCAATGCGAAAAAATCGGGCAAAAAAAGAGGGCCGCCGAAAGATCGGGGCCCTTATAGGTGTGAAGGTCAAAACCTCCAGAGGGGAACAGCTAATGCGGTGGAACTGGGAGGAAAAGCCACCGTGTGCATCAGCTGTGTGCGATATGGTGCTTTAATGAGCAAACGGCAACCCCAGTTTATGCATGCCAGACATGCGCATATTGCACAGCTTGTATTTCTAGGGTGAGCAACTAGAAGTTCCAGTTGCGTGCCTTGCTGACGATGAAGTCGCGGAAAGCCTTCAGCTTGGCGGCATTTTTCATTTCGTCAGGATAGCAGAAGTACGTATCAAACGACGGAACGTCAGCGTTAATCGGCAGCTGGATGAGGCCAGGATCTCGTCCGACGATGTAGTCGGGCATACAGGCAACGCCCATGCCGAGCAGGCATGCGCGCTTGATCGAGGTCTGGCTGTTGATCTGCAGATGCGGGATGCGCTTGTTGTCGGACGAGCGTCCAGCGACCTCAAGCCAGTTGACATCGAGCAGGTAGCTCGGCGCGGGCTCGCCAAAGGTAATGATACGATGGTTGTCGAGGTCCTCGACCGTCTGCGGCTCGCCATGGCGGTTGATGTAGGAGGGGGCCGCATAGACGTGCATGTGAACGGTGAACAGCTTGCGCTGGATCAAGTCGGATTGCACCGGCTGGCGCAGGCGGATGGCGCAATCCGCGTAGCGCATGTTCACATCCACTTCCTCGTTGTCGAGGATCAACTGGATCTGGACATCCGGGTAGAGCTGCATGAACTCCTGGATCTTGTCGGTCAGCCAACCCTGGCCAAGGCCGACCGTCGTCGTTACGCGCAGCTTTCCGGTCGGCGTTTCCGTCGTCTCGGTTAGCTGCATCTTCACGGTTTCGAGCTTCAGGAGCACGTCGTGGGCGGTGCGATAAAGCAGTTCGCCCTGTTCCGTCAGAATCAGACCGCGCGCATGGCGGTGAAAGAGCTTTGTGCCGACATCCTGCTCGAGTGCGCTGACCTGACGGCTGATCGCGGACTGGGACAGATGCAGTTTATCCGCCGCATGCGTGAACGAACCCGCTTCGGCAGCTGCGTGAAAGATACGCAGCTTGTCCCAATCCAATGGCATTCCCCCACCCCTCATAGCCGGTCCTACTCTGCGGCCACGGCGACGGGCATATGGCCCGTCAGATATCGTTCGGCTTCGAGAGCTGCCATGCATCCCAAGCCGGCGGCGGTGATCGCCTGGCGGAACGTGTCGTCGGTCACGTCACCAGCGGCATAAACGCCTTCGAGGCTGGTCGCCGTCGAATCCGGTGCGGTCCAGAGATAGCCATTATCCTTCAGCTTCAGCTTGCCCTTGAAGAGCTCGGTTGCCGGGGCGTGTCCAATAGCAACAAAGACGCCGTCGACCGCAACCTCGGTGATCGCACCCGTGCGCGTGTCGCGCAGGCGAGCGCCCGTAACGGACGGCGGCATCGGCGGCTTGGCCGGCGTGCCGGTGATTTCAGCGACCTCGGTGTTCCAGAGGACCTTGATGTTCTCCTTCGAGAACAGCCGTTCCTCGAGGATTTTCTCCGAACGGAAGCTGTCGCGGCGGTGAACGACCGTCACCGACTTCGCGATGTTGGAGAGGTATAGCGCTTCCTCCACGGCACTGTTGCCGCCGCCGACGACGATGACGTCCTTGTTTCGGTAGAAGAAACCGTCGCAGGTCGCGCAGGCCGAGACGCCGAAGCCCTGGAAATGCTGCTCGCTCTCGATGCCCAGCCACTTTGCCTTGGCGCCGGTCGCGATGATCAGGGTATCGGCGGTCCAGACTTGGCCGCTGTCGGTGCGGGCCACGAACGGGCGCTGGTTCATCTCGACTTCGGTGACGATGTCGTTGACGATTTCGGCGCCGACATGCTTTGCCTGCTGCAGCATCTGATCCATCAGCCAAGGTCCCTGGATGGGATCGGCAAAGCCCGGATAATTCTCCACATCCGTGGTGATCATCAGCTGTCCGCCTTGCTCCATGCCGGCGATCAGCACTGGCTTCAGCATTGCACGGGCTGCATAGACGGCAGCCGTGTAGCCGGCAGGGCCGGAGCCGATAATGAGCACCTTGGTGTGGCGGGCGGACATGGGTATTTCCTTTCGACTGTCGGGAGAGCGGCGGCTAAGAGGCGAATGAGGCCGTTTCGCGATCCATTCGCCATTTATGAACGTCCAGTGCTTTTATTCAAGGGCAGCCCTGCGTTACCAACAAGGCTTTCTCGGCGCGCTGTGCAACAATCCATCGCCGTGTTGAAACTTTCTTGCGAATTCCGTCGCTTTATATAGAAGCTGGCGACCAGGAATTAAAGGAAGGGCAGGATTGTGCTTCGCGCCGAACTCGATGCCATCGATATAAAGATACTGCGTGAGCTGCAGGCAGACGGACGTATGACCAATGTCGAGCTCGCCGACCGCGTCGGGATTTCGGCGCCCCCGTGCCTGCGTCGCGTGCGGAAGCTCGAAGAGACTGGCGTCATCGAAGGCTATCACGCGATGTTGAACAGCCCGAAGCTCGGCTTCGACCTTGTCGCCTTCTGCATGGTCGGCCTCAAGCATCAGTCGGAAGCCAACCTCAAGGCTTTTGCCGCCGCCACTACGCAGTGGCCTCTCGTGCGGCAGGCCTGGATGGTTTCCGGGGATAGCGATTTCCTTCTGCACTGTGTTGCAGAGAACCTGACGCGCTTCCAGGATTTCGTTATCGAGGTACTGACGGCGAATGAGCATGTGGATACCGTGCGGACGATGCTGACGATCCGACAGGTCAAGCGGGTGGGCCTGGTCGAAGTCTGAGCGGCCAAGAGAAGCAGCATTGCTCTATGAATGAAACGGCTTATGCCGTAGTGAAGGCGCTTTGCTAGCTCTGCCGCGGAAAAAGACACGAAGATCATTCCAATGACCAAATTGCCCATTTCCGCGTTCATCATTTGCTTGAACGAAGAAGCGTATCTCGGCAATTGCATCGAGAGCCTGGATAAGTGCGCGGAGATTGTGGTCGTTGACTCCGGTTCGACGGACGGGACGATTGCTCTGCTGGAGTCCTATATCGAGAATGGCTGGCCGATCCGGGTGTTTCACGAGAATTGGCGCGGTTACGCAGGGCAGAAGCAATTCGCACTCGATCAGTGTACGCAGCCTTGGCGCTTGAATATCGATTCCGATGAACGGCTCGATGCACCCCTGCGGAAGCTTTTGCCGGAGCTCATTGCCGCTTCCGAGGATATTGTCGGGTGGCGGCTGGCGCGTCGCCCCTATCTGGTCGGTTACGGCTACACCCCTGTGCATGTGCACGAGCGCAGGAACCTGCGGCTGATCCGCAAGGGCAGGGGCGCATATGATCTCACGCAAGCTGTTCATGAAGGCATAGTGCCGACGGGGCGTGTCGAGGACGCAAAGTCCGGCAGCCTTCTTCATTACCGGCCACTGATCATCGATGATCAGATCCTCAAGGAAAACAAGTATTCGACCCTGAAGGCCGATCAGCACTTCGCCTTAGGCGAGGGGACGACCTTCCTCAGACTGATTTTCAGCCCGGTGCTCTATTTCTGGCGCCTTTATTTTCATAACGGTCTATGGCGTTGCGGGCCGTCGGGCTTCATAGAAGCTATGACAGGTGCTGTGTACGCCTTTCTGACGCAGGCGAAGCTGTATCAGCGTAAGGCAGCCGAGCGGCATCCGAATTTTGATGATGCGGGAAGGCACTAAGGTCCAAAGGTTCAATCATGAAAGTGATGCATTATCATTTCGGCAAGGATGGCGGTGCTGAGCGTTTCTTTGTTCATCTGGTCAACGCCCTGGCACGCCGGGGCGTCGAGCAAACCGCGGTCATCCGTCCGAACCGGCTATGGCGGAAGGACATCGAGCAGTCGTCGCGCATCATCGAAAGCAAGTTTCGAAATCTCTCACCCGACAGGATCCTATTGCCTTTGCGGGTCAAACACATGGCGCGTATGGAGAAGCCCGATGCGCTGTTTTCTTGGGCGACCCGTGGCAGCCGACTGATGCCGAACTATAAGGGATGTATCAAGCTCTCCCGTCTTGGGGATTACCCGACAAACCTCAGCTACTTTAAAAACTCCGACATTCTCGTTTGCAATACGCCTGGTATCGGCGAGCATGTGCGTAATAAGCTGGGCTGGACACGCGGCGTCGAGGTGATCTCGAACTTCACGAATACTGAACAAGTGGCGCCCGTCGATCGCGCGTCGCTGAACACGCCGGTTGATGCGCCCGTCGTGATGTCGATGGGCCGTTTCGTACCACGCAAGGAATTTGCCTTGCTGACGGCGGCGGTGGCGAAGCTGCCTGATGTCTATTTGTGGCTTGCGGGCGAAGGCGAAGAATTGGAGAACGTCAAGAAGGTCGCAGCGGACCTTGGCGTTATGGACCGCGTACGTTTTCTCGGTTGGCAGAAGGATACGCGGCCGTTCGTCGCCGCTGCCGATATTTTCGTGATGCCGTCAAAGCACGAGCCGCTTGGCAATGTCATTCTAGAGGCCTGGGCGCAGGGCAAGCCTGTTGTCTCCAGCCGCTCCGAGGGACCCTCGTGGTTCATGCGTGACTGTGACAATGGGCTACTGGTTGACATCGGCGATGCCGATGGTTTCTCGCACGCCATCGAACGGCTGATCAACGATCCGGTACTGGCCGCGAAGGTTGCTGCGGGGGGGCGGGAGACGCTGATGAAGCAGTTCTCCGAAGACGCAGTTGCCAACGCCTATCTCGAGCTTTTCAAGCGCAAGCCTTGATGTCGTCGCTTAAAGCGACCGATAAATGGCGCCAAGCTTCCGTGCTTCGCCTTCGATACTGAAGGTATTCATCGCATGAGTTCGGGAGCGGGCCGATGCCTGCTGTCGGCGGCTTTCGTCATCCATGAAGAGACTGGACGCTTGAACCATTGTACCGAGATCGTCGCGCGGGACGATGAGGCCGGTTTCGTTGGCGCCCGTTACCAGCAGTTCAGGAAACGCACCGACGTCGGTAGCGACCACGGGGACCGCCGTTGCCATCGCTTCGAGCGGTGTCAGACCAAAGCCTTCCCAGCGCTGTGGAGCAATGAAGAGGTCGAGCGTCCGATACCAGTCATTGATATTGGTGTGCTCGCCGACGAATAGAATGCGATCGGCCAGGCCTGCGGCTGCAGCGCGCGCCTTCAGCTCCTTCTCGAACTCGACGTGCTGGGATGTTGCACGTCCGGCAATAACGGCGATCCAGTCCGGTCGGGTCGGCAGCAGGCGGATCATGCTGTCGACAAAAAGATCCGTGCCCTTCTGGTGACGAACGCGACCGAAACAGCCGGCGATCCTCTTCGTGGCGTCAAGACCAAGCAGCTGTTTGGCTGTCGCCTTGTCTTCCGCCGGAGAGAAGCGGGCCGTGTCTATTCCGTGCAGAACAACGGTGTTCGGCACTTCCAGATAGTTTGCCGTCTTGCCGCTGGTCGCGATCACGGCGTCCATTCTGGAGATCAGCCATTTCGTCCAGCCGGTGTGGCGGCGCTGAGAGGCCGACGTGAAGACAATCTTCAGGGGCATGCGCAGGACATCGCGCATGAGAATGGCCGGCAGCATCTCGATGTTGCGGCGGGCGTGCCATATGCGGAAGGGCCGACAGCGCGGCGCGCGCCAAAGCTTCGGCAGGTCGCGAAAGCGAATGTGCGGCAGAGATGCTGGAAGGCCCGGGCCGAGGGTCGCAATCTTCTCGCCGAGTACGCGCTGGACCGGGATCAGCTGAATGATGGTGGAGGTGACGCCGGAGAGCCGTTTTTTGAAGTTCGGCGCAATAATCTCGACGTCACTAACATTGACGATAGCCGGTTGGCCGCGACCTTCCACGGATCAATCAGCCCCAGGAAATGGAAAGGACTTCGTAGGCCTTGGAGCCGCCGGGTGCGTTGACTTCGATCGAGTCGCCGACTTCCTTGCCGATCAGCGCGCGAGCGATCGGCGACGAGATGGAGATCCGGCCGGCCTTAACATCGGCTTCCTGATCGCCGACGATCTGATAGGTCTTTTCTTCTTCGGTGTCCTCGTCGACGAGCTTCACCTTCGCGCCGAACTTGATCTTGTCACCGGACATCTTCGACAGGTCGATGACCTCCGCGCGTGCGGTCAGGTCTTCAAGCTCGCTGATGCGGCCTTCGTTGTGGCTCTGCGCTTCCTTGGCCGCATGGTATTCGGCGTTTTCCGAGAGGTCACCATGGGCACGGGCTTCGGCGATTGCCTCGATGATGCGGGGGCGCTCCTCCTGCTGACGCCAGCGCAGTTCTTCCTGCAGCTTGACGAAACCACCCTGCGTCATCGGTACCTTATCAACCATTTTTCTGTCCTTCACTCCCCGTGTCCGCTTAGCCGCAGACACAAAAGAAAACAGGTCCCGAAGGGGAACTTCGGAACCGTGTAACAATCCTAACTGTTGTGGTTATAGCAGATCGCCACCGCTGATTTCCATAAAATTCGTATCGCTACCCGGAGGCGCTCCGTTACGACCGCAAACCTGAGCAATATTGACTTTGAGGTGGACGGTTCGCTGAGAACGCCTCTGAAGGACTGACTGGCAATTCTCTCGATGGCGCAAAAAATGATGCATATTTCGCCGTTCCCTCGGGATCGCAAAGCGTGATTCGACCGTTGGTACAGGCTCCAATGGGCTGAGGCGTCTTTGTTGGCTCTATCGCCGTCAGGAAGAACGCCGGCCGAGATACTGCCCGCATCGGCGCTGCATTGGCGTCTTTGGGTTGAATCTGTAAGCTGTACGATCGTCTTGGGCGTAGGGCTTGTTGGCGCAGGAGGGGAAGATGGGCGACAACTACATCATCAGTGCCAGAAAGCGAACGGGTGATGCATTGATCGCGGAACCCGGGCCGATCAAGTTCCTGAAGGTGCCTGATGTGCTCGACAGCTACGATGCGCGCCAGGCAGTATCCAGTGCGAAGGATTGGGTCGCCGAGGTGCAGGGGCTCGCGGATGGCGACGAGAATCCGAATTCGATCGGTCCGCGGGGCGATGTGCTTATTTTTGTGCATGGCTACAACAATGACATTCCGACCGTTCTAAAGCGCATCAGGCAGTTGCGTTCATTGGCGGCGATGTGTCCACGGATAGCCTGTCGCTTGCGAGCGACTGGAATCAGCCGATGTTCCGCCGGATCATGCGGCTCACCAACTACTCCAATCCTTTCGATTCCGTCCTTGCCGTATCCAACGCGAAGAGGCTCGGCGTTGCGCCGCGTGTCGGTCGCGTTGGGCTGCCGGCGTTGGTCAACGCTAAAGCGGTCGACGTCAATTGCGGTGAGTATTTCAATACGGTCGATCCAGCTTCGCAGCCCCAGATTGGTTCATGGACCCACTCATGGCATATCGGCAATCGGGTTTTCGCCCACGACCTTGCGATGACTCTGGAAGGCGCTATCGATCGTCACGCCATTCCGACGCGGCGTGAAGAAGGCGGAAAGCTGATTTTGCAGGATCGGCGGCGACCGGCCTTTCAGAATGCCTGGAACGTCAAGGCGGACGCGCAGGATGCAAGGGCGCGAATCTAACGGCTCCGACGCCTCGAGAGCGGACCGGCGCGGATGGCGCGCCGGTCCAATTCTTTATTAGAAGTAGCTTTGCAGCGGACGAACTTCGAGGTTGCCAGCCCGCAGCGCCTTGATCGCCTGGGCGGCCGCCTCGGCGCCGGCCATCGTGGTGTAGTAGGGGACCTTCTGCATCAGCGTTGCGCGGCGCAGCGACTTGGAGTCGGAGATCGCCTTGTTGCCGTCCGTCGTATTGATCACGAGCTGGACCTGGCGGTTGCGGATCGCATCTTCGATGTGTGGGCGACCTTCCAGGACCTTGTTGATCTTCGTAGCCGCGATGCCGTTCTCAGCCAGGAAGCGCTGCGTGCCCCCGGTTGCCAGAACCTTGAAGCCTTCGCCGACGAGAACGCGGATGGCCGGCAGCACGCGCGGCTTGTCCTCGTCGCGGACCGATACGAAGACCGTTCCGTCACGCGGCAGTTCAACGCCGGCGCCGAGCTGCGACTTCGCAAACGCCAGCGCGAAATCGGTGTCGAGGCCGATGACTTCGCCGGTCGAGCGCATTTCCGGGCCGAGCAGCGTGTCGACGCCGGGGAAGCGGGCAAACGGGAAGACGGCTTCCTTGACGGCGATATGCTTGAGGTTGCGCGGATCCGGCTTCTGGCCGTAGGTCGAGAACAGCGCGTCGAGCTTCTCGCCGGCCATGGCGCGGGCGGCGATCTTGGCGATTGGGGCGCCGATGGTCTTGGCGACGAAGGGAACGGTACGTGAGGCGCGCGGGTTCACTTCCAGCACGTAGACGGTGCCGTCCTTGATGGCGAACTGTACGTTCATCAGACCAACGACGTTCAGCGCCTTGGCCATCGACTTTGCCTGACGCTCGAGCTCGTCGATCATCTCGTTCGAAAGGGTGCGCGGCGGCAGTGAGCAGGCGCTATCGCCCGAATGGATGCCAGCTTCCTCGATGTGTTCCATGATGCCGGCGATGAAGGCGTCGTTGCCGTCGGAGAGGCAGTCGACGTCGACTTCGATGGCGTTCGAGAGATAGCTGTCAAACAGCAGCGGGTTCTTACCGAGCAGGGTGTTGATCTGGCCGGTCTTGTCGTTCGGGTAGCGCTGCTTGATGTCTTCGGGCACCAGTTCCGGCACGGTGTCGAGCAGGTAGGTCTGCAGCTGGCCTTCCGAATGCAGGATCTGCATGGCGCGGCCGCCGAGAACGTAGGACGGGCGCACGACCAGCGGGAAGCCGATCTCGGTGGCTACCAGGCGAGCCTGTTCGACCGAGTAGGCGATGCCGTTGTTCGGCTGGGTCAGGTCGAGCTTGATCAGGAGCTTCTGGAAGCGGTCGCGGTCTTCGGCAAGGTCGATCATGTCGGGCGCAGTGCCGAGGATCGGGATGCCGTTCTTCTCAAGCGCTTCCGCAAGCTTCAGCGGGGTCTGGCCGCCGAACTGGACGATGACGCCGACGACTTCGCCCTTTTCCTGCTCCGCGCGGAGGATCTCGATCACGTCTTCAGCCGTGAGCGGCTCGAAATAGAGGCGATCCGACGTATCGTAGTCGGTCGAGACCGTTTCCGGGTTGCAGTTGATCATGATAGCTTCGTAGCCGGCGTCACGCAGCGCGAAGGCGGCATGGCAGCAGCAGTAGTCAAACTCGATGCCCTGGCCGATACGGTTCGGACCACCGCCGAGGATGACGACCTTCTTGGCGGCCGAGACTTCGGCTTCAGAGCGCAGTTCACCGACAAAAGGCCTTTCGTAGGTCGAGTACATGTAGGCGGTCGGCGAGGCGAACTCGGCAGCGCAGGTATCGATGCGCTTGAAGACCGGGCGGACGTTCAGGCTGTTGCGCAGCTCGGCGACTTCCTTCGGGCGCTTGCCCGTCAGCGTGGCGAGGCGGGCGTCGGAGAAGCCCATTGCCTTCAGCGTGCGCAGGTTCGTGGCGTCTGTCGGCAGGCCATGCTCGCGGATGCGGGCTTCCATATCGACGATCGCCTTGAACTGGGCGATGAACCACGGGTCGATCTTGCAGCCCTCGTGAACCTCTTCGGGGCTCATGCCCTGGCGAAGCGCCTGGGCCACCATGCGCAGGCGATCCGGCGTCGGTGTGCCGATCGCGGCGCGGATGGCGTTCTGGCTGGATTCGCCTTCTTCAACACCGGGGATTTCGATTTCATCGAGGCCGGTCAGGCCGGTTTCGAGGCCGCGCAGCGCCTTCTGCAACGATTCGGCGAAGGTGCGGCCGATCGCCATGACTTCACCGACCGACTTCATGGCGGTGGTGAGAACCGGCGAGGCGCCCGGGAACTTCTCGAAGGCGAAACGCGGGATCTTGGTGACGACGTAGTCGATCGACGGTTCGAAGGAGGCGGGCGTCGCGCCGCCGGTGATGTCGTTGTCGAGCTCGTCGAGCGTGTAGCCGATGGCGAGCTTGGCGGCGACCTTGGCAATCGGGAAGCCGGTGGCCTTCGAGGCAAGCGCCGACGAACGCGAGACGCGCGGGTTCATTTCGATGACGACGAGGCGGCCGTCCTTCGGGTTGACGGCGAACTGGACGTTCGAGCCGCCGGTTTCCACGCCAATCTCGCGCAGGACCGCGATCGAGGCGTTGCGCATCATCTGGTATTCCTTGTCGGTCAGCGTCAAAGCCGGCGCGACGGTGATCGAGTCGCCCGTGTGGACGCCCATCGGGTCGATGTTTTCGATCGAGCAGATGATGATGCAGTTGTCCGCCTTGTCGCGGACGACTTCCATTTCGTATTCCTTCCAGCCGAGAACCGATTCCTCGATCAGAACTTCGGTCGTCGGGGAGGCATCGAGGCCACCGCCGATGATTTCGAAGAACTCCGAGCGGTTGTAGGCAATGCCGCCGCCGGTGCCGCCCATAGTGAAGGAGGGGCGGATGATGGCGGGCAGGCCGACGACGTCGATCGCCTGGGCGGCAATCGCCATGGCGTGGCTGATGTAGCGCTGCTTGCGGTCGGTCTCGCCGAGGTTCCACTGGTTTTCCAGTTCGTCGAGCGCCTTGTCGAGTTCGGCGCCGGAGAGGCTTTCCTTCAGCTTGTTGCGCTCGGCTTCATGCGTCTTGCGGTCGGCATCCTTGATGTCGGTGGCGTTGGCGAGCATCGAGCGCGGGGTTTCGAGGCCGATCTTTTCCATCGCCTCGCGGAACAGGGCGCGGTCTTCGGCCTTGTCGATAGCGGCGGGCTTGGCGCCGATCATTTCGACATTGTAGCGGTCCAGGACGCCCATTCTCTTCAGGGAAAGCGCGGTGTTGAGCGCGGTCTGGCCGCCCATGGTCGGCAGCAGCGCGTCGGGGCGCTCCTTGGCGATGATCTTGGCGACGACTTCGGGGGTGATCGGCTCGACGTAGGTGGCGTCGGCGAGGCCCGGGTCGGTCATGATCGTTGCCGGGTTGGAGTTGACGAGGATGACGCGGTAGCCTTCCTCCTTCAGCGCCTTGCAGGCCTGGGTGCCGGAGTAGTCGAATTCGCAAGCCTGGCCAATGACGATCGGTCCTGCGCCGATGATGAGGATCGATTTGATATCTTGGCGCTTCGGCATGGGCGTTTTCCGTTTCCTAGCTGCGCAGAAAGCCGGCCAGGGTGGGAGGCACCGGCCGGGTCGCGCATATGATGGTCTTTTCAGGCTAGAAGCGGCTTATAGGCAAATGTATTTGTAAACGGAACCCCATAATTTGCGGAATCGACAGGAATTGGCAGCTCTTGTGAGAGCCTAGTCGATGCCCGGTACGACAAGTGCCCGGATCTCGCCTTTCCGGGCGGGATTGGAGATCGCTTCCACGCCCTCCTTGAAACCGATCCGGCGGGAGATTAGTGGCTCGACTTGGATCGTTCCCGACGCGATCAGTTCGGCCGCCCGCAGGTGAGTGAACGGGTTGATAAATGAGCTTACCAGCTTGATCTCTCGGAAGAGGAGATCGAACGGCTCGATTGCGACCTTCACACCCTGCGGCATGACTCCGAGGATCACGACCGTGCCGCCGCGCCGCGCAAGCCCAGGTGCCTGTTCGATCGTTTCCGCTACGCCCGCGCATTCGATGACGACATCGGCGCCTCCCGGCAACAAACCGTCGTGCGCGGTCAAGCGGGACACGATATCGCCGACCGAGGGATCCGCATTCGCGGTCGCTCCCAGCCTTTCGGCGACCCTCCGCTTCTCTTCGCTGCGGGTAACGAGAACAACCTTTGTCGCTCCCGCCAGGCGGGCCAACTGGACGACCAGCAAGCCGATCACGCCGCCGCCAAGGACGACAACCGACGAGCCCGTTCGGATTTCCGCAAGGTCGACACCGTGGATGCAGCAGGCGAGAGGTTCGCAGAAGGCGCCATGCAGAGGCGGCAGTGCCAAGGGCAGCTCGAAAGCCTGCTGCTGCGGGATGCAGACATATTCCGCAAAGCCACCGTCGCGATGGATGCCGGTCGCCTGCAGGTTATGGCAGAGATTGACGCGGCCGCGCTGGCATTCTGGACACTGACCGCATGCGATATTCGGATCGCCGGTGACGCGCATGCCTTCGCGAAAGCCGCTCACGCCATCGCCCACTCTTTCGATGATGCCGCAGAACTCATGGCCGAGCGTAACGGGCGGCTTGGAAGGAAACTCTCCGAGGAACAGATGCCGGTCGGTGCCGCAAATGCCACAAGCCTCCACACGAACCAGCAACTCGCCAACACCCGGGTCGGGACGCTCTACCTCGCGCAGAGCCAGCTTGCCCGTCGCTTCGAGCCGAAGTGCCTTCATGTCTCTCCTCCTCAGACTTCTTTCTCGCAAGGAGGCCCGAATGTCGATGTCTCGTCAAGCTGGTCCACAGTGGTGTACGGGTTCTCTCAGGTTAACTGGAATTTCCCGATCATCGAGATATATACCTACCGATCGAAGGTTTAGCCCAGGGGAACCGTCATGGAGTGGAAAGGCCGGCGTCAGTCCGACAACATCGAGGATCGTCGTGGCGATCCTTCCATGGGCGGATTGGGCAGAGGTGGAGGCTTCGGCTTTCCTACCGGCGGCGGCATGGGCCGGCGCGGCGGCGGCCTGAGCATCGGCACCATCATCTTTCTTGTTGTCATCTATTTTATCCTCAAGGCCATGGGCATAGACCTGCTGCAGGTTATGGATGGCGGCATGACGACCAACGGCCCCGGCTATGAGCAAAGCGAATCGGGAAGTCAGACACCTGCCAACGATGAAATGACCGCATTCGTTCGTACCGTTCTTGCCGAGACCGAGGACACGTGGAACGGGATCTTCCAGTCCCTTGGTCGTCAGTACGAAGAGCCTCGCCTCGTTCTCTTTTCCGGACAGACGCAGTCTGCCTGCGGCTTTGCCTCAGCGGCGACCGGTCCTTTCTACTGCCCGAGCGACCACAAGGTCTATCTCGACACGGCCTTCTTCAACCAGCTCAGCCGCCAGTTCGGCGCCTCCGGCGATTTCGCCGAAGCCTACGTCGTTGCGCATGAAGTCGGCCATCATGTTCAGAACTTGCTGGGCATCCTGCCGAAATTCAACGAGGCGCGTCAGCGGATGAGCGAGGCGGAGGCCAACAAGATGTCCGTCCGCGTTGAACTGCAGGCCGACTGCTTCGCCGGCATCTGGGGCAAATTTACCGATCAGAAGGGCATTCTCGAAGCCGGCGATCTGGAGGAGGCGCTGAACGCAGCCCAGCAGATTGGCGACGACAGGCTGCAGAAGCGCAGCCAGGGCTACGTCGTGCCCGAGAGTTTCAACCACGGCACTTCGGAGCAGCGGGCGCGTTGGTTCAAGCGTGGCTTCGACAGCGGGCAGTTGTCGGCCTGCGATACCTTCTCAGGCCCCGTGTGATTTGAGACAGCCTCTCCTTATGTGGAGAGGCTGGCCAGCATCACTTTTCACTGTCCATATGTCTGATCTGTGCGTCAGGGTAGCGTGCACCCGCCGCGGCGTCCTTCGGCACGGCGCGTTCGATGGCCGCCATATCCTCGGTGGACAATTGCACAGCGCGCGAACCGAGCGCTTCGGTAAGCTGGTCACGTCGGCGCGCGCCGACGAGGGGCACGATGTCCTGCCCGCGGGCCGCCACCCAGGCGATGGCGATCTGAGCGACAGATACCCGCTTCTCGTCCGCGATCTTTCGCAGTTCCTCGACGAGCGCGAGGTTCTGATCGATGTTGCTGTCCTGGAAGCGCGGGCTCATGCCGCGGAAATCACCGGAGCCGGTTGCCTGTCCCTTATGCCAATGTCCGCTGATCAGGCCGCGGGAGAGAACACCGTAGGCGGTGATTGAAATCCCGAGCTCACGGCAGGTTGGCAGGATCTGGTTCTCGATGCCGCGCGAGATCAGTGAATACTCGATCTGCAGATCGCAAATCGGATGGGCGCTGGCTGCGCGGCGTATGGTATCTGCGCCGACTTCCGAAAGGCCGACATGCCTGACGTACCCTGCCTTGATCATGTCACCGATCGTGCCCACCGTTTCCTCGATGGGAACGTTGGGATCCAGGCGGGCGGGGCGGTAGATGTCGATGTAGTCGACGTCGAGACGCTTCAGCGTGTAGGCGAGGAAGTTCTTGATCGCGGCGGGCCGGGAGTCGTAGCCGCTCCAGTTGCCGGCTGGATCGCGCAGGGCGCCGAACTTGACGCTGATGACGACGTCGTCCCGCTTGCGGCCCTTCAACGCTTCGCCGATCAGCATCTCGTTGTGGCCCATGCCGTAGAAGTCGCCGGTGTCGAGCAGGTTGATGCCGACGTCGAGAGCAGCATGAATCGTGGCAATGCTCTCGCTGCGGTCGGATGGCCCGTACATGCCGGACATGCCCATGCAGCCGAGGCCGATGGCCGATACCATTGGGCCGGTTTCTCCCAAACGATGCTTTTCCATTTCGTTCTCCTTCGTCACGCCGATGTTGATCGCCGGGAATAGTTTTATCGCGCCCGGCCTCGTGCGATAATCCATATGAATGCGAACGAGCTGTACGGGGAAATGCACAATGGAAGACCTTCCTCTCAATGATCTGGATGCCTTCACGGCCATTGCAAGGGAGCGCAGCTTTCGCGCCGCTGCCCGCAAGCGCGGTGTCTCCGCTTCTTCACTGAGCGACTCGCTGCGGCGGCTGGAGGAGCATGTCGGTGTTCGCCTGCTCAACCGGACGACCCGCAGCGTCACGCCGACGGAGGCTGGGGAGCGGCTGCTCCAACGCCTGACACCTGCGCTTAGCGAAATCTCCTTGGCGCTCCAGCAACTCGACGTTTTCCGTGATAGCCCGAGCGGAACCCTCCGCCTCAACGTGCCGATCATCGCCACGCGGCTTTTCCTGCCTGATCTCGCCAGCCGTTTTCTGAAGCGTTACCCGCGGATCTCGCTCGAGATCGTCGGAGAGGATACGTTCGTCGATGTGCTCGCAGCCGGGTATGACGCCGGCATCCGCTATGACGAGCGGCTTGAGCGCGACATGATCGCAGTGCCGATCGGGCCGCGCCGTCAAAGATATGTCACGGCGGCCGCGCCTGACTACCTCGAGCGCCGCGGTATCCCTGGTCACCCGCGCGACCTGCTCGAGCATGAGTGTGTCAGGCATCGTTTCCTCAGCGGAGCTGCGTTGCCCTGGGAGTTCGAGCGGGCAGACGAGACTCTAGTGATTACGCCGAAGGGGCCGATCATCGCCAACACGATCGAAATGCAAGTCTCGGCTGCGGTCACCGGGCTCGGCATCATCAGGACCTTCGAGGAGGTTCTGATGCCCGCCATCGAGAGGGGAGAATTGGTGCCGATCCTCGATGATTGGGTGACGGAATTCTCAGGTCCGTTTCTCTACTATGCGAGCCGTAAACACATGCCGCCTGCGCTTCGGGCGTTCGTCGACTTCGTCAAAGGCGAACCGCGGAAAGAGGGGTAGAATCCCCGTTTGTTCCGGTTCTCGATCAACTTAACTCGTGAGCCTATCAAAAGATTTGAAATGTTCACGGATTGTTTCGCTAATATACGTGAGCTATGTAACAAATGCCGGCGACGAGATCGTCTTTTCAGAAATAGCCTGCTGTAGAGATGCCTCATGCTTGATCCGAAATTCGTTCGTCGCGGCTTGTTCCTTGTCTTCATGATCCTGTTTCTCGACGTGATCGGGATCGCGATCATCATGCCTGTGCTGCCCGCTTATCTTGAGCAATTGACCGGTGGGTCCGTGAGCGATGCAGCTCTCGATGGTGGCTGGCTGCTTGTCGTCTATGCGGTCATGCAGTTCCTGTTTGCGCCGTTCCTGGGCAATCTCAGCGACCGCTTCGGGCGGCGCCCCATTCTGCTTCTGTCGGTGCTGACCTTTGCGATCGACAACTTCATCTGCGCAGTGGCGACGAGCTTCTGGATGCTTTTTATCGGTCGTGCGCTGGCTGGCTTCAGCGGCGGCAGCTTTGCGACCTGTTCCGCCTACATCGCCGACATCAGCAATGATGACAATCGGGCCAAGAATTTCGGCCTGATCGGCATTGCGTTTGGCGTCGGTTTCACGATCGGCCCTGTCATCGGCGGCTTCCTCGGCGAGTTCGGCCCCCGAGTACCGTTTTTTGGGGCAGCGGCGCTCTCGTTCCTCAATTTCGTTGCCGCCTATTTCATGCTTCCCGAGACATTGGAGGCAAAGAATCGTCGGACGTTTGAGTGGAAGCGTGCCAATCCTCTTGGCGCGCTGAAGCAGATGCGAAACTACCCCGGTATTGGGTCAATCTGTGCGGTCATGTTCCTTTTCTGGCTGGCGCATGCCGTCTATCCGGCGGTCTGGGCCTTCGTATCGACTTTCCGTTATGGCTGGAGCGAGGGCCAGATCGGCCTGTCTCTCGGCATCTACGGCATCGGCGCAGCCTTTGTCATGGGCGTCATTCTGCCGAAGATCGTGCCGGTACTCGGCGAGTGGAAGACAGCAGTGCTGGGCTTGTGTTTTTCCGTCGTCGGACTGACGGGTTACGCCTTCGCCTGGGAGGGCTGGATGGTCTACACGATCATCGTGCTGACGGTGATGGAAAATGTCGCCGATCCGCCGCTGCGAAGCATAGCAGTCGCCAAGGTGCCCCCCTCTGCTCAGGGAGAATTGCAAGGGGCGCTCACCAGCCTCAGCAGCATCACCACGATCGTCGGGCCGCTGATCTTTACGCAGCTGTTCGGCTACTTCACTGGACCCGAGGCGCCGGTGCGTTTCGCTGGGGCGCCATACCTGCTGTCGGCCATCATCATCCTGATCGCGGCCATTGTGTTCTTGACGAAGGTACGCACGGTCAAGGTCGCAGAAGCCGTCGAGCAGCCGGCCGAGTGAGCCATCAGAATTCGTGATGCGATGATGAATTTTTCATCATTTGCCTAGTTTTGAATGGCTCTTTGCGGAGCTTTGATCTAATTCCTCTTGATGTTTTGCCGCAACTTGCGGCCGTCAGCGATTCAATCACAGGACTGGTGTCATGGACACGCCGATCGACGCGCGCAAGCTAGCGCCGAAAAACGATAACCATTGGGCTGCGCATTTCCGCGCCACGCTGGCGCTCGGAGTCCCGTTGATTGGCGCGCAGCTGGCCCAGCTCGGCATCAACACGACCGACGTGATGATTGTCGGCCGTCTCGGTGCTGAAAACCTCGCTGCCATGGTGCTATCGGCGCAGTTCCTGTTCACGATCCTCGTTTTCGGCTCGGGTTTCGCCATCGCGGTCATACCGATGGTTGCGCAGGCCTACGGGAAGGGCGACGTCGTCAGCGTGCGCCGGTCGCTACGCATGGGCCTTTGGGTCGTGCTGGCCTATTGGGTGATCATGCTGCCAGCGTTCTTCAATTCCGAGCGGATCCTGCTTGCCGCTGGACAGAAGCCCGAAGTGGCTGCACTCGCGCATGGCTACATATTGATCGGTCAATTCGGCGTGCTGCCGGGGCTGCTTTACAATGTCATGCGTGCGCTGGTCAGCGCGATCGGCCGCGCGGCGGTCATTCTCAACGTGACGATCGCGATGCTGGTGCTGAACGCCTTCTTCGCATATGCGCTGGTGCTCGGCCATTTCGGCTTCCCGGCAATGGGCCTAGAGGGAGCGGCGATCGTTTCGGTCGTCGTGCAGGCCGCCGGCTTCCTGTTTATCATTGGCTATGTGCAGAGCAGGGCGGAGACGCGGCGCTACGAGATATTCGTCCGGTTCTGGCGTCCCGACTGGAAGGCCTTCTGGGAAGTCGTGCGTCTCGGCCTGCCGATCAGCGTGACGATCCTCGCCGAAGTGAGCCTCTTTACCGTTGCCTCGCTGCTGATGGGGCAAATCGGAACGATCGAGCTCGCCGCTCACGGCATCGCGCTGCAATGGGCGTCGATTGCCTTCATGATCCCGCTTGGCCTGTCGCAGGCGGCCACCGTTCGGGTCGGCGTCGCGCACGGGCAGGGCGACTACACCGCAGTCGTTCGGGCTTCGATCGCTGTCGTCGTCATCGCCTGCCTGATCGCGGCGGCCGGCAGCATTCTGTTTGCTGCCGTTCCCGAGTTCCTGGGAAGCTGGTTCCTTGATACGACCCTGCCGGAGGCACCTCAGGTGCTTGCCTATGCTGGGCCGCTGATCGTTGTGGCAGGGCTCTTCCAGTTGGTCGATGGCTTGCAGGCAATCGCCAATGGCCTGCTGCGCGGCTTGAAGGATGCGCGCGTACCGATGATCCTGGCGCTGATCGCCTATTGGCCGATTGGCTTCTTCCTCGCCTGGGCCTTTGCGTTCCCGCTTGGCTTCGGTGGAATCGGCATCTGGTTCGGCTTCTTGGTCGGGCTGGCGGCGGCAGCCGTGATGCTTTGCGGACGCTTCTACCTGCTTGTCCGCCGCGAAAAGAACATGGCCGGCGTCTAGCCGGCCATTCGGATCAAGCCGCGATCGGCTTGTAGTTGGCAATGTCGGCGCGAATGCCTAGGCGTTCGAACAGCGCCTGCGGATCGAAGTTTCTGGCGCGATGGGCTGCCTGCACCACCGCTTTGACCCGGTCGATCACCTCGGCACTTTCCCATTGCGCGATCGTCACGAAGTTGAACTCGCCAGGCCCTGAAACCTGCTCCAGCACCTGATGGCTGATGAAGCCCTCCTGCGCCTGCAAGACCTCGTGCGTCTTCAGCACGTTCATGAGGAATTCCTCCCGCGCAGCCTCCGGAACAGCAAACTTGTCGATCCGGTAAAACGCTCCGTTCATCCCTGTCTCCTTTGCTTTGGATGTCACAAGCGCGGGTGTAATTCCTCAAGTTAAGTTGAGGTCAATAGGTCGACACAAATGGCCACTGTAGGTGACCCGTGGGTGGTTAGGGCCGGTCTGCCTTGTGCGTAGAGGTTGGAAGGGAGCTCTAATTTGGTCGCACCAACCAAGCGACGTCAGATTGTAAGCAAATTCATTTCTGCGTAGCATCGGTCAGACCGTTGTGAGGAACTTGGGAGGAGGTCCTGCAGCATGTCCAAGCTCGTGTTCGCTTTGAACCAGTCCCTGGATGGTTATGTCGACCATTTAGAATTTGGGCCGCCCGATCCCGTGCTCTTTCGTCATTTCATCGACGACGTGCGCGGCCTTGCCGGAAGCGTATACGGTCGCCGCATGTACGAGGCGATGCGGTATTGGGACGAAGACCATGCCGAATGGGACGAGGCGGAGTGCGACTACGCAGCGGCGTGGCGGCGCCAACCGAAATGGGTCGTGTCGCGCTCGCTGCAATCAGTCGGCCCGAACGCCACGCTTGTCGCGGACGACATCGAAGCGACCATCCGCGGGTTGAAGGCTCAGCTGGACGGAGTGATTGAAGTTTCCGGACCTGAACTGGCGCGAAGTCTTGGTGACCTCGGTCTGGTCGATGAATATCGAATGTATCTCCATCCCGTCGTGCTTGGTCGCGGCAAGCCGTTCTTCGCCGGCCCGCGGCCGCCGCTGCGCCTCGTGGCGAGCGATCGAATTGGCGGGGACGTGATCAGGTTGACATACGTTCTGGCATAGTCGCGCGACCGACCCGCCTCAGTCCGGCGGTGGCCGCGCGCTTATAATCTGCGACCTAGTAATTGTACATCGACATTGGATCGTTGATGCAGGCGTAGTCCAGGAGGCACTGCTTGCCCGTACGGTCACGCAAGCTAGCGGTGCTCAGCTTGTCGCCTGGGCCGCATTGAGCTGGCGGATAGCGAAAGTTGCGGCCTCCGAAGCCGAGGCGGACATAGACCTTCTTGGATTGGCGGATAATCTGCGCGAGCTGTGCGCAGCTGTAGTCTTTCGCATCGACCTTCACAGGCCCGGCGGCAAAGGATACCGTCGGGAGCAAGCACGCAACGACTAGAACCAAGCATCTCATGGCTGGCGGCCTCCTGACCGAAACTCAGTAAATCAGCACTCTCGACGCTATTCAAACGGATATTGCGTGGCGGCAGCCGCGGATGCGCGCAATAGCTAAAACGAGAAAAGCCCGCTGGGAAGCGGGCTCAGACTGCTGACAAACCCGCCGATATTTTCGGCGGGNTTGTTTTTTGGACGTTGGTTGTTTTAGTTGGGTTCTGAGGCGGGGCGAAGTTGGCGGCCTCTGGCCCTCATGCCATGGCTGGTCTGGGTGGCTTGGTGAGCGCCATGGCGATCTTCTTGATGTTTTGGGCGGCTGCAGCCAGCAGGCACTGGCATGCGAC